>JAFAVP010000045.1 GCA_019242395.1 Alphaproteobacteria bacterium | reverse complement strand
ACCCACCGGCGCATCGCCGATCACATCTTTGGGCCCGGGCACCGGAAACGCTGCTACGGGCACCCCGCAGGCGAGTGCTTCGAGGACCACCAGGCCGAACGTGTCGGTCTTGCTGGGGAACACGAAGACGTCGCTTGCCGCGTAGTGCCGCACCAGTTCCTCGCCAACCTTCGCGCCGAGAAATTGCGCCTGCGGGTATTTGCGTTCCAAAGCGGTCCTTGCGGGTCCGTCGCCGACCACGACTTTGGTGCCGGGCAGGTCGAGCGCGAGAAAGGCTTCGATATTCTTCTCAATGGCCACACGGCCCACGTACAGCCAGATCGGCCGCGGAAACGGGAGCGTGGCATCGGGTATCGGACGGAAGACATCGACGTCCACGCCGCGCGACCAGATGCGCGTATTATGGAGTCCGTGCGCTTCGAGCTCGTCCTGAAGCGTTTGAGTAGCGACCATGACCGCTGCTGCTGGCCCGTGGAAGCGCCTCAGCCAGCGGTACACCAGGCTTTCGGAAACGAGCGGAAAGCGCGCATTTACATATTCCGGGAAGCGGGTGTGAAACGACGTGGTGAATGGGATGTCGCGCTTCATGCAGATACCGCGCGCGGCCCAGCCAAGTGGCCCCTCGGTTGCAATGTGAATGGCACCCGGCTGAAACTCGTCGATCATCCGCTCAAGGCTCTTGCGCGGGAATACCGCGAGCCGGATTTCCGGATAGGTCGGCATGGCCCAGGTGAAGCGCCCCTCGGGCGTAGCGTAGCGGACGTCATGTCCCAGAGCGGCGAGATCGCGGCCCAAAATCTCAAGCGTCCGTACCACGCCGTTCACCTGCGGCGCCCAGGCGTCGGTGACAAGGAGCACGCGCAGAGCACGTGCGGCTTCGGATAGGGCCTCAACCGGCCTGGTGACCGGCTGCACGGTCACGAACGGGCTAGGCGGCGAGAGCTGCGATCTCCCCGACCGGCTCGAGTGCAGCGTTCTGGCCGAAAGGCGCCCAGTGGAGAATCTCCAAGTGTCCGCGGACATCTTCGGTAAGCGCGGTGCAGCTTTCAACCCAGTCGCCGTCGTTGAGGTAAAGGATTCCTTGGATTCTCTGGATCGCAGCGTGATGAATATGACCGCACACGACGCCGTCGAAACCGCGCTCGCGTGCTTCTCGGGCCACCGCATCCTGAAAGCGGCAGACGTACTCGACGGCATTCTTCACCTTCTGCTTCAGGTAAGCCGAAAGGGACCAGTAGGGCATGCCGAACCGGCGCCGGACTATGCTCAGTGCATCGCTTAACCGCAGCGCCAGCGTGTAGGCGCCGTCGCCCAGGTGCGCGAGCCACTTGGCGCAGGCGATGACGCCGTCGAACTGGTCCCCATGCACCACCAGAAGGCGCTTGCCGTCGGCGGTGTCGTGAATCGCTTCCCGGAGAACCGTTACACCGGCGATGGCGCGGCCGCAGTAATCACGGAAGGCTTCGTCGTGGTTGCCCGGCACGTAGATCACGCGTGTGCCGGCGTCGACCTTGCGAAGAATCTCATGCAGGACGCGGCTGTGCGCCTCCGGCCAGTACCAGCGCCGTCTGAGGCGCCAGCCGTCGACGATGTCTCCAACCAGGTAGAGCGTTTCAGAGGAGTTCCGGGCGAGGAAATCCGCCAGGGCCTCAGCCTTGCAGCCACGTGTGCCGAGGTGCACGTCCGAAATGAAGAGGGTGCGGTGCCGCTTCGTCGGCCGGATCAGGCTGGGGCGGACTGGTGTCACGCCATGCTGGAAATAGGCGGTCGGAAGGACAGAGGAGTAATCCTCGAATGCCTGCCGCATGAACGCTTGTGTCACTCAGGGCTCCTGTCGGTGCGCGAAGTCAATTTCGCGAATCGGCTGGTCCTCTCGTGCTGACCATGGCCCACGCCCGCGACTGGCTTGTTGCGGTGCGGTGACAGTTTCGTGAAAAATCTGCTGACTGGTGGCACATTTTGTTGTGGACGCTTCGACGCTCTGCACCAGATGTGATGCGCACCTGGCTTATGCTTCCCTAGCGCGGTGAAATGTTGTTGCAGCGCGGCAAGCGATATTGCTATGCAGTGCCAGCCCATTCCGGGCGTTTCCTCCCTGAACTCGGCCGCCCTTCTGGCGGCCTTTTTTTCGGAGACTTCGCCTCACCCGTTGACTCTCGTGTCCGAGCCCGGTTGATCATTGCGGCAAGCCGAGGAATGAGCCGTGAAATACGAAATCGACTTTCAGTTTCTGCCCAAGGGTTCCGACCAGTGTGAAGAGATCGGCGGCATCGCCGATCTCGTCATGGGCGAAGACGCAGGGTTCGGCGTGATCCCGAACGTCGGGGATTATGTAGATATCCCACGCAGCCGCATGGGAGAGCGCGAGAACTACCGAGGCAAGGTCTGCCGCCGGATGTTCCGTTACGTGCTCGGCTACTGCTATGTCCGCATCATCATCGAGGAAGCGGATCAGGCGAACTGGTCGGACCATCGCTAGCCGCTACTCGGCGGCAATGCGCATGCCGGCCGCGGGCCAGAGTACCGCGACGTCGATTGCCAAAAGTTCCGCCATGGCGGCGAACAGACGGTCTTGAACCTGGCGAAATCCCGGGGTGAGTTCGACCCGATCCTCATGCAGGTAGAGGGCACGATTCACTTCGATTTGCAGCGCATGCACGCCCCTGGCCGGCTGGCCGTACAATTGCGTTGTGTAGCCGCCCGCATAGGGGACGTTGCGTCCCACGGTGAACCCCCGCTTGAGCAGCGCGAGCTCCGCCCGCCGCAAGAGGGAGTGCGAGGCGGCCGTCCCGTAGCGGTCGCCAAGGACAATGTCCGGAGCGCTCACAGCCGAGGGCATGGAATGGCAGTCGATCACGGCGGCGGCGCCGAAACGGTCGCAGCTTTCGCGCACCAGGGCGGCGAGGGCGGCGTGGTAGCGCGCATGCAGGCGAGACAGGCGTTCCCCGGCTTCTGATGGAGCCAACTTCGAACGGTAAATTTCCATCCCGTCCCGCACGAGCCGTGGGATCACCCCAAGCCCCGCATTCACCCGCGGGCTCGCCTGCTCCACAGCCATATTCAATGGCCCCGTGAACATGGAAGCATCCAGTTCGCCGGGTGCGCGGTTCGCATCCACATAGGCCCGCGGAAAGCGGGCCGCGATCAGCGGCGCACCGGCGCTCACGATCTCCGCGAAGAGATAGTCGACGTAGGCGTCTTCCGAGCGCCGGAGCATATGCTCTGGAAGCCGGCTGCCGCGTAGCAATGACTGTGGATACAGGCGGCCTGAATGCGGGGAGGCGAATATGAATGGTACACTCCGCAGCACCGGCTCCGAGAGCGAGTAAGGAGTGGCATACAGCTGCGCCAGAACCGGATCGTGCCGGATGGCGGGCTGTCCGGAGGCAGCTTCCTGTCTATCCTGTGCTTCGTCCACGCTTGAACTGGACCACCAGAAAGGCCCCCGATCAACTGTCATAAGGGCGCAGGGGCCGCGCCGAATTAACGGGCATTTACGGTTTGGCAGATATACGGTTTACTCCCACTGAGGGCGTTATGGCGCAGATCCTGTTGGCGGAAGACGATGAGTCGCTGCGGCGATTCTTGGCTGCGGCGCTGGCCAAGGCGGGGCATCATGTCACCGACTTTGGCGACGGCACTTCTGCCTATGAGTGCCTCAAGGAGATCCGTTTTGACCTCCTGCTGACGGATATCGTCATGCCAGGCATGGATGGGATCGAGTTGGCCAAGCGCGCTGCCGATATGGATGCCGGCCTGAAGATCATGTTCATCACGGGCTTTGCGGCGGTGGCGCTACACCCCTCCTCCCAGGCGCCGAAACAGGCGAAGGTGCTTTCCAAGCCGTTCCACTTGCGCGAGATCGTGCAGGAAGTCGAGCGGATGATCGCAGCCTGATCCTTTCGCCATGGACTGGCCGCTGCCTTGCCAGTGGCTTACGTGGGACGATATAGCGTCAGTGGACCGGGCGGTTAGCTCAGCGGGAGAGCACTACGTTGACATCGTAGGGGTCACTGGTTCGATCCCAGTACCGCCCACCATCCGATCTCGCGTGCAGGTGAAGGATTTGGAGAGCTTCCGATGAACAAAATGGTTTTCGGGCTGATCCTGGTTTTGAGCTGCGTCCCGCTTTCTGCCTGCAATCAGCAGCACGGCAACAAGACCACCGCTGTTCACGAGCGAGAGCGCAAAGTAGACCGGGACCGTGCGGATAACGATTTCGGGCGCAGGAGAGGCGGCGGCCATGGCTTGCGCCGCGCCTGTGCGGCGGACCTTCAACAGTATTGTGAGGGGAAGGAGCGGGGGCGTGCCCGGCGCGAGTGCCTTCAGAGCCACATGGCGCAGCTCTCGGCCGAATGCAAAGCGGCTGTGGAAGCGCGTGGGCGCGGCCACCGCCGGCGCGACGATTCGGACGACTAAGCCTTTTCGCGGCCGCTCTGCCGCCAGCGCGAGACGATGTGCTCGAGCTGGGCGCGGTCCATGTTGGGTGCCTTCCAGCTTTTCGAGAAGCCAGGATTCAAGTTGCGGGGGACCGCGTTGCTTTGCAGATCGTCGAACATGATGCGCATCGGCATCGACACGCCCTGCCCCAGGATGATGGCTTCACGGTCGCCCAGCAGAGGCAGGAAGTCGAGCAAATCAAGTGCGCCTTCATGGGTGGAGGCACGCATCACCTGCTGATCGCGGTCGCTCGACAAGCGCAGCGCAATGGCCGTGCTGCACTGGGACAGGATAGTCGGATCTAGATCGGAAGGCCGTTGCGTCACGAGTGCCAGCGAGATGCCATACTTGCGGCCCTCCTTGGCGATGCGCGCCAGCGCCTGGCGCGTCGGCCCGAATTCGCGCTCGTTGGCAGGAGCGTAGCGGTGCGCTTCCTCGCACACGAGAAGGGTTGGCAGGCCGCCTTTGCTCCAAACGGCCAGGTCGAAGGCAAGGCGTGAAATCACGGATATGACGACGTCGAGGATTTCTGCGGGTACCACGGAAAGGTCGATCACCGTGATCGGCTTGCCGTCGCTGGGAACGCGAAACAGGTGCCCCAGAATTTCGGCCATCGTATCCTGAACGGTCAGGCTGCCGAACATGAAATTGTAGCGCTGGTCGGCAACCATCGTTTCGATGCGCGTCTTCAGCTTGCGGTAGGGGAGCGTCCCTTGCGTGCGTTCCAGGCGGCCGAGCTGCTCGTCGATGAAGGCGATCACGTCGGACAGCCGGAAGGGTGTTGGCGTCTCGACCGTCATCAATGCTTGTTCGGGCGACTTTCTCAGGAGGGCGCCGCGCGCCATCGCCTGGTCGTTGTAACGCTTTTTCGCGTATACCACCGCCTCGCCGAGGATTTCGGTTTCTGCATCGCGATGCTCATCGGAAGTGGTGAGCGCAGCGGTGAGTTCCTGGAAGTTGAGCAACCAGAACGGCAGGTTGAAATCGTTCAGATTGATGGCTTCCACGCGGCCTTTGAAGGCAGCCTGGTATTCATTGTGCACGTCCAGCACGACGATGTGCGCATGCTTGTAGTCGTCGAGAATACGCTGAAGCACGGTCGTGAGCGCGCAGGATTTTCCGGAGCCGGTACTCCCGACCACCACGAAATGCTTCGACAGCAGATCGTCCACGCGCAAGCGCGCTGCAACGGCGGGGTCCTGGTAGAGCGTGCCGACCTTTACGGTTGCAAGCGCCGGCGGCGCATAGACGCGGGTAAGGTCGTGACGGTCCACGAGCAGCAGCGGATCGCCAATGCTGGGCGGGCTGGTGACGCCACGCTTGAAGGTGAGACGGCGATCGGGCCCGGCAATGACGACTTCGCCCGCCAGGTTCAGTTCGATAAGCCCCAGTTGCTCTTCCTCGTCTGGGCCGCCGGGCATTGGTGTTGTCACCGCCGTGACCAATCCCACCACCGAGGATGCAGGAGTGGTGATCTTCAGCAACGCGCCGATCTGCACTCGCGTGTGATCCGGTGCCTGCGCACCCGTCTTCTCGAGCACCGCTACGGCCTTTGGCCCGGCGACCGAGACGATATGCCCAATGCGCTTGGGCGGCGCTGCCGGCACGCCGCGGCGTTCGCGGAATGGCGGCGTCTGCAACTTGTAAGCTGGCTCACTCATACGAACGTTCCCGACTGCGTTGCTGTGTGAGGTGAAGCGCTCCGCCGTAGGGCGTCAGCGCGCGGTTGGTCTGCTTCTTTTCGGGGCTGAACGAGCCGCGAGGCAGGCAGGGTCAGCATGACAGTAGTCCCGTTTCCGGCCTCGCTCGCCACATGCAGATTGCCGCCATGCTGTTTTGCAAGCGCGACAGCAATGGGGAGGCCCAGCCCCGTCCCGGTGTGGCTGTGCAAGTGGTTGCCGCGAACTTGTCCGAAGGGCCGCAACGCAATCTGTATTTCTTCTGGATTCATGCCGGTGCCGGTGTCCGCCACCGCAATCGTCACGCTGCCGTTTGGGAGGGTTCGCGCCACGACGAAGATCCGGCCGCGCGCCGGGGTGAATTTGTGCGCGTTGGATAGCAGGTTGATGATGACTTGCTTGATACGGCGGCCATCCACGTTCAGCACCGGCAGGTCCCGAGCGAGTTTGACTTCGAGCGATTGGCCTTTGCTTTCGATGCGCTCCCGCACCAGCAGGATGCTGGATTCCACCAGATGGCGGATATTCTGCGGCGCGAGGTTGAGCTCTGCCGTACCGCTTTCGATCTTAGAGATGTCAAGAATGTCCGAGATGATGTTCAGCAAATGGCGGCCGGCCTCCGCGATATTTCCTGCATACTCCACGTTCTTGGCTGCCTCAGCGCCGCCAAGATGCTGGATGAGGTCGGAGAAGCCGATGATGGCATTGAGGGGCGTGCGAAGTTCGTGGCTCATATTGGCCAGGAATTCGGATTTGGCCCGGCTGGCGAGTTCCGCCTCTACCTTGGCGCTGCGCAACGCGCTTTCGCGCTGCGCCCGCAGCTGCATGTAGCCGAAGGTTTCCGCGTAGTCGGAGAGCAGCGTGGCGGAGCGGACAAGATTGGAGCGCCGGGCGAGCATGGAGTCCCCTGTTCCCGCGGCGACCCTACGTGCAATTCATTCTGCAACCGTTAAGAGATGCGCATGCGCCCTGGTAGGGGAGGTTAAGCGAATGCTAACCGGACGGACCAACGGCAATCATTGAAGCATGCGGGCGCGGACCGCGGCCGGAGCGCAAGAGAAAGGGCAATCCCGGCGCTGGCGCGCCGGGATTTCAGGCGGTGCTAGCATTCCTCACCAAACGGATGCGAGATTGGCCCGCAGCGGCGCCGCCGCGGGATTCGCGACCCGGTTCGTCAGGATGTCGTGCACCGTAACCTGCCGGCCGTAGAAATCGGCGTTGTTGTTCTCCTGCTGCGCGATGATCGAGCCGTTCAGCGTGAGCCCGCCATAGGCTCCCTTCGCCACGGCCCACAGAATGATGTCGCCGGACAAGTTGCCCGCGGTCGCGGCTTCCGCCCCGGCGCCAAGCGTCACCACCGTGAGGCCCGCGCCGGCGCCGATCTTGAACTTGCCTTGTTCGATGCCTCGCAATGCACGGTCGCTCATAATGAACATGACAAGTTCAGCCTGCTCCAGGCCGATCTGCAGGCCGAAGGAAGCGGAGCCGAGGGTGTAGAAGGCCGGTGCGCTCCAGCCGCCGCGGTTGCGCGCGAGCAGCACCCCGTCGCCACCCTCAGCACCGAAAATGAATCCACCCTTCACCAGCCGGGGCACGATGAGAACGGCGCGGGCATTGCGCAATGTCGCCCGCGCGTTGCCGAAAATGGGATCGTGCTTGAGGTCCGCAACCGTCGCGCTGGCATGCGCGAGGATGGAAGCCTCACCGGCGGCCCGCGCCGGTCCGAAGCCGATCAATCCCAAGGCCAGGGCAGCAGCACCGAAGACATTCATCAATTTTTGCATCGATATCTCCCTTGTTTCGCGCCAGCGAAGCGCCACGAACCCCAAACGCAGAGTGACCCCGAAAGGTGCAAGCTGGATCGCGGCGACAACCGCTCCAGCAGAGGCTGCCGCTGCTGCGCTGTCAACGTTGGCTGGTCAGAAGGGAGCCCTACGGGTATGCTCTGGGGGGGCGGGCGCGCGAGGATAAAGGTGTCGGGCGAGGCAATCGGCGCAGCCGGGCGAGCGCGCGGTGTGCGCAAGAAGCAGGGAGGGTGGAGCAGCCTCCTCGGCTTCCTGCAATTTGGCGCGAACAGCGATCCGGGCGCGCCGCGCCTTCCGTTCTACCGCCACGCTTTGCTTGTCCGGATTACGCACTGGCTGAACGCGGGCGTGCTGCTCGTCATGCTGATGAGCGGCTTGCAGATCTTCAATGCCCATCCAGCGCTCTACTGGGGCGCGCAGTCGGATTTCACGCACCCGCTCCTCTCTTTCAGTGCCTTCCAGAATTCGCTGGGCCAAATCGACCGAGGGGTGACGCAACTGGGGCCCTGGCACTTCGATACGACAGGAGTGCTCGGCGCCTCGTGGCTTGACGGCACGCTGCTGGCACGAGCATTCCCCGCCTGGGCGACATTGCCCGGTCCACAATGGCTGGCAATGGGACGTGTGTGGCACTTCTTCTTTGCCTGGCTGTTCGTGATCAACGGCGGAATCTTCGCATTCTATGCGCTGACGCGCGGACACATCCGTGATCTCACCCCGACCGCGCGGGACATTCGCGCGCTACCGCACGATATTATGCAGCATGCCAAGCTGCGCTTTCCGAAGGGGGAGGCCGCCAAGCGGTACAACGCGCTCCAGAAGCTCGCCTACTTCACCGTCGTCTTTGTCCTCGGTCCGCTGGTGGTACTCACAGGGCTCACGATGTCGCCGACCATGGACGCGGCATTCCCGTTCCTGCCTTGGATTTTCGATGGCCGGCAAAGTGCCCGGACCATCCATTTCATCTGCGCCTTTTCGTTCCTTGGTTTCTTCATGGTTCATATCATCATGGTCGTGCTGTCGGGCACATGGAACAACATCCGCTCGATGATCACGGGCCGCTACCTCATCGAGGCGGGAGGCGAGGATGTCTGACGCAAGCCGCCGGAATTTCCTCCGCAGTGCAACGCTCACCGCCGGCGCGCTGACTCTCGCCGGGTGCAGAAGCCTCTCTCAGACGCAATGGGTGCAGGATGTTCTCTACACGGCGGAAGGATTGACCCGCCGGGTACAGCGCTTGTTTGCCGGCACCCACACCCTCGCCAAGGAGTACGCCAAGTCAGACATCGCACCGGTGTTCCGGGCCAACGGCACTCTCAATCCGCCAACGGATGATTATCAGCAACACGTGAGGGACGGTTTTGTCGATTGGGAGGTCAAGGTCGAGGGTCTCGTTGAACATCCGCTGACATTGTCCATCGCGGATTTGCGCAAACTGCCCTCACGCACCCAGATCACCCGGCACGATTGCGTGGAGGGGTGGTCCTGCATCGGCGAATGGACCGGCGCGCCGCTGAAGCTCGTGCTTGCCATGGCCAGACCGAAGCCGAATGCGCGGTACTGCGTCTTTTACTGCGCGGATCCCATGACGGACACGGACAACGATGGTGTGGCAGACGACGACTTCTATTATGAGAGCCACGATCTCCTGGAATGCACCCATCCGCAGACGTTGCTGGCCTATCAGCTGAACGGCAAGCCGCTGCCGGTCGCCAACGGGGCGCCGGTACGGCTCCGGGCCGAGCGCCAGCTGGGCTATAAGCAGGCCAAGTACATCGAGCGCATCGAACTGGTGGAAAGCTTCGCCCATATCGGCGGCGGCAAGGGTGGCTATTGGGAAGACCGCGGTTACAACTGGTACGGCGGTATCTGAGGCTTGAACCCTCTCCGCCGCCTGCCCACATTCGGTGCGATACCAGGGACGGACAATGGTCGATCTAACCCAAGTGGCGCCCACGCGGAACGAAGCGAGCCTCAGAGGCACCGCCATTCTCTGCTATGTGCTCTACCTTCTGGGCTGGCCTACGGTTCACGTGACCACTATCGTCGCGCTGATCCTCGCCTACGTGCAGCGGAGCGAGGCGCGGGGAACCTCCTGGGAATCCCACTACCGCAATTTGATCGAGACCTTCTGGATATCGATGATCATTGGAATTGTGGCGATCCCGCTTTGCTTTGTGTTTATCGGGATCCCGATTTTGATCGGCCTGGGAGTCTGGTTCCTCTACCGGACGATTAAAGGACTGGTGCGGGCGATCGAGGCACGGCCCTACGTCTGAAGGTATCTGAGCGGCGGAGTAGTGGGGGCACGCATCCAGTCAGCGCCCCCGTATTCCACGACGGACCGGCAGCCCCAGCAACTTCCCCGCCCGGAGCATCTTATCGTCCAGGCTGTAGATCGCTTGGGCGTTGTTGTTTCTGGCGATAGCAAGATGAAGCGCATCTCCCGCCCGGAGCCCTGTTTCATACCGCTGCAGAAATTCATGCGCCAACTCACAGTCAGGCGAAGCAATGGGAAGCAAAGAAAACCCTGGAGACATTTTCGATTCGAAATCGGCGATCGCGAGTGCCGCATCCTCGCGGGTCATGACTTTCATCCGCACATCCCTTGCGATGCCTGAGCAAAACTCCACGCGAGCCCAGTGGCTCGTCGATAGCTCAGCTTGCGGCTGCTGGCGAAGGAACTTCTCGACCTCGCCTGTGGTTGGCTCCCGCCGGACGAGAGGCATCAGGAAGCTGGTATCGAAATAGGAGCTCAATAGCGCTCTTCGTCGCGCATTTTGCGCAGCAGCTTGGCGCTTGAACCTTTCCAGGGAGGGAGCCTTTTTCGAGTTTCAGCCAGACCCTCAAAATCGATCGGCTTCCTCGGCTGTTCGACGGGAGCCACGCGCGCCACGGGGCGGCCGTGGCGCGTGATCACCACCTCCTCGCCGGACTCCACTTTATCGATCAAACGGCTCAGTTGTGCTTTGGCCTCGGCAAGACTGACGGTCTCCATGGCTGGCTTCCATTCTGGTCTAAATTCTGGTCATAAGTAGCACGGCAAACCCGGTCTGACCAGCCTAGTTTCTCCGGTACACTGTGCGGCATGAATATTGTTGTCCCGCGGATTGCAGAGGCATCGCTCCCGCAGCAGTTCGCGGATTGGTTTGCCGCGCGCGGATGGAAGCCGCGGGAACATCAGCTGGCTCTGCTCGCGCACGCGCGGGCAGGGGAGTCGGTTCTGCTGGTGGCGCCCACCGGCGGCGGCAAAACGCTTGCGGGTTTCCTGCCTAGCCTGCTCGAACTTTCCGAGACGCCGAAGCGCGCACGGGCCCGCGCCCTGCACAGTTTGTACATCTCGCCGCTCAAGGCTCTGGCGGTGGATGTCGCGCGCAATCTGGAGATGCCGGTGGCGGAGATGGGCCTCGACATTCGCATCGAAACCCGCACCGGCGACACGCCGGCCTCGCGCCGCCAGCGCCAAAAGCATATGCCGCCGGACATCCTGCTCACCACGCCCGAGCAGTTCTCGCTGCTGCTGTCGCATCGCGACGCCGAGCGCATGTTCGCGCGGGTGAAGACGGTGGTGCTCGACGAGCTGCACGCCATGATCAACACCAAGCGCGGCGAATTGCTGGCGCTTGGACTGTCCCGCTTACAAACCTTCGCGCCGACACATCGTCGCATCGGCCTCTCCGCCACCGTACGCGATCCCGTGCCGCTGCAGCGCTATCTCACGCCGCAGCCGCCCATCGGCGAGGCGGAATCCGCGCTGGTGATCGGCAAGGCCGGGGCGAAACCAGAGATCCAAGTGATTGCCTCAGAATCCTATGTGCCGTGGGCCGGGCATATGGCCTATCACGCCATGCCGGAGGTGATGGCGGCGATTCGCGCCTCAACGACGGCGCTCGTCTTCGTCAACACGCGCGCGCAGGCCGAGCGTATCTTCCAGGCGCTGTGGCGCATCAACGAAGAGAACCTCGCCATCGCGCTGCATCACGGCAGCCTGGCGCCGCAGCAGCGCCGCAAGGTCGAGGCAGCGATGGCGCGCGGGAAATTGCGCGCGGTGGTGTGCACCTCCACCCTCGATCTTGGGATCGACTGGGGGGCAGTGGACAAGGTCATCTGCATCGGCGCGCCGAAGGGCGCAGCGCGCCTTGTGCAGCGCATCGGCCGCGCCAACCACCGGCTGGACGATCCGTCCCAGGCGGTGCTGGTGCCGGCCAACCGCTTCGAGGTGCTGGAATGCGAGGCGGCGCGCGATGCCGTGCTGGCTGGCGAGCTTGACGGCGATCCGCCGCGCCGCGGCGGCCTCGACGTGCTGGCGCAGCACGTGCTTGGCATGGCGTGCTCGGCGCCGTTCGACGCTGACGCACTCTACCGCGAAGTGAAAACCGCTGCGCCATATCGCGCGCTTACGCGCGATACCTTCGATCGTGTGGTCGATTTCGTGGCCACCGGCGGCTATGCGCTGAAGCGCTACGACCGCTACGCCAAGCTGCGCCGCACCAGTGACGGCAAGTGGCGCATCTCGCATCCCCGCATCGCGCAGCAATACCGGCTGAACGCCGGCGTCATCGTTGAAGAGCCGATGCTGGACATCAAGCTGCTCGGCAAAGGCCGTCCCGTTGGCGGGACGGGGCGCGTACTCGGCCACATGGAAGAGTATTTCCTGGAACAGCTCGCGCCCGGCGACACGTTCGTGTTCTCCGGCAATGTTCTGAGGTTCGAAGGCATCCGCGAGAACGCGGCCTATGTCACGCGCACGCAGGATCCGGAAGCGGAAGTGCCGTCGTATAATGGCGGCAAGTTCCCGCTCTCCACTTTTCTCGCCCGGCGCGTGCGCGAGATGCTGGCCAATCCGAAGACGTGGGGATCGTTGCCCGACCCAGTTGGCGAATGGCTGAAGATTCAGGAATGGCGCTCGATCATTCCCTCGCCCAATCAGCTGCTGGTCGAAACCTTCCCGCGCGGCAAGAAGCACTACCTCGTCTGCTATCCTTTCGAGGGCCGCTTGGCGCATCAGACCTTGGGCATGTTGCTGACGCGCCGCCTGGAGCGCCTGCGCCTGCGGCCGCTGGGCTTCACCGCCAACGAATATGCTCTGGCGATTTGGGCGTTGCGCGACATGGGCGGCGCCGACATGGACAAGCTGTTCGACGAAGACATGCTGGGCGACGATCTGGATGCCTGGCTTGCGGAATCCGCGCTCTACAAGCGCACCTTCCGCAACTGCGCCATCATCTCAGGCCTCATCCAGCGCCGCGGACTGAACGAGGAGAAGACGGGACGGCAAGTCACATTCTCCTCCGATCTCATCTATGACGTCTTGCGCGAGCACGAGCCGGATCACATCCTGCTGCGCGCGACCTATGAGGATGCCGGGCACGGGCTGCTGGACATCGCGCGGCTTTCGGATGCTTTGCGCCGCGTCAAGGGACGAATCGTTGTAAAGCGGCTCGATCGCGTCTCACCGCTGGCGGTTCCGGCGCTTCTGGAGATCGCCAAGGAAATGGTGGCCGGCGAAGCGCACGAGGATATTCTGCGCGAGGCCGAGGAGGCGCTGATCGCTGATGCGATGCGCGTTGAAGAGAAATAATGAATCTCCCTCGCCCCCACGCAGTGGGGGAGAGGGTTGGGGTGAGGCGGCTATCTGCCCTCCATCAACGCCTTCTTGGCGCTTCGTTCGGCGCGTTCAGCCTCGCGCCTGGTTTTTCGCGCCAGCGCCGACTTTCCACCAGTATCGTATTTGCGCGCCAATTCCTTTTTTTGCAGCGCAGTTGCCATCCAGCTCTCAAAGGTACGCGTTGAGTGCTTCGGCACTCTCGGCGGGCGAAAGCTCGCTTCGAATTTCTGTGCTAAAGGATGCTGCGGATGGAGCGTCGCCAGATGTCTCAAGTGTGCTAGCGTGGCCTGCAGCTTCTTTCGATCCTTGGCCGACAGCTCCGCGACATCGATTTCTGTCTCAAGATCAGCCAACAGCTCGTCGAGCTCTTCGCCCGAGTAAAATATTCGTAGAGCGCTGCCTCCACTGCGTGTTGGCCCTCTCTCAGCGCGTTTTTTTTGGCCATGCTTTATAGTGCGCCGAAAGATATCAGGCTTTCTTAACAGCCTCCTCACCCTGTATCCCTCTCCCCCAGAGGGGGAGAGGGAAGTCTGTATGGAGTATGCGTGTCCACTGATTTGCATATCAAGCTGAACGGCGAGCAGCTGATGCTTCATCCCTCCGGGGCGTTATGGTGGGGGGCGGAGCGGACCTTGGTGTTCGCCGACCTGCATTTCGAGAAGGGCTCCTCCTTCGCGCGCGGCGGGCAATTGCTGCCACCCTACGACACGCGTTCCACGCTGGCCCGCATCGCGGCGCTGGCACGGCACTACGAGCCTGCGCGCATCATCGCGCTGGGCGACTCCTTCCATGATCGCGATGCCGCCAACCGTCTCGACGACAACGAACGCGCGGTGCTGCGCGAACTCGGCGACAAGGCCGAATGGATCTGGATCGAAGGCAACCACGATCCGAATCCGCCCACTTGGCTCGGCGGCTTCATCACCTCGGAAATCGCCATCGGCGGACTGATCTTCCGCCACCTACCATCGGCACACCCCGCGCCGGGCGAAGTCGCCGGACACCTGCATCCATGCGCCAAAGTCACGCGCCGCGGACGCTCCATCCGCGCCCGCTGCTTCGCCTCCGACGGCAACCGCATGGTGCTGCCGGCTTTCGGCGCCTACACCGGCGGCCTCGACGTGCGCGAGCGCCCCTTGCGCGCCCTATTCGCCGACAAATTCCTCGCCTACGTCCTCGGCTCCGAGCGCGTCTACGCGGTGGCGGCCTGAACGCTCATCAGTGATAAGGAATAAGAGGCCGGGGTAACGCGTCTTGGCATGGAATGGCTGTGGGGAGCTTTATGCGTTCAGTGAAGACTCTTGTTCTCGCTTTTGTTCCAACTTGTGTCGTGCTTGCCGGCGCGCAGCATGCCGTGGCCGCGAAGTTCAAGGTGCTCTACGATTTCTGTGCCAAGGCGAACTGCGCCGATGGCAGCGGTCCGCGAGGTGAGCTTTATCTGAACAATTCGGGGGAGCTTTACGGCGTGACCACCGGTGGAGGCGATAATGGCCGCGGCATCGTATTCCGCCTGGTCCCCGGTTCTGGAGACGGCAAGTGGAAATACCAACGTCTCTACAGCTTCTGCGCCAAGCCGGATTGCCGAGATGGCAGCGGTGCGGCGAGCCGGCTCATCCCTGACCTACAGGGCAACCTTTACGGTCTGAGCTACAATCCCAGCCTGGTGTTTGTGCTGAAGCCCAATGCCGAGGGCACCAGGTGGAAAGCCCAAACGCCGTATCGGTTGTGCGACGGCTCCACCTGCAAGCAGGGGTTTGGGCTGACTGGCGGGCTCACATATCAAGGGGCGCAGAACGGCACCCCGTACGACGGAAACTCCCCTCTCTATGGAACCGCCATCTTCGGCGGGCGCTCAGGCGAGGGCACGGTGTTCTCCATCGCGCCGCAAACCGGCGGCAAGTGGAAGTACAGCAAGCTTCACGATTTCTGCACCGAGACGGAGGATTGCGGGCTCCGCGATGGCGCACTGCCCACGAATGGTTTGCTGCCGGACGCGAACGGCGCCCTGTTCGGGGCCACAGAAGGGGGCGGCGAAAATTTCTCCGGCACCATTTTCCGGTTATCGCCAAAACCGGCCGGCAAATGGAAGGAGACGATCCTTTACACCTTCTGCACTGCGGGTTGCGATGATGGACAATCCCCGGCCGGCATCGCGCGCGATGCGCTCGGCAATTTCTACGGCGCAACCTCGGCCTTGGGTGCGAACGGGAAAGGCGGCACGCTCTTCGAACTCGCGGCGAATGGAAGCTTCTCGGTCCTGCATGCCTTCTGCAGCGCTCCGGATTGCGGCGATGGGCACCAACCCGGTTCGCCTCCCATAGCCGACGCTGCAGGCAATCTTTTCGGCACCACCATTATCGGCGGCGGCAACGACATCGACGAAGGCCACCTGGGCGGCGGCGTCGTCTATGAACGCGCGGCCGATGGCAGCTTCAAAGTGCTGCATGCCTTTTGCGCAGAAGCCGGTTGCGCGGACGGCCAAGCTCCCTTCGCCGGATTAACGCTGGATGCTGGCGGTCGCCTGTTCGGCGTCACCAATGGCGGTGGAAAGTTCGGCGGCGGCGTAATCTTCGAAAGCGATCCGTCGTCGCTCTAGGCGGGCCGCTTGAACACGAACGAGGAGCCCCAGCCAAGCAGCATAGCCATGAGCACCGTAGCGAGCCCGTACTCCAATGGCCTTGCATGCGCGTAGTGGAAGAGCCGGCGCTCAAGCCCGATCTGATCCACGAACAGCGGCGTTGTCTGCGCGCTGACGACCGAGCCATCGCGAAAAAGATAAACCTGCACGGCATATTGCCCGCGCGGCACGCTGGCGGGCACGGGCACGTGGACGCGAAACAGCGAGTAGCTGAGAAACTCCACGCCGTCTGGCGCCTCGGCGTAGAGCTGTTGCCGCACGCGCGTGCGGATGGCTGCACGGCGGAACGGTTCTCCCTTGCGCACCGAACGCGTGCTTTCCCGTTCAGGCATCAAATGCGCAAGCCCCAGCTGGAACTGGGCAAGCGCGGCATTACCGGCGATCTTTGCCAGTGGCCGCGTGCTGGCAACGTAGTAGTAAGCGGGCATGCCATAGAGCGTGATCTTGTCGCGGTTGAGCCAGATTCCAGCGACGCGGGCTTTGCGCCTGACAACGAAGTCCGTGTCTGGGCCACGTACAACCACCACGACGTCGCGTGTTCCAGTCGAGGAACTGCCAGACTGCTCAACCGCACCGAAGACCACGATATCGGAACCAGCGTAGTTCGAGGTGATCTGAATTTGGTCCTGCGAAATGCCTGAGACCAGATCCTCCGCCAGCGCATGCGGTCCGAGCATGCAGAACGCAAGACCTGCAAAGCATGCTCCCCGCACCTTCACGGCGTACCTGACGTCACCGCGTAAATGTCGCGCGGCGTGATCACGAGTCCATAAAGCAGGCGTGCGCCGACTGCGAGCACCAGGAGCGCCAGAAACAGCCGCAGCTGCTCGCCTCCCAGGCGGGATGCCATGCGGACCCCGTATTGCGCCCCGACGACACCGCCCAGGATGAGGAACAGCGCGAGCAGCAGGTCGACGCTGAAGTCGCTCAATGCATGAAGCAATGTCGTTATCGCGGTCACGAACACGATCTGCACAAGCGAGGTGCCCACAACCACATTGGCCGGCATACGCAGAAGGTAGATCATCGCGGGCACGATCACGAAGCCGCCGCCGACACCCAGGACTGAAGAGAGTATTCCCACGCCGACACCGAGGCCCAGCGGCGGCAGCACACTGATGTAAAGGCGAGATTTACGGAATCTCATTTTCAAGGGCAGTCCGTGAATCCAGTTGTGACGCTGTGGGTAGAGCAAAGGTACCGAGGTCTTTGCTGCGCGCAGCGCGCGCACGCTTTCGCGCAACATCAACCCGCCGATACTTCCCAGCAAAAGGATGTAGCCAGCGGAGACGGCGATCTCCGCCTGGCCGATCCGCCGCAAAAGCGCAAACAGCTGAACGCCGAGCAGGCTGCCCGCGAGCCCGCCCATAAGCATGACCGCCGCCATTTTGAAATCGATGACACGGCGGTGCCACAGCGCCACAGCGCCCGACATCGAGGAAGCGGTGAGATGGCTGGCGGTGGTCGCGACCGCCACCTCCGCGGGAATACCGTAAAAGATCAGGAGCGGCGTCAGCAGGAACCCTCCGCCCACTCCGAACATGCCAGCCAGAAACCCGACACCCGCGCCCATTCCGAGCAGCACCATCCAGTGCACGCTCATTTCAGCGATCGGCAGATAGATTTCCATGCGGCGTGAGAAGTGTGCTTGGGCTCCGGTAACTATAGTCGCGTGGAACAGGACAGCAATCGGCGGTGTCAGTTGGGTCTTAGGAGAGAGTTGGCTGTTTCGCGACTGCTGTTCACATTCTCCGCCGCTGAAGACGAATAACGCTCGGGGATCGGGGCCCCCTCACCTTGAAGCCAACGCGACGCGTCCCGCTCCCCGTATACCGCTCTCGAGGAAACGGCGGCAGAAGGGTGGCGGCTGCCCCCCCTTTATTGTTATGAGAGGGCGGTAGTGTAGCAGGTGGGGCGCATATGCATCTCGACCGTGACCGTGCCGGGGAAGCTGTGGACGATGGTGAACGCGCCACGAGCCATGCGGAAAAAGCCCCTGAACTGACTTTGGATCTGAACTCGCGCGCCACCCGCGAGACCGTGATGCTCGCGCACCTTCTGATCCTTGGCCGCCCCCCGCGCAACGAGCACCATATCAAGAAGGGGCTGGAGTGCGGCACCATTGGCCTGCTGCGCGAGTATCTCCTCAATTCCCGTCACTTCCAGCAACAAAAGAGGCAAGCCGCGCAACGTCCCTTCCTTTTCTTCATCCATATTCCGAAGACAGCGGGCGGCTCGCTAAGGCGCTATTTCAAGACGACTTTCGGAAGCGGTTGCCAGTTCTTCATGAGGAACGAGAGGGGGCAGGGGAAAGGCCACATCATGCGCCGGGGGGTCGAGTTCGACGTGGAGGAACATTTGGCCAACTATCGAATCAGCGGCGGCCACATTCCATTCGATCATGTTCCCCAGGGGCTGTTGGAGGCAGATCCAATTTTCGTGTCCGTGCTGCGCGATCCGCTACAGCGGGCACTGTCGTATTACAATTTCTTGCGCACACAGAAGCGTCCCCCGCGAGAAGAGGCCCAAGCTGCTTTCGCCGAGATGAAGAAGCTTACGCTCTATCAAACGTTGACCGCCAACAAGCGTTCGCGCACCGATTACGACAGGGTGCAGATACGTTTTCTCTGCGGCCGCCCCGATACCGAAGCCCTCCGGGAGGTGTTGAAGGCGCACCGGTTCATTCTCGGCAAGCAGGAACATCTTGGCGAGTTTATGAACTTGCTGCATGAAATGCTGGGTCTGCCGCTGGTGCCCAGCGATACCAAGCAGATCCACAAATCCTCTTCGGATTATCAAACGGCTCTGGCAGCCCAGCCGCACTATGACGAAGCTGTGGAAATGATCCGCAGCATGAACGCGGAGGAATACGAGTTCTACAATTCCTTTGGGCCAACCTGGACCAACATGCGGCCCAATCTCGCGTTGAAACGGCCTGGTCATAGCCCCGCGCCTGCAGCCCGGAATTGACGACCAGCTGAAGCGATATCGTGCTACTGGAACTGCGCCTTTGCGGCTACGTCGTCTGCAGTTCCAAGTCCGTGCTCGCCAAGGTGTGGGGATAGCTGCCGGGCTCCCGATGGACCATTAGCTCGCAAATTCGGCGATACAGCTCGTGGTAAGCCTTGCGGTGGAAGTGTGCATTGCCGCCTATGTCATCATCTTCAATGATGTCCGCGATCGACACCGGCACCAGCTTGCCGGGGTGCCTGGCGGCTGCGTCTCCAATCCGCCGGTTAAGTTCAGCAAATCGACTGAGCCCGTGCCTGCGCTCCTTGCCGTTCGGCGCGCAAATCAGGAACACGGATTCACCCGACGGCAGCGTGCCGGCGATGAGATCGAAATTGCGGATCGCGTCTTCCTCAGGGAGCACACCCACGTGCTCGAATTGCGCATTCAGGACCCGGATCGCTCGCATCGCGCTTTCGGGCAGATCGAGATCCCTGAAAGCCTTGCCTTTCGCGCGGACCCTGTCCACCCGCCGCATTCCGGAACCTCTCATATCAAACGGCACGAGCAGGCCGGTCTCCTTGTGGCGGTAGACGATCTCGTGAGCATCGATCCAACAAGCCAGAATGCGAAGACAGGGAGACTCCAGAGTATGGAACTTGGTTTCGAAATCGGATTCGTCAAATCCCAACCTGCGCAGTAGGCGCATATCCGTTCGTGACACGCCTTCGATGGCGTACCGCAAGATCAACGAATGGTCGCGCCGAACAGAAATCGAGTCGCGAATTTGATTGAACTCCCCGAACGCCTCTGTGGAGTTCGTCTTGAAATAATGTAGGAGTGGGTCGACGTTGCAGGCCCCGCGGATGAGCACGCGGTCCGGCAAGGAATCTGCCGCGACTCCGCTGCTACTGGCCGGGCCATCGCTCCCGAGCTTAATCCAGTCAATCCGGATATCCGCGTTGAGGTCAGTGAGCACTTCTCCAAACACTTTGATCTTTGGGCGCCCGATCAGGTCGTAGACCCATCGCTCGACGCCCATGTTCAGGATGCGGCAGGAAAAGCAGAAGTGCTCCAGCCGGGAATGGCCTCGCCGGCTCGAAACCAGATAGAACCCGCAATAACCATAATCGCCGTATCGGTCGCGCACGCGGATAATTGCCGCCTGTGTGGTGAAGTGCGAAAGCTCATCGCGGAGCTGCGCGCGTGCCGCGTCCGGATCTTCCGGAAGGCGGTTTTTCGTGAAATTCAGCTGGTTGGTGCGGTTGATGAGTTCGATAGCGCGGTCGAGATGCGCTTCCACATCGTGGTCGATCTCCACCTGAATATTGCATGAGCGCAGAAATTCGATGTTGTCCGGCGCTTCCGATTCGTCCGCCTTGCGGGTTTCCAGCAGCTTGTACTGCGCCAGGCGGGAAAGCGCCTCATCGTTCTTTCCTCTGAACAAGGGCGATTCGAGAATGGTGGGAATGATGTCGACGTCGGCCGTCTGAATGCCGGGAATGAAATGCTCGGCTTCTCTCCGGTTCAGCGGATTGTCGTCGATGAGGAGCACGCTCTCGGGCCGCAGCTGCACATCCTCGATCAGCTGCTTGAGGCGTGGCCCTTTGGGATGCCAGTTGATGCTTGGAAAAACGAAGTAATCCCAAACGCCCCGTTTCGTGAGGAGCGCCTTTACGTCTTCGAAATTGTTCTTTGAGCAGATGGTGCTCATGATGCCGCGCTTCGCCAGCGCAAGCACAAGATCATGATTAGACTGGGTGTAAGTGATCCCGCCTTCGGTGAGCGTGCCGCTCCAGAAGGTTTCATCCAGATCCCAGATAATAAGCCTGACCGGCTCTGCCATTGCCAACACTCTGATGCCCAGGTCTTCTAGCCGTCGGTCGTCAAAATGGTCAATGCTGGTTTCCGGCTGCCGGCGGAATGCATTACGCAAGTGATTTTTCTTGCTGCGTGTGATCTGCGTGTTGTCATATTGGCATAAACATCGCGCGGGAACCGCGGCAGCCGCGGATATGAGAGCCGCTGCTCGGTTGCATATTGTGAGGGAGCTGATTAACCAGTGCAGTGCTGGGCGAGCCGAACATGATCATTTCCTACCTGCATAAGTTCGTGTTTATCAAAACACGAAAGACGGCCGGCAGCAGCATGGAGATCGCGCTGGCTTCGCACGCTGGTCCAGACGACATCGTGACGCCGCTTGGCTTTGCGGAGGAACTCGAACGCTACCAGTGTGCGCCGGAAGCGCTCCCGCGCAACTTCTTCAAGGACAAGAACGCAGAGGCTGCTTTCACAGAGGCCATACGGGCAGGCGACAAGCGCCGCATGAAAGACGTTTACCGTCACCAGATGAAATATGGCGCCGGACGCGCCGCGGCGCGCCATGGAAGCGCGGCGGGTGCGCGGGAAATTACCGGACCGGCGTTTTGGGACAGCGCTTTCAAGTTTACGATCGAGCGGCATCCCTATGAGAAGGCTGTGTCGCTGGCTTGGTTCGAGAGGCATGGCAGGCCCTTCGAGGAAGTTTTGGAGGAGGTCTTGAAGGGCGATCGTTACCGCAACTTCGACATCTATTCCGCCGAAGGAAAGCCGATCGTCGACTTCATTCTCCGATACGAACACTTGGACGAAGACTTGCAGAGGGTGGAGCAGGCGCTCGGTGGCCTGGCAATCCTATCCCGATTGCCGCGTGCGAACTCCCGGCAGCGGCGTGACCGGCGCCCGGCAGCGGAAGTGCTTACCGATGCTCAGAAGCGGGTTGTGCAAGATACCTGCCGTGAAGAATTCGAGTTGATGGGGTACGCGGTATAGGGAGGGAAGGTGCCCAATGTACGAGTCCTGGCACGCTAGAGCTGCGCCGCGGCTGCGGACAACTTCTCCATCGCTTCGCGCACGTGGGATTCGTCGATGATGAGGGGAGGAAGCAGGCGGATGACATTGTCACCGGCGGTAATCGCCAGCATCCCGTGCGCGCGCAAGCCGTCGATGAATTCCGTGTTCGGCACGCGCATCTTCAGGCCCAGCATCAGCCCTTCGCCGCGCAGGTCTTCGAACACGTCCGGGTAATCCGCAATGAGGGAGGCGAATTGCTGCCTGGCGTAATTGCCCACGCGCTGCACGTGCTCTAGAAATTCCGGCTTGAGCACCACATCCAGCACTGCGTTGCCCACCGCCATCGCGAGCGGATTGCCGCCAAACGTGGTTCCATGCGTACCGGTGGTCATGCCTTTCGCGGCGTCCGCGGTGGCGAGGCATGCGCCCAGCGGAAAGCCGCCGCCGATGCCCTTGGCAATGGCCATGATGTCCGGTGTCACGCCCGCCCATTCGTGCGCGAACAGCTTGCCCGTGCGGCCAATGCCGGTTTGAATCTCGTCGAAGATCAGCAGCATCCCCCGCTCGTCGCACAGCTGCCGCATATGGCGGAGGAATTCCGGCGGCACGGGGCGCAAACCGCCTTCGCCCTGGATCGGCTCGATCAGCAGGGCGCCGGTTGCATCGGTGATCGCTTCGGCGAGCGCGCGGGCGTCACCGAACGGCACCTGGTCGAAGCCTTCCACTTTAGGGCCGAAGCCTTCGAGATATTTCTTCTGCCCGCCCGCTGCGATGGCGGCGAGCGTGCGGCCGTGAAAGGCGCCTTCAAAGGTGACGATGCGGAACCGCTCCGGCGCGCCGTTCGCGAAATGATAGCGGCGCGCGGTTTTGATGGCAGCTTCGATCGCCTCCACGCCGGAATTGGTGAAGAACACCGTATCCGCGAAGGTGGCTTCAATCAGCCGCCGCGCCAGCGTTTCCTGCCCCGGAACGCGATAAAGATTCGACGTGTGCCAGATTTTGCCCGCCTGCTCCGTGAGCGCGGCAATCAGATGCGGATGGGCGTGCCCCAGCACGTTCACCGCCACGCCCGCGCCGAAATCGAGATACTTCCGCCCGTCTTCATCGAACAGGTACGCCCCTTCGCCGTGCGTGAACGCCACATCCGCGCGCGCATAGGTGGGAAGCAGGTGCGGGAAGCTCATGGCATGGCTCCGAAGCAAGTTGCGCCGTCATGGAGTGCCGCCCCTCGCCGGTCAACCCGCAGGCAGGCATACTGGCGCAGCCCAGCCCTGAGTCGCGATGTTCACAGCCCTGAAGCACCGGCCCTACCTTCTCTCCGGCATCGGCGTGGGGCTGGCGCTGTATCTCGCAAGCGTGTTCTGGCACGTGCGGCCGATCACCCGCGGACTGATCGCCTGGGACGCGGGCGTCACTGTGTTCCTTCTGCTCAGCCTGCTTTTCATGCGCGATGTGGATCTTGCGCGCATGAAGCGCCGCGCCTGCGAGCATGACGAAGGCGGCAACCTGATCTTCCTGCTGACCATTCTGGCGGCCGTGGCAAGCGTCGCGGCGCTGATCGCGGAGCTTTCGCAGGCGAAAGGACAATCTGGCGCGACCTTGCGCGTTGCCCTCGCGGCCGGCACCGTCGTCCTCTCCTGGCTGTTCGTGCAGATCGTCTTCGCGCTGCACTACGCGCATGTGTATTACGCAGCGGAGGAAACCGGCGAGCCCCGCGGCGGCCTGGAATTCGGCGCTTGCGGCGAGCCGGACTACTGGGATTTCGTCCATTTTTCCATCGTGCTCGGCGCGACGTCGCAAACTGCGGATATCGGCTTCACCTCCAAGCGCATGCGCCGTATCGGCACTTTGCACACCTTGGTCGCGTTCGGCTTCAACACGGCCATTCTGGCCACGATGATCAATCTGGCTGCCGCGCTGTTCTAGCGGGCAGGCCGCCGAGGGAGCCGTGCATCGTGGGTGCGGGAGCGGTACACTTCCGGCGAGCTTTGGGGAACTTCGAATGACAGCCGCACAGGTTATCTGGCCGGCGCTCGCACTCAGCGCAGCGCTCGCAACCGTCGCGCAAGCCGCCAGCACGACGATCATCTACAGCTTCGGCAGCGGCGCAGACGGTGCCTACGCAGACACCGATCTGGTGCGCGATGCTTCCGGCAATCTCTACGGCAACACGGTGAAAGGCGGTACGCATGCGAGCGGCACGC
>JAFAVP010000032.1 GCA_019242395.1 Alphaproteobacteria bacterium | reverse complement strand
GGTGTTGCGGCCGAATCCGCCAATGACGCCTGGCGTTCTGCTCATCATTCTAGGTGTCGTTCTCGCGATGAATGTGGCCTTCGGCATCCTGTTCCTGATGAGGGGTGCCTGGCCTGTGGCGCCCTTCATGGGCGCTGATGTGGCGCTGCTCGCATGGGCATTTCGCGCGAGCCATGATGCAGCGCGCGGCTATGAGCACGTGATCCTGACACCCTCAGAGCTGACTGTGGCGCGTCATCCCGCTAGAGGCGCTGGCAGCAAGACAGTGCTGAATCCCTATTGGGTGAATGTGCAGCTCGAACAATCTGAGGACATGCCGCGGAAACTGCTGCTGCGCACCCACGGAAAGACTTTTCAGGTGGGAAGCTTCCTCGGTCCAGGGGAACGCCGCTCGTTTGGAGAGGCGCTAAAAAAAGCGTTGGGCTGCGCGCGTGCCTGGAGGCCGGCTTAAGCAAGCCCCAGAACATCCTCCATGCTATAAAGCCCGGCCGCTTTCCCTTGCGCCCATTTTGCGGCAGCGAGCGCACCACGTGCGAAGATCATACGGTTCTCCGCGGCGTGCGAGAGCGAGATCCGCTCATCCGGGCCCGCGAAAATAGCATGGTGCTCGCCCACGACGGTCCCCCCGCGCAAACTTGCGAAGCCAATGGCGCCTTCCGCGCGGATGCCAGTACGGCCGTCGCGCCCACGAATCTGGCTGTCCTCCAATCCGAATCCACGCGCGCCGGCTGCAGCCGCGCCCAGGAGTAAGGCCGTTCCTGAGGGTGCATCTACTTTGTTACGGTGATGCATTTCCAGGATTTCGATATCGAAGTTTGGCAGGGCTTTCGCAGCCTGCCTCACAAACGATGCCAGCAGCGTCACGCCCAGACTCATGTTGCCAGACTTGATCACGACCGTGCGCCGCGCTGCGGCCGTAATCGCGTTCTGTTCCTCGCCCGAGAAGCCGGTGGTTCCAATTACGTGCGCAACCTTCATCTCTGCTGCCAGGCACGACAACTGCACTGTGAACCTTGGACTGCTAAAATCGAGGATTGCATCGGCGCCGGCGAGCGCGGCACGTGCATCCGTCGATATGCTGACGTTTAGCGGACCGCACCCTGAAAGCTCACCGGCGTCCTCTCCAACGTAGCTGCGTCCGCGAACGCCCAGTGCGGCGACCAACTGAAGCGAGTCAGCCTCCGCCACGGCCCGGATGAGGATCCGCCCCATTCGTCCCGCGGCGCCGGCGATCACAATCCGAGTCGGGACGGTCATGATTTCGCGTGTACGAAATTGGCGACAAAATATCCGGCGATGGCCTGCCCAAACCAAGGAACAGCTGGGATCAACACATACGCCGCCACTCTGAGCGCCGTCGGCTGGTCGAACGGCCATTCGCGAACCGCTTCTATACGTGATTCGAGAGCCAATAATCCCTGCAGCTTTGCCGCCTCGAGCGCATCATGCGGCGCCCGTTCCCAGGCGCTTTCAATCGCCTGTCGAATGGGTTCCAACTCCGCGCGTTTGGCTGCGCGAATGCGGCGGTGCACCCGCTCCATCGGCCTCACGAAGATCCAAACCCCCATAACCGCCGCCAACAGCAGCACAGCGAAGGTCAGCATATTCATATTGTGCCCCACAAAGAACAGCAGAATGGCACCAGCCACGCTGAACCAGATTAATGCGGTTCGCGCAGCGTAACGTCCGATCACGTTCAGGGAATCGATGCGAAGCAAATCGATGATGAGGCTCTGATTGATTAATCGGGCCCAACTCTCAGCGGCCCTGGTACTCTGCACTATCCCCCGCGCGAACAGAGCCGCGGTGAATGCATCCATGACAATGAACCAGGCGAATGTCGCTGGCGCCCTCAGAATGAGAGCATGAGGAACCAGAACGACACTCGGCAACGCTCCAAGCAGCGCTCCGACGGCGCTGGCAATTTTCAGCCGGCGCATACCCGCCGCATCGTAGATTCGGCGTTCGCCCTCCTGGCAGTCGGGCATTACTGCTTGCAAGGCGAGGTTCTCTGCGACATCACGGTTGCGCACATAACGCTGCATACCGAGCGCGACCGTGACCAGAATGGATAGCACTATCCCCGGCCATGTGCTGGCACCCAAGGTCCAGCCGCCAGTCGTATGAACGACAGGCGGATAGTGGTCAGCGAGCGCTGCCATGAGAAGTGCTCCAACCAGGACGAGCAAAACCAGAAGGGTAGTTGCCAATGTCCCGAAGGGCGAGTTCGCGTACAGCGCCTGCTCAAAAATGCGCCGTTCGGGAATGGACGATGCTGGCATCGGCCAAGTCGCGTCGCTCATGGGCACGAGCTTTGCGCCCATTCGGCAGCTTGTCGAGAGGTCAGGGTTCTGTGGCGGTCGACTCGCCGGAACCGTTTGCCAGCTCCCGGCGCGCGACCGTCACCATAGCGGGCCGCAGCAGCCGGTCGCCTATCACGTAACCGCTCTGTACCACGTTCACAATGGTACCCGGCGGCTTTCCTTCGCCTGCTACTTCGGCAATGGCTTGGTGGAAGTTCGGATCGAACTTGCCATCCGACGTGTCGATAGGCTTAACCCCGTGACTCTCCAGCATCGCCAGGAGTTGCCGCTCGGTCGCCTCTACACCTTCGATCACCGCCCTCACCTGAGGGCTCGCGTTTTCCCGTGCCTCGGCAGGACAGGCCTCAATTGCGCGCGCGAAATTATCGGCCACTTGCAGGATGTCGCGGGCAAATCTGGTTATTGCATATTGCGAAGCATCGGTTCGGTCGCGGTCGGCGCGACGGCGTGTGTTCTCGGTATCCGCGAGGGCGCGCAGCAGCCGGTCTTTCAATTCCGTGTTCTCGACCCTGAGAGCTGCAAGCTCGTCGCCTATAACTGTTTCGCTGTCGTTTGCCGGCTCGATTTCCGTGCTCTGGTCCTGATTGTCGCTCATTGTGCTTTCGAAACGTTCACGCCAGCAATCGGCCAACGACCTTCGCCGTGTGGTCCACCATAGGAATGATTCGGGCATAGTTCAGTCGAGTGGGGCCAATCACCCCAATAGCGCCCACCACCTTGCCCTGCGCATTGGCATAGGGAGCGGCTACAATCGAAGAACCCGAAAGACTGAACAGCCGGTTTTCAGAACCAATGAAGATCTTAACGCCGTCGCCTTCCTGGGCCAACTCGAGCAGATGGATCAGATCGCTCTTGCGTTCGATGTCTTCGAACAGCATGCGAACGCGAGCCAAGTCCGCCTGGGCCTCAACGCTATCCAGCAAATGAGACGCACCGCGCACAATCAAGACCTTATCTTGCTCGTTGCGTTCTGGATGGCTTGCGACGGCGAGGGTAGCCAGACCTTCAGCGACGATTTTTGCGGTCAACCGATCAAGTTCGGCCCGGTCTCCATCCAGCTCGGCCATCATCTCGCTGCGAGCAGATTCCAGGGTTCGCCCACGCAAGCGCGCATTCACGTAATTGGACGCTTCTATCAGGGCAGACACGGGCAGTCCGGCAGGAGTGTTTATAAGCCGGTTCTCTACCTGGCCGTCTTCCGTTACGATAACGACAATTGCTCTTTCAGGTGCGACACCGACAAACTCCACGTGCTTGAGCGCGCTTTCCTGCTTCGGCGCCACCACCAATCCGGCGCAGCGTGACAACCCCGAGAGCATCATAGTGGCTTGCGTGAGAACGTCCTCCAAGCCATGGGCTCCGCCGGTGATGCGGGCTTCGATGGCAGCGCGTTCAGTGGGTGCCAATTCACCAATCTCCAGTAGCCCATCGACAAACAGCCGCAGCCCCTTCTCCGTGGGCACCCGCCCGGCGCTGGTGTGGGGAGAATGGAGCAGGCCGAGCATCTCCAGATCTGCCATGACGTTGCGTATCGAGGCAGGCGAAAGTGAGTGCGGAAGACGCTGGGAGAGGGTGCGTGAGCCGACGGGTTCCCCGGAAGAAAGATACGCGTCCACCAGGTGGCGGAGGATGTCGCGTGCCCGCTCTCCCAATTCTCCGGCAAACATTCGCGCCTGAGTGCTGTCCAAATTGGTTCCGCTCAACTACGGCTCCATCTAAGTCTCTGAACCTGCGCCGTTTTCCGGGCCCTGCAAAGCTGCATTGCAGCGCTCGCCCGGCATCGCTAGTTAACGAGAGAGGCCGCTCACTTCAAGGTTCTAAGGATGCGCCCATCCAAGCGCCCGCTGGACGAAATGCGCCCCGTAAGCCTGCAGCGGGGCGTCGCCAAGCATGCCGAAGGCTCTTGTCTCGTGAAATTTGGGGACACCCATGTTCTGGTGACGGCCAGCTTGCAGGAGCAGGCCCCCCCATTTCTTCGCGGGAGCGGTAAGGGCTGGGTCACGGCGGAGTACGGAATGCTGCCCCGCGCGACCCACGAACGTACTCGGCGGGAAGCAGCTCAAGGTAAGCAGAGCGGGCGTACCTTGGAGATTCAGCGGCTAATTGGCCGTTCCCTTCGGGCGGTGGTTGACCTGACCGCCATCGGGGAACGGCAGATCGTGCTCGACTGCGATGTGCTGCAAGCCGATGGCGGTACCCGGACCGCTTCGATCACTGGCGGGTTCGTAGCGCTGAGCCAGTGCCTGGAATTCATGCAGCGGACCGGCCTGATCACCAGAGCCGCCGTCAGGGATCATGTGGCGGCGGTATCGTGTGGCATCTCGCGTGGCCAACCGGTACTCGACCTGGACTATGACGAGGACTCCACCGCCGAAACGGATGCCAATTTCGTCCTAACGGGGTCCGGGGGTCTCGTCGAGGTGCAAGGTACTGCCGAGGGCACCCCCTTCACAGAACGTCAGTTCGCCGAACTCTTAAGCCTTGCCCGCAAGGGCGTGGCCGAGCTGGTTACGCTGCAGAAAGAAGCTCTAGCGTGATGGTTTCCGCGGGAGATATCATCGTCCTTGCGACCCACAATGTCGGCAAGGTGCGCGAGATCGGCCAGCTGCTCGCGACTTATCGCATCATCGTCAAGAGCGCCGGCGAACTCGGTCTGCCAGAACCGGAAGAAACAGGCGCCACGTTTGCAGAGAATGCAGTGTTGAAGGCCCGGGCGGCGGCTCAGGCGAGCGGACGTATGGCTCTTGCGGACGACTCGGGGCTTGCGGTCGCGGCCTTGGATGGAGCACCTGGCATATACTCAGCGCGATGGGCAGGACCGGATAAGGATTTCTTGATCGGCATGGCGAGAGTGGAGCGCGAGCTTAAGAATAGGAAGACAACGGATCGCTCCGCGAAATTTGTATGCGCTTTGGCGCTTGCGTCCCCCGACGGCCGTGCTGAAGTGTTTGAAGGAGAAGTCCGCGGCACACTGGAATTTCCGCCGCGCGGCGACAAAGGATTTGGATATGATCCTATTTTCGTTCCGGATGCTTTCACGCAGACTTTTGGAGAGATGGAGCCAGCCCAAAAGCATTCCATGAGTCATCGGGCGCGCGCTTTCGAGAGGCTCGTCGCGGCAACCGGACTGGCACGTGGAAGCGACTGCTAAACAGCCTTTCGGGGTTTACGTGCACTGGCCTTTCTGTACGGCAAAATGCCCCTACTGCGATTTCAATTCTCACGTTCGAGCGCAATTTGACGAGGCCGAATGGGTTCGGGGTATTGGTCGTGAGCTAGAGTACATCGCGGGCTTGCAGGGATCCTCGCGCCCCGCAGTCATATCCGTTTTTTTCGGCGGCGGCACGCCCTCGCTCATGCGCGGCCAATCCGTAAATTCGATCCTCGATACGATTGGTCGGCTTTGGCCGGTTCTGCCGGGCGCCGAGGTTACCCTCGAATCCAACCCTTCCAGCGCCGATGCTGGCCGGTTCCGGGACTATCGTGCCGCCGGCGTGAACCGGCTCTCGCTCGGTGTCCAGGCCCTCAATGACTTCGATTTGAGGGGGCTTGGCCGTTTGCATGATGTGCGGCAAGCAAAGTCTGCGCTGGCGCTCGCCATGCGAACCTTCGACCGCGTATCCTTCGACCTGATTTATGCCCGCCCGGACCAGACACCCGCACAATGGCGCGCGGAACTGCAGGAAGCCTTGTCATTCGGCACCGAACACTTGTCTCTATATCAGCTCACCATCGAGCCCGGGACGCTGTTCGCGGTCCTGGCAACTAGCGGCCGGCTGCATACTCCAGACGACGATGCTGGTGCAGTGCTTTTCGAAGTCACGCAGGAGCTAACAGCAGCCGCGGGCTTGTTTGCATACGAAATCTCCAACCACGCCAGGCTAGGCGCGGAATGCCGGCACAACCTGCTCTATTGGCGCTATGGCGATTACGCTGGCGCCGGTCCGGGGGCACATGGACGCCTTACGCTTGGCGGCAGGCGCTTCGCGCTTAGCAGCGAACGATTGCCAGAGCGCTGGCAGGCCTTGGTCGAGGTACAGGGCCATGGGTTTGTGGAGCATGGCGAGATCCCTCGCCAGGATGCGGCACGCGAACACCTTCTGATGAGCTTGCGTCTAAGCGAGGGACTTCATCTTGCGCGGTATGAGTCGCTTTGGGCCACCCACATCGACAAGATGCTGCTCGAGGAGCTGAAGGAGCGCCGGCTCATTCACCGGAATCCGCACCGCATCGTTGCGACAGAGCAGGGCCGGCTTGTTCTGAACAGCATCGTGGCGGCCTTGGCCGCTTAGGAGGCCTTTGCCTGGAAGCTCTGGGGGGCCGGGTCGACAATGTGGAACCCATCCGGTTCCACGCGGAGGATGGCGAGGCCGCGTTCACAACTGCCATTCGCCATGAAACGGAATATGCCGCTCACGCCAGAAAACCCGTCAGGATCGGTCAGCGCTGCATCAGTGAAGCGATGATACGGCGCCCCCTTTGACAGGGCCGCCACCAGGGAGACAGCATCGTAGGCGAGCGTCGCCAGTTGCGGTGGAGTGCTCCTATAGGCAGACCGGTAACGCGCTTGAAATGCAGCGTCTGCTTCCGCTGGAGGGGCTGCGAACCAGCCCCCGGACAGCGAGGATTCATGCAGCAGCGATTTCTCGGACCACAGTCCCGTTCCAAGCAGCTGCGGGTGCGGATTGCCCAACTGGGCGGCCATAGCCGCGAGTTGCTGCCCGCCCTGCGCGATGAGAATAGCATCCGCTCCACTGCTGCTGGCGGCGCTGGCTGTCTGCGACAGGTCGGGCGTCCCCGAATCGTAGCGCAGCACGGCTCGTACTGTGACATGATCCTTTGCGGCTTCGGCCTTGAAGGCGGCGAGCACACGATCTCCGTAAGCCGTCCGGGGAATCACAGCCGTGAAGTTGGTGTGGCCACGCGATGCTGAGTATGAAACCACACGCTGAACTTCGGTTTCCGGCTGGTAGCTCAACAGGTAAACGCCGTCGCCTCCAACCGAGCGATCGGTCGAGAGCCCAATCAGGGCGATCCCATGATCGCGCACGACGGGAGCAACTGCCGAAACGGAGGGCGCGAAGAGCGGGCCGATGATAATCTCCGCGCCCTCCGAAATAAGCGTGCGGGCCGCCGCTGCAGCCTGTCGCGGAGATGCTCCCTCGTCACCGGGCATCAGCAACAAATCCGGATTCCGCGCGTCGAAGAGGGCGAGCTCCGCGGCGTTCATCAGGCCTTTGGCGAGCGTCCGAGTTGTCGCCGAGCCATTGGAGAACGGAAGAAGGACTCCCACACGCACGGGAGTATGCCCCCGTGGTATATTGGAGAGCCGTATGAATTCCGGTTCCTCACCCACCAGAGGGTGGCGCGCCGCGGTGCGTAAGTGAGTCACCACGGGGGGAGGCGCCACCGGAACCGGCTTCGGTGGCGGCGGCGGCGTACAGCCGGCGAAGGCAAATGTCGCCAGAGCGCCAGCAATTGCGCAAACTCGGGGTAGGCCAGCGCGGAATGAAGCGTTCATAGAAATTCCTGCTACCGGAGAATACGAGCCTACGCCATGTCCCATAACGCGCAAGACGAGGCGGGTCTTTACGTGGTCTCTACCCCCATCGGCAACGCCCGCGACATTACCCTGCGAGCTCTTGGCGTTCTAAGAGATTGCGAGCTGATCGCAGCTGAGGATACCCGCGTTACCTCCAAGCTCCTCGCCATCCATGGGATTTCGAAATCTCTCACCGCCTACAATGACTACAACGCGGCTCGCGAACGGCCTCGTTTGCTTGCCCGCCTTCGGGCCGGTGCGCGCGTGGCCCTGGTCAGCGATGCTGGGACCCCACTGATTTCGGATCCCGGGTACAAGCTGGTCCGCGAAGCTGTCACCGAGGGAATTCCTGTCTATGCCATCCCTGGACCATCCGCTCTGCTTGCCGCCCTTATTGTATCCGGCTTGCCCACCGACCGGTTCTTGTTCGCGGGTTTTTTGCCCAGCAAATCCGGCGAGCGCCGGCGCGCTCTGATGGGGCTACGCGATGTCCGCAGTACTGTCGTGCTGTTCGAGTCCGGCCACCGGCTGGCCGATGCGCTTTCGGATATGCAGCACATATTAGGGAACCGGACCGCCGTAATCGCGCGCGAGTTGACGAAGCTGCATGAAGACGTGCGCCGCGGCGATCTATGTACCCTTGCTCGGAGCATTTCAGAGCAACCGCCCCGGGGGGAGATAACGATGGTGGTTGGTGGCTCCGCCGAGGCTTCGCCAGATTGGAGCAAGGCGGAGGCGTTGGTCTCCAGGGCCTTGCGGCACATGCCGCTGCGGGAGGCAGTCGATCTGGTCGCGGAAGCCCTTAATCTGCCTCGGCGTGAATTGTACGAACGCGCACTCATGCTGAAGGCCAGAGATGGATCGGCATGATGTGGACCTGAAGCGAGCCGCGGAGCGGCGCGGCCGGCGCGGTGAACTGCTTGCTACGCTTATGCTGGTCTCGAAGGGCTATCGCATCATGGGTCGCCGGGTGCGGACCAAGCTGGGAGAGATCGATCTTGTCGTAAAGTCACCATCGGGCGTGATCTGCTTCGTCGAAGTGAAGACCCGCGAAATTGGCGAAACGGCGCTCGAGGCTCTTCGCATACCGCAGCAAATGAGAATCGCCCGTGCTGCGGAACTCTATCTCGCGCGGCAGCCTGCCCTGCGGGGAAAGGGGATCAGGTTTGATGTTGTCACACTCGGGAGCCGTGGATTTCCCCGCCACCTGCCGGACGCCTGGCGGCCGGAGGATTGGCGGTAGGAAGGCAGTAGGGCATTCTACTCCTGTCAGGGAAGTTGCAATCACGTTGTGCGTCAGACCCTGAAGCGTCTTTGTGCAAGGAACCCCTATGCCTCTCGTTGTCGCCATTCAGATGGACCCGATCGAGCGGATCGACATCTCCGGCGACTCCACTTTCGCTTTGGCCCTCGAGGCCCAAGCACGTGGACATTCGCTCCTTTATTACGGGACGCGGGACCTCACCTTCCGTGATGGTATTGTCACGGCGGGAGTCCGTCCGCTTTCGGTTCGCAACAGCAAGGGCGACCACTTCGTGCTCGGCGAAAGCACCACGACGGATCTCGCACGATGCGACGTCGTTCTGATGCGGCAGGACCCTCCCTTCGACATGGCGTACATCACGGCCACGCATATTCTCGAACGCATACATCCGGCAACGCTGGTGGTGAACGATCCTTTTCACGTCCGCAACGCACCCGAAAAGCTATTCGTCACGTTGTTCAAGGATCTGATGCCACCCACGCTGATCACCTCCGACCGGAAGGAGATCCGTTCGTTCCGTGCTGAGCACAAGGACATCATTTTGAAGCCGCTCTATGGCAACGGCGGTGCGGGCGTATTTCGAGTCAAGGAGGACGACGAAAATCTTGGCGCCATGCTGGAGATGTTCACGGCCTTTTACCGCGAGCCGGTCATTGTCCAGCGCTACATCCCTGAAGTGCGCCAGGGCGATAAGCGTATCTTGTTGGTGGATGGAGAGTACGCCGGCGCGGTCAATCGGGTCCCCGCGCAAGGCGAGGCGCGCTCGAACATGCATGTTGGGGGCCGGCCAGAGGCGGCCACCTTATCTCCGCGCGAGGAGTACATCTGCAAGAGCATCGGACCAGAGCTAAGCTCGCGTGGACTGATATTCGCGGGGATTGATGTGATTGGGGACTATCTGACTGAGATCAATGTGACGTCCCCCACCGGCATCTGGGAAGTGAAGCGCTTCGGCGGTCCTGACGCGGCGGCACTCGTGTGGGATGCAATAGAGGCGAGACGTCCGGTTTCCTAAACTCCAACCGTTGGCAATTCTTTGTGATGGACAAAGTCGCTCCTGACGGGTCGATCCCCAGCGTCTCAAATAAGCCGCTCCATTGCGATCTTCCTCCTGATTTATTCGCGCGGCGTGGATGTCCGCGAACATCTTGCGACGTTGTGGCAAACTGCGACGGCGTTAACGGCGGGCTCCCATGAAGGCAATCCGAAAACTGAAGGAGCCGTATCAAGCAGGATCGGCTTAGATACAGCCAAAACTTTGCCTCGAGCGCGCTCTCAATCAAACGTCACGCGAGAAGCGGCTGCGATAGCGCTCGTCCATGTTGGAGAGGGGAAAGTAGATCAACACATCCGTGGTATCGAACTGGCGGTCGATGACGGCGCCATCACCGATCGAGGCGCCGGCCCGTAGGTACCCTTTGATCATCGGCGGCAACGCATGAAGGGCAGATTTGGGATCGATGGCTTCTTTCGCCATGCGATCCATTTCGACATACAACTCTGACCGTGCCCGCACTCGGATGGCCTCGGCCATGCGATGGAAATGATGCAGGTACGAGAGCGGCAGGGCGAGCGCCTCCGGATCGGTTCCTGCCAGTGACGCGCAGCCAAACATCAGATCGATCGAAAAGCGCAGGTCATAGACCATCACGCCGCGCCACAAGAGCTGCATTGTGGAGGGCTTGGAGCGATATTCCCGCAGGATGCAGGAGCGGCCCAATTCCACCAGATTTCTGCCGCGCAGATGCTCCAGCATCGGACCGATATCGTATTCGCCACTTGTATAGAAGCCGCCGGCGCGCGCAGCGTCTGTATCTCGCATCAGCCGGTAGGTGCCCACAACGGACGGCTGGCCTTCTTCATCCGCCACGCTGCGGTCGATCACCAAGAGATGATCGCAAAAGGGATCGAAGCGGTCGAAGTCCCGGCGCAATTCGCGCATGGCCGGCGAGGGAATGGCCGTCATCTCTTCATAGAAGACGCGGTAGCGAAGATGCTGTGCGGCCTCTACCTCGGCCTCCGTCTCGGCGAGGCGGACTTCCACTGCCCCTGCTGTGGCCAAGACGGGCCACTGGGCAAGGCGCCCTTCTAATGGGCCAGGCTCATAAACATTCACCAAATGAACCATTCCTGCGGCGGACCACTTTTGCGATTTCCCATTAGCAAATCCTCGGCCGTTCCAGAACCCTCGAGCCGCCGGCGCGACCCTCTTTGCTCATGGAAGTCTAGGTTGCTGTTACCGTTTGCGCCTTTGGCCCGGCTCCCCCCTCCATACGATATACCAAGATAAGCATCAGCAGCGCTGGGAGCCCAGACAGCGCCGTTGCGACGAAGAAGGGCACGAAGCCGACAACTTTGTCCGGCAATCTAGTAAGGTCGGGAAGAAGCGCCTCGAATGCGCTCCGATGCTGGGCGAACCAGATCACGAGAAACCCTGACAATCCGCCCAGCAGTTTGCCAGGTAATGCGTAGAACGAGCTGAACAGTGCATATTGTGTCGCCGTAAAGGCGGCGTTGGTGAGGCTCGACATGTAAGCAAGGAGCGCTGTGCCCGCAAACCCGGCGGCAATGTTTTCGACGGTGACCGCAGCAGCAAACATCGGAATGTTGTGACCGCTAGCCGCAAGCAATGCGTAGGTAAGATTGCCAGTGATGACCGCCGCTAGGCCGGTGAACAGAGCGCGCATAATTCCGAATCGGAATACGAAAAATCCGCCGAACAAGGCGCCGGCGATGGTCACCCAAACACCGATCAGGCCCGACATCGTACCGATCTCCACCAGGGAGAAGCTCTGACGGTACATAGGGCGTGCCATGGCGCCCATAACAAAATCAGGAAGGCGGTAGGAACCGATCATCGCCAAAATCAGCAAGCCTGCCCACCCATGCCGGCGAAAGAAGTCGGTGAAGGGGGCAATCAAGGCGCCGTAAAACCAGCCCAGTGCTGCACCTATGCGGCCGCCGAGTCCTAACGTCCGTTCTGCAACTTCAGCTTCCTGGCGTGCGTCACGTTCAGGTGGGCGCCTGGCTAACAGTGCGGCTGCCATGCCGATAAAGATCAGGCAGGCAAGAAAGACGAGACTCGCCCCCCAGGAGAACAATTGGGCGATATACGGTGCAAGCGCCGCTGTCGCGAGCGCCGTCAGCCGGTATCCAAGCTGGTAAGCGCCGAGCATGGTGCCCTGCTCATCGGCCGGCGCCACTTCGATGCGCCAAGCATCGACGGAAATGTCCTGACTTGCCCCGGCAAATCCTAGGAGCAACGCAAAGAGCCCAATTTGGAAAAGCTGCGTCTTGGGATCGGATATGCAAAGGCCCGCAAAGGCGATCAGGATACCGACCTGGGCAGCCAGCATCCAGGAGCGGCGTTTTCCCAACAAACGCGACAGAAAGGGCGGCCGCACCTGATCCAACAAGGGGGCCCAGATAAACTTCAACGAATAGGGAAGCAGGGTGTAGGCAAACAGCCCGATGGCCGACATCGAGACCCGGTTGTCGGTCAGCCATAGGGACAGTGCATTGGAGATCGTAAGCAGCGGTAGCCCGCAGGCGCAACCCAATGCGAGCATCGTGGCAGTCCGGGGCTGCAGATAGGAAATAATGGCGGCGCGGGTTCGATTTTCGCCGTTACCTCCGTGCCGCCGATCGGCCTTCATGCGGCCGCTTCAGCCGGCGCCTCGCACATCCCGATCAAGGCACAAAGCGTGCTATCCAACTCGGCAGGATCAACGGGCTTAGTGAGGAAGCCATCCATGCCCGCATCCTGGCACGCGTGCTTACCAGTTTCCACTGCATCGGCGGTGAGCGCAACGATGGGGGTTCGCGGTCTTCCGAGTGCTGTCTCGCGTTTGCGCAACCGCCGTGTGGTTTCGACGCCGTCCATTCCGGGCATGTGAATATCCATCAGAATTATGTCGAAACGCTCGCGCCCGGAAATTTCCAGCGCCGCTTCGCCGGAAGCGACATCGAGCACGGTATGCCCGCGTCTCTGCAACAGGTCGCGCATCAGCATTGTGTTGATGGCGTTATCTTCGGCAAGCAGGATGCGGTACTTAGAAGTATGCTGCGCTGCATGATCTGCCGGCGCCGAGGGCGGATCGATTTCCGCCGACGCAATCGGCGGAACTGGGCCAGGTGGAGTAATGTTTAGCCGTTCCGCCAGCGAAGTGTGGCGCAGCGGTTTGACCAAGTAGTCCGAGTATCCCAGCTCCCTGAGCCGAGGCAGGTGGCTACGCGCCTCCGGAACAATCAGCACGAATGACCGGGTGCCAGGTCGGGGCAGGGCGGGCAAGTCAGGTTCGGCGGCCGGTCCAGCATCAACCAAGAGTGCATCGATCTGGCCTTGCTCGGGCCGCCAGCCCGGGAGGGAAATCACCTCTCCCCCGGCGCTTCGAATGTGAGCGGTTAGACCCTCGCGCAACACTGCGTTTCGTGTGGCGATCGCGAAAGTGCGGTGCGCAAGGGCTCTCCGCTCCGAACGTACTGCCGGGCGGTGCACCACTGCTGGGATGGTGAACCAGAAAACACTGCCTCCCCCTGGAGCGTCGGCAATTCCGATTTCGCCGCCCATCGCCACCACCAGGCGCTTTGAGATCGCCAGGCCGAGCCCGGACCCCCCGAACCGCCGCGCGTGCGTTGAGTCCGCTTGCACGAACTCCTCAAAAATTTCCGCCTTCTTTTCCTGAGGTACCCCGACGCCTGTATCGCGAATTTCAAACCGTAGGAATTGTCCATTGCGCCCTTGCTCCCGCATCGCATTCACGCGCACGCCGCCCTTTTCCGTGAACTTAAGGGCGTTTCCGGTGAGGTTGGTCAGGATTTGCCGCAGGCGCAACCCGTCCGTTCTGATCGCCTCGGGGATGTCCGGTGCAACCACAGAGACGAGTTCGATCCCTTTGGCGTGTCCGCGGGGCGCGAGCAGCTCCACAACATCCTCGATCAACTTGCGGGGCTGGAGGATGTCTTCATCCAAAGTCATGGCGCCCGACTCGATTCTTGAAAAGTCGAGGATGTCTCCGATCAGCGACAGCAACGACTCGCCGGATTGCCGGATGGCTTCCGCATACGTTCGCTGGTCGGGCTTCAGTTCTGTCTCCAGCAGCAGCCTCGCCATGCCAAGCACGCCGTTCATGGGCGTGCGGATCTCATGGCTCATAGTCGCCAAGAACCCCGATTTTGCGCGATTGGCCGCTTCAGCTTTGTCGCGGGCGTCCGTCAGGGCCTCTTCGAGAGCTTTGCGCTCTGTGATATCCCGCCCCACGCTCTGGATTTCGATTAGGCGTCCCGCCGCATTGCGGATTGCATAGTCCTCCCAAGCGATCCAGCGCCAGCCGTATGCTGTGCGGACATGCTGATCGTATCTGACCCGCACTTGATCCATCTCGCGTCCGGCGAAGCTGCCGAAGATAGGTGCGCGGCTGTCGGGATGCAGTTCTGGGGCAAAAGGCTGGCCAATGGCGAACTGAGGTGACAAGCCAAACAGCTTAAGGAACGCTTCGTTCGCATACGTTAATCTGCTGTCCGGTGCCCGGCGTGCGATGGCGTCTCCTTGCGAGTCGACGAGGCCCTTGTAACGGGCCTCGCTTTCGTTGAGCCGGGCATTCATCGCGGAAACCGCGCGGAGTGAGTCTTCTAGCTTACCCGTCAGGCGGCGCAATTCGGCGGCGTGCGCTTCGAGCGTCGTAGCCCGGTGGCTGGTGTCAAGTAGCGCATTCAGCAGCAGCGCGAGTCCGATTAAGGCGGTGCCGCCGAGCAGGAACAGGTCAATCAGTGAAACATGATGGCGGAACACGGCATGTACCGCCGCCACAGCCGTGGTCGTAACGGTTGCCAATATAAAAGCCGATGAACCCCAGCGCGCGGCCAATTCTGTCTCCTGCGGGCGGCAAGCATAAAGGCCTCCGGGTTAGCGGAAGCTGAAGTTCCGCACCGCTCCGGGCAGCCGCACTGCGGGCGCTAGCTTGACGGCATCGCGCTCACCATCGCGCCGGAATAAAAAAAGACTACATCTGGACCTCTCTTTCCTTCTCCGCCCAACATCATGATCTTCGTTTTCACCGAAGTCGCACCCCCCTAAACCTTGCCCTGGCTGACCACGAAAGTTCCCATTCGAACCTCCGAAGATCGGAAAGGGGATCCCCTGGCTCCTCTCCACACCAGATGTGTGGTGCAAACTCCCGGACACCAATTGTACTCACGACTCTGAGGGTACTGTCGCCGCCCTCATGACCGCGCTGGACCTGCCCATGCATGCGAGCGCCCGGGGCGCTGCACGCGCGCCGCCGCGCGGGCGCAACAGCTTTATGCACCAGAAGAACATATAGCGAACGATTAGCTCGAGGTCAAGGAGAAAGTAACGGGTCGGCCTACGAGGGAAAGCGCGGCTAAGGGGCGTAGAGGTACGCCTGAAAATTCACGAAGGCGTCGCGAATGGTGCCTGTCCCGCCAAGCTGATCGGCTGCATCATTTACCGTGTGGTACTTCAGCTCCAAGAGGCTCGCGAGCTTTTCCTGATCCAGTTCGCTCACGCCGTGCCCGACATATTGGCCCAGCACGAAATCCAAGAATTCCTGTAGCTTCGGTTCGTAGTGAGCCAGAATTTGCGGGCGATGCGTGGCCACCCGCTCGGCGCGCGTTACCAGCGCCCGTGAATAGGCGATGTAGGCCAGCACGTCGAACAGATCGCTGTTCTCGGCGTCCACCACGCGGGTGATTTCTTTCAGCTGCTCGCCACCGAAGCCGCGCTCCTCCAGCGCGTTCAGCAGCGCCTTGCGCGTATCCGGGCGGCCCCACAGCGCGCGCAGCTCGGCTTCGTCCTTGAACAGCTGCGGCAGCTGACCGAATAGGGATTCAATAAATTGCGCCGCAGAGATCGGCTTGCCGTCCGGGCTCCAGAAGCTGGTGGCGCTGATGTGCCGGATCGTCCGCTCTTTGCCATCCGCCAGTTTGATCTTGAGCGTCTGCGGCCGTTCGCGTTCCTCATCGTCATTGGCGGGGGTACCGACCGGAACTTCCTCCTCACCGGACTTCGGCTTCTTCGGCCGTGGCTGCTCCGGCGCCAGCGGCTCGCCATCCCATTCCGGATCGTTGAAGTGCTCATACGCCTTCACGAAATCGATGATCGTGAAATAGTCCTTTCCCTCGAACAGACGCGTTCCGCGGCCGATGATCTGCTTGAATTCGATCATCGAATTGATCGGCCGCATCAGCACGATGTTGCGGATGTTGCGCGCGTCGACGCCGGTAGAGAGCTTATGAGACGTGGTCAGGATCGTTGGGATAGTCTTCTCAGAATCCTTGAATTGCTCAAGGAATCGCTCTCCACGCTTCCCGTCCTTTGCCGTCACGCGCACGCAGTAATCCGGATCTGCGCTAGACGTTTTGATCTGGTTGATAAGATCGCGCACCGCCAGCGCATGATCCTGGCTGGCGCAAAACACCAGCGTCTTCTCCCGCTGATCGATCATTTCCATGAAGGTCTGCACGCGGTAGCGCTCGCGTTCGGCAATTTCGATGATGCGGTTGAAATCCTTCTCGCGGTAGCGGCGGCCTTCCTCCGCCATGCCCTGCACCACCGTGTCGTCCGGCGTGTACACGTACTCGTCTACCGTGGTGGCGACCGCCCGCACCTTGAACGGCGTGAGAAAGCCGTCGTTGATGCCTTCCTTCAGAGAATAGGTGTAAAGCGGCTCGCCGAAATAGGCGTAGGTGTCGACATTCTCGGTGCGCTTCGGCGTGGCGGTGAGGCCGAGCTGCACGGCCGGCGCGAAATGCTCCAGAATGTCGCGCCATTCGCTTTCGTCATTGGCGCCGCCGCGATGGCATTCGTCCACGATGATGAAATCGAAGAAGTCCGGAGGGTACTGGCCATAATTGTATTGCCGGTTGCCCAGATGGTCGGTGCCCGTCATGAAGGTCTGGAAGATGGTGAAGAAGATGCTGGCGTTCTTCGGCACGCGGCCCTTCTTGCGAATATCGGCGGGCGTGATGCGGGCGAGTGCGTCTTCCGGAAAATCGGAGAACTCGTTGTAGGCCTGATCGGCGAGGATGTTGCGGTCGGCTAGAAACAGGATGCGCGGGCGGCGCGTGGGCTCTCGGCTCAAATTCCAGCGGCTCTCGAACAGCTTCCACGCAATCTGGAAGGCGATGCGGGTTTTGCCGGTGCCGGTGGCAAGCGTCAGCAGAATGCGGTCACGGCCATTGGCGATGGCTTCCAGCGCGCGGGTGGCCGCGTTGTATTGGTAGTAGCGGATTGGATAGGTGCCGCCCTTTTCGTGAAAGGGTACGGCGGCGAAGCGGTCGCGCCAGTCGTTCGCTTCCGCATACACGCGCTGCCATAGTTCGTCCGGCGTGGGATATTGGGCAATCTCGCCTTCGGCGCCGGTCTGCATGTCCACTTGGTAGATGCCGCGGCCGTTGGTGGAGTATGCGAAGCGCGCCAGCAGCTTGGCGGCATACGCTTTCGCCTGGCCCAAACCTTCGGTGACGGCGGTATCGCGTTTCTTGGCTTCGATCACGCCAAGCTTCTGGCCGCGAACCATCAGCACGTAGTCGGCGATCTCGGGCTTGGCGCGCTTGCCTGCGCCTTGCAGGCGGCCGAGCGTGATGTGCTCGCGGCGGATGCGGCTGCCCTCGACCACGCCCCAACCTGCTTCCCGCAACGCGGGATCGACCAGCTCGGCGCGGGTCTCGGCCTCGTTCATTCGGCGGCAACTCTCAATTCACTGTTGGTGAGCCGCCCCGTGAAAGCATGAGCAAGGATGGACTGCTTCAGTCGGGCCAATGCCTTGGTCTTCGCTGAATAGGATGCCGCGAGTTCTCGGCACAGCCGTCCAAGGTTGTCGAGTTTCGCTGTAACAGTTTGCTGCGCCGACACATCGGGTAGCGGGAAACGGTAGCGAAACAGGTGTTCGCGATTCACCTTCGGCATTCCGGCCCGATCTGAACCCGCAATGGCAAACTCCGTAAAGTGCCTGCTGAGTAGGACGTAAAACAGGTAGTCGCGATTTAGCTTTCGGGGGTTTGGTAACAGAGGGTACACATCGGCGCTGCATAGGCCATCGAACTCCGGACGACATACCTTCATGAGGTATGGACGTATCTTGCTGTACAGCACCATCCGCGGATTAAAGAAGAATTTGGCCGACTTGAGGCCTTCCTCTCGCGCCGTTTGAACGGCAACCAATTGATCGGATTTTGTGACCATGTTGCCAGCACCGATATGCGGCAGATCGACGTATTGCTTATCTCTCGGATCGACCAATTTTGATGCGATCTCGCAGACGTCCGCTAGCTGAGCCGAGGCGGCATCCGCGGGTGCCAGAAAGGAATTCAGCAAATAGCGATTTCGCGTCAGAAAGACTCTTTTCCGCGTTGGCGGTTGCCGTTGCGATGAGCGCGAACGCCTCATCCAGAATGGCGACGATGCGGCGCTGCTCGGATAGCGATAACTTCGGGAAAGGCAGCGCCCTCAGGTCATCTGTAGAGAGGCGGTGAACTGTTGCCCCTCGTGTCACCTTCTTGAGCAAGAACGGTTCGACCGCATGCATGAAGTGTTGCAAGAACCGAGGGTCGACATCCCTTTCTGGGCACAGCGCCTTGATGTCTTGGTTTACAGCCAGTGGGCAGGTGGTGATCGCGACTGGTACTGTTCTAGCGAGGATGCCAGACCGAACAACGACCAGGGTTGAGTTCGCTGGTATCAGGCTAGCCGCACTGTTGTCGATCGCTTCGGGAGTGATCTTGTCGATCGAGTCACCGACCTCCGAAACCTTCATGTCCTTTGGAGATACCCAAGGAATGTCTCCGTTCCAAAAAGCCGGATTCTCGGTCGAAGGTGTCCCTCCGCCGAGAATGGTCACCATCTCCCCAAGCGGCACGGTTTCAAGCTTCAAAGCATTGCCTCGATCTGCTTCAGCAGCTGCGCGCTTTGGGCATCGAGGGCGGCGATTTCAGCGAGAATCTCTTTTGGATCGCGCAGCTCCGTCTCCTCCTTGCGGTTCGGATTCTTCACCGACAGATCGAAGGTGCCGGGATCGATCTTCGCGGCATCGATGCTCCACGAATTGATGCTGTTAGCCTTCGTCTTCTGCAGCCTTATGAAATCCGCCATGTCGTCGTCGTTCAGAGGATTGGTCTTGCCGAGGTTGCGGCCGGGACTGAGCTGGTAGAACCAGATGCGCCGCGTGGGCGCGCCTTTCTCGAAGAACAGCACCACCGTCTTCACACCCGCGCCCTGAAAGGTGCCGCCCGGCATGTCCAGCACGGTGTGCAGGTTGCAGTTTTCCAGCAGCTCCTTGCGCAGCGCCACCGACGCGTTGTCGGTGTTCGACAGAAACGTGTTCTTGATGACGATGCCGGCGCGGCCATGCGCCTTCAGGTGCTTGATGAAGTGCTGAAGGAAGAGGAAGGCGGTTTCGCCGGTGCGGATAGGGAAGTTCTGCTGGACCTCCGGCCGCTCCTTCCCGCCGAAGGGCGGGTTGGCGAGGATCACCTCGTAGCGGTCCTTCTCCTGCACATTCCGTAAATCGTCAGACAGCGTGTTGGTATGCACGATGTTCGGCGCCTCGATGCCATGCAGGATCATGTTCATGAGGCCGATCACATAGGCGAGGCTCTTCTTCTCCTTGGCGTAAAAGGTGCGCTTCTGAAGCGTTTCGCGGTCCTTGGTGCTTTGCGCCTTGGGCAGCAGGTAATCGAAGCTTTCGCACAGGAAGCCGCAGGAGCCCGCCGCGCCGTCATAGATGCGCTCGCCGATCTGCGGATTCACCACCTGCACCATGGCGCGGATGAGCGGACGCGGCGTGTAGTACTCGCCACCGTTGCGGCCCGCATTCCCCATGCGGCGGATTTTGTCTTCGTAGAGCTGCGACAGCTCGTGACGCTCCGCCTGGCTGCGGAAGCGCAGGCCATCCACCAGCTCCAGCGCATCGCGCAAGGAATAGCCACTGCGGAACTTGTTTTTGATCTCGCCGAAAATCTCGCCGATCTTGTATTCGATCGTGTCCGGCGCTTCGGCCCGCTCCCTGAAGCCCTCCAGATAGGGAAAGAGCTTGCCGTCCACGAACTCGATCAGGTCTTTGCCGATCAGCGCCTTGTCATGGTCGAGGGTGATGCCGTCCTTCTTCTTCGGCGCCGCCCACTTGCGCCAGCGATACTGGCCCTGGATAATATAGCTGTAGGGCTTGCCCTGCAGTTGGGCCTTCTGTTCCCGGTCCTTCTCCAAATCGTCCAGGTATTTGAGGAACAGCATCCACGAGGTTTGCTCCGTGTAGTCGAGCTCCGTGGTGCAGCCCGCCTCTTTCCAGAGGACGTCATCGATATTCTTGAACGCCTGCTCGAACATGCCCACCCTTCCCTGGCGGCGAGAATCCCTTGCCGGGCCGCCGAACACAAGCCCTCACACTGTTCAGCGAGCCGCGACCTGTATCCTCCAGCTGGCCGTTATGGCCGGGTGAAATCCGAAGGGCGCGAGGCAGTTGCGCGAACGGGTGTGAAGGCGTTGAAGGCAAAGCTCAGCACAACGGCGATCGCGATGTTCAAGAGCAAGGACGACAGCGCCGCGTAGCAGGGGATCGCCGTGCCGAACAACACCAGATTGTACGTAGTCTTGCTGAAGCCAAGGCTCGCCCACATGGCGATTCCGCTCGCGATCCCTCCTGCCCATCCGATCAGCAGCGCATAGGGGTGCAGCCACCGCGTGTAGAGCCCGATCAGCACCGACGGCAGCGTCTGGATAATGAGGATGCCGCCCAGCAACTGCAGCTCGATGGCGTATTGCGTGGGCAAAGCAAGCACGAACACCAGCGCCCCGAGCTTCACAACCAGCGAAACGATCTTCGCGACGCGGCACTCTTCTTCCGATGTGCAATCCGGCTTCAGGTACTCGCGATAGATGTTGCGGGTGAAGAGATTGGCGCAGGCGATCGACATGATCGCGGCAGGCACCAGCGCCCCGATGGCAATCGCGGCGAACGCGAAACCCGCGAACCATGCGGGAAAAGCGTGCAGGAACAGGGCGGGCACCGCATAGTTCGCGCCGAAGGCTTTGAACCCGGCTGTATAGGCGGGCATCGTTTGCACACCCGCAGCCAGCGCCATGTATCCGAGCAATGCGATCAGGCCGAGGGCGACCGAATAGGCCGGCAGCGCCACCGCGTTGCGCCTAATCGCCTCACGTCCCGATGACGACAGCACGCCTGTCATGGCGTGGGGATAGAGAAGCAGTGCCAGCGCCGAACCAAGCGCAAGCGTCGCGTACGCGGATTGCGCACCCAAGTTTCCCGGATGTGCCGGAGCGAGCAGCAACTTCGTGGTTGGGACGCTCGCAAAAATCCT
>JAFAVP010000192.1 GCA_019242395.1 Alphaproteobacteria bacterium | reverse complement strand
TATCCGGGACCCACAGTGTGGCGTCACGGTGGGTCCCGGCTCAGGCAACGCTGACGCGTTGCCCGGCCGGGATGACAGGTGAGGTGACGAATGCCCGAATTGCCCGAAGTGGAAACTGTACGCATGGGGTTGAAGCCGGTGCTGGAGAAGCATCGCATTACCAATGCCGAAACCCGCCGGGGTGACCTGCGGGCACCCTTCCCCCAGAATTTCGCCAAACGGTTGACCGGGCGAACCGTGAAGGCGCTGAACCGCCGCGCCAAATACCTGCTGGCCGATTTGGAAGACGGGCAGACGCTGGTCATCCACCTAGGAATGAGCGGCCGCATGAGCGTGTATGCGGAAGGGCATGCGCGGAAGCTCGGGCAATATGTCTACGACACCGCGCCGCCGGAAGCAGGCACCGGCAAGCACGATCACGTGGTGATCGAGACGGACGCACCGGCACGGATCGTCTTTACCGATCATCGCCGCTTCGGCCTCATGACCCTGCTGGAAACGGACAAACTGGATGACGATCCGCTGTTCAAAGGGCTGGGTATCGAACCCTTGTCAGAAGAATTCAATGCTCGGTATCTGAAGCAAGCGCTCGCCGGCAAGAAGACGCCGATCAAATCGGCGCTGCTGGATCAGCGGGTCATCGCCGGCATCGGCAACATCTACGCCTGCGAAGCGCTGTTTCGCGCACGCATCTCACCCAGGCGGCTGGCCATGCGCGTGACCGCGAAATCCATTCTGCCATTGGTATCCGCGATCAAAGCGGTGCTGCGCGATGCTATCAAAGCCGGAGGCTCATCGTTGCGGGACCACAAGCGGGTGGATGGTGAACTGGGCAATTTCCAGCACCACTTCCTGGTCTACGCCCGGGCCGGTAGGCCGTGTCCAAACAGCTGCGGCGGTATGATTAAGCGCATCGTGCAAGCCGGGCGCTCCACCTTCTATTGCCCGCGGTGCCAGAAGTAACCGCTCTACGCAGAGCGCCATCGCGGGTGTAGACTTCTTGCTGAAAGCGAAGGGGCTGCCATGCGGAAGGAGTTCGATCGCGCCTATCTGACGGCGAATGGCACCGTGGCCGTGCTGACGATGAACCATCCAGATGTGCTGAACGCAGCGTCCGCCAGGATGGTGCGAGGGATGATCGCGGCGCTCGACGAAATCGAGAAGAAGGAAAATGGCTTTCGCGCTCTCATCCTCACTGGGGAAGGCCGCGCGTTTTGCTCCGGCGCCAATCTTGCGGAACCGGCGGAGGGCAGTGGCGGCGCGGCTGCCATGCTGGAAGGGATATTTCATCCCCTGCTTCGCCGCCTGCGGGATCTGCCAATGCCGCTCGTCACGGCTGTGAACGGCAGCGCGGCCGGCTTGGGCATGAGCCTCGCACTCATGGGCGATCTCGTGATGGCCGCACGCTCAGCCTACTTCCTTCAGGCCTTCGCCCGGATCGGGCTCGTACCGGATGGGGGCTCGACCTGGCTCCTGCCGAGGCGCATCGGGCTTGCCCGCGCCAAGGAGCTTTCCATGCTGGCCGAGAAATTGCCTGCGCAACGCGCATGGGAATGGGGGCTGATCAACCGGGTGTGCGACGACCAGAGCCTGGCGGACGAGGCGCTTGCGCTCGCAGCGCGGCTGGCATCGGGGCCAACAGTGGCCCTGGGCCTCATCCGCAAGCTCTACCGGGAAAGCCCGGAAAACAGCTTCGAGCAGCAGCTTGCCTTGGAGGCGGCGGCCCAAGACAGCGCCGCGTCTACTGAGGATTTTCGGGAGGGCTTGCGTGCCTTTCACGGCAAACGGCCTACCGAATTCAAAGGACGCTGAACGGCCGTCCCTCTCGCCGCCGTGACTTGCACCGCCTGCCGATCCACCCTATTTGCCGCCGAGGGGCGGGGGCTTGGGGCTCGCCCGCAAAAATCATCCTAGGACGGAGAACGTGATGAAACGTGCCTTTTTGCTCGCTGCGGCCAGCGCACTTGCGGTAACCGCGGCAGCGGCTGCCATCGGGGGTAAGACCATGTATGGCACCTGGGGTGTAGACCTCGGCGCCATGGATCGGGGGGTGAAGCCGGGCGACGACTTCTTCATGTACGTCAACGGCAGTTGGTACAAGACGGCTGTTATCCCGCCCGACCGCTCCAGCACCGGCTCCTTCCAGGATTTGCGCATTCTGAGCGAAAAGCGGATGCAGGAGATTGCCGCCTCGCTCGATGCCAAGCCGCGCGATCAACTGACCGTGGAAGAGCGCAAGCTGCGCGACTTCTACGATGCGTTTCTCGACCAGAAGCAGATCGACTCTCGTGGCCTAGCGCCGGCGCACAAGGATCTGAATCGGATTGCGAGAGCCCGGAACTTGGAAGAGGTGGCCGCCATCATGGGGTCCCCCAGCCTGCAGCTGGACGGCCCATTCACCGGGGGCATCGCCTTCAACCCCAAGAACACGAATGAATATGCCCTGACGCTGAGCCAATCCGGCCTCGGCATGCCCGACCGCGATTACTACCTGAAGGACGATGCGGCGCTCGCGAAAACCCGCGAGGCCTACAAGAAGCATCTTGCAACCGTTTTGACGATGGTAGGCCTCGGCGATCCGGACAAGCGCGCGGACGCCGTCTACAATCTCGAGCACCGGATCGCGGAAGTCTCCTGGGCCAACGAAGACCGCCGTGATGTGGACAAGGTCTTCAATCCGATGACCGTGACGGAGCTGAAGGCGTTCGCGCCGCAGTTCCCATGGGATGCTTACCTGAAAGCCGCCGGCGTGTCGCACAACGGCGCAAAGGGCGAGCGTGTTCTCATCATTGCCGAGAAGTCTGCCTTCCCGAAGCTGGCGCAGATCTTCGCCGATACGCCGGTGGAAACATGGCGGGATTACCTGACCGCCAATTACATTCATCGCTATGCCGCCTATCTGCCCAAGAAGTTCGACGACGAGAACTTCGCCTTCTACGGGACGGTGCTTCAGGGCAACGATCAGCAGCTGCCGCGCGCCACCCGCGCAGCCCATCTTCTCGACGACAATATCGGCGAGGCGCTCGGCAAGCTCTATGTCGCGAAGTACTTCCCGCCCGAGGCCAAGGCGAAAGCCGTCGAGCTGGTGAACAACCTGCTCAAGGCCTATGACGCCGATATCCGCACCCTTTCCTGGATGACACCGGCGACGCGGGAAAAGGCGCTGGACAAGCTGCATCACTTCGGCGTCAAGATCGGCTACCCGGACCGGTGGCGGGACTACACCGCCCTCGTGATCAAGCGCGACGATCTCATCGGCGATGTGCAGCGGGCCGCCGTGTTCGAGTGGAACCGCCAGCTCAATCGCATCGATCAGCCGGTGGACAAGACCGAGTGGGGCATGACACCGCCGACGGTGAACGCGTACGACAATCCGTTCTTCAACGAGATCGTGTTCCCAGCGGCGATTCTGCAGCCACCGTTCTTCGACGCCAATGCCGACGATGCGGTGAACTATGGCGGCATCGGCGCGGTGATCGGGCATGAGATCAGCCACGGTTTCGACGACCAGGGCGCCAAGTTCGATGCGCAGGGCAATGTCGCCAACTGGTGGTCGGAGGCCGACAAGAAAACATTCGAAGCGAAGACCAAGGCGCTCGGCGAGCAGTACAATTCATACGAACCGTTGCCAGGTCTGCACATCAACGGCGCCTTCACCATGGGCGAGAACGTGGCAGACAATGCCGGTATTGCCATCGCGCTGAAGGCGTACCACATTTCGCTCAACGGCAAGGACGCGCCGCTGATCGACGGCCTGACGGGCGATCAGCGCTTCTACCTGTCGTTCGGGCAGATCTGGCGCTCGAAAGTGCGCGAAGGCGCGCTGCGCCAGCAGCTGCTTTCGAATGAGCACAGCCCGGGGATGTTCCGCGCCATCGGCGCGCCTCGCAACCAGGACGAATGGTACGCGGCGTTCAACGTGAAGCCCGGCGACAAATACTACCTGCCGCCGGAAAGCCGCGTGCACCTCTGGTAAATGAAAAGGGCGCCGTTCACGCGGCGCCCTTTTTGTGTCTGCGATCTACGAGCTTAATCAGCAGCAGCCGGTTTGAGCGTCACGGATTCGCCGCAGCCGCAGGCGGCCGTCTGGTTCGGATTGTTGAAAACGAAGCGGCTGCCGAGCTTCTCGCGCACGAAATCCATTTCCGTGCCGATGAGGAACATGATCGCCTTGGGGTCGATGAACACCTTCACGCCCTGGTCCTCCACCACTTCCTCGAAGGCTTGCGGCGCCTCGGCGTAATCCATGGTGTAGCTCATGCCGGCGCAGCCGCCATTTGTGACTCCCACGCGGACACCCTGATACTTGCCTTCCGCGTTCGCCATGATGTCGCGAATGCGCGCCGCAGCGGCTTCGCTGAGCTTGATCGCTTTCGGCCGCTCGCGCCTAGGTTTTGTCTGTGTGGCTGTCGTGCTCATCAGAACATGTTCAGTTCGAGTTTCGCTTCTTCGCTCATGCGTTCCGGTGTCCACGGGGGATCGAAGGTCATGTTCACGGTGACCGTGCCGATGCCATCGATCCCTTCCAGCGCGTGACGCACCATCTCCGGCATTTCGCCCGCCACCGGGCAGCCCGGCGCCGTGAGCGTCATGTCCACCACCGTGTCGTAATTGTCGGCCACGTCGACCTTGTAGATAAGCCCGAGTTCATAAATGTCGACGGGAATTTCCGGATCGTAAACGGTCTTCAGCGCCGCCACGAGCTTTTCCGTGAACGCCTCCAGTTCGGCAGGGGTGAGCTTGGTCTCCGCGCCCGCGCCGGCGGCGACCTCCGCATTCATCGCAGGCTGGATCGGCTCGATGTTCATTCGGTTTTGGCGGCTGCGCCGCCCTCCAGAGCCGATTTCATCGTGTGCCAGGCGAGCGTCGCGCATTTCACCCGCATGGGGAATTCCGAAATGCCCCCCATCACCTCAAGCCGTTCGCGATCTTGTTCCGCAAGGCCGTTCGGGTCCTCCCCTTTCACCAGATGCAGGAATCCGCCCATCAGCCGTTCGGCTTCCTTCGCTGTGCGGCCCACCAGCATGTCGGTCATCATCGAGGCACTTGCCTGGCTGATGGCGCAGCCTTTGCCTTCAAACGCGATGTCTCGAATGCGGTTCTCGGCGTCCAAGGCGAGATAGATTTTCACCCGGTCGCCGCACAACGGATTGTAGCCCTCGCCCGTGTGCGTCGCATCCTCCAGCGCCCCAAAATGGCGCGGATGGCGCGAGTGATCGAGGATCACCTCCTGGTACAGCTCTCGCAAACCCTGATCCATCACCAAGTACCCAAACAAAATTTGTCATCACCCGGTCGCGAGCCTTCTCGCGAGCGATCCGGGTGACCCAATTGGATCACCCGCATAAAGCGGGTGATGACGAAGTGAGTGCCAGGAGTAGACGCACTCACGTCAAAATACTCCTCGCCTTACGAAGAGCCGCCACGAACACGTCCACTTCCTCGCGCGTATTGTAGAGCGCGAACGACGCGCGTGTGGTGGAGGCCGCGCCGAAACGTTCCATCAGCGGCTGTGCACAGTGATGCCCGGCGCGCACGGCCACGCCTTCGCGATCCAAAATGGTCGCAACATCGTGTGCGTGTATCCCGTCGGTTTCGAAGGAGAGGATGGAACCCTTGTCCTTTGCCTCCCCAATGACGCGAACCCAGTTCAGCTCTTTCACCTGCTCGGTCGCGTGAGCGAGCAGATCGCTCTCGTGCGCGGCAATAGCGGCACGATCCAGAGTACCGAGATAATCGATGGCCGCCGCCAGCCCAACCGCTTCAATGATCGGCGGCGTGCCGGCTTCGAATCGCGCCGGCGGATCGGCATAGGTGACGAGATCGCGAGTGACTTCCCGGATCATCTCGCCGCCGCCGTTGAACGGCCGCATGGATTTCAAGGGTGCGCGCTTGCCGTAGAGGGCGCCGATGCCTGTGGGCCCGTACAGCTTATGACCGGTGAGCACGTAGAAATCCACATTGAGGTCGCGCACATCGACCGCGAGATGCACCGCGCCCTGGCAGCCATCCGCCAGTACCGGCACGCCCTTGGCGTGCGCGCGCGCCACAATCTCCTTCAGCGGCGTGATGGTGCCCAGCACATTCGACATATGCGCGATGGAAACGAGCTTTGTCTTGGGGCCAATCGCGGCATCCACCGCACCGGCATCCAGCGAACCGTCATCGTTCACATCGATCCAGCGCAGCACCGCGCCGTAACGCTCGCGCAGAAAATGCCACGGCACGATGTTGGAATGGTGCTCCATCACCGAGAGCACAATCTCATCGCCAGGTTGAATTCGCGGCGCTAAGTATGAGTGTGCGACAAGATTGATCGCCTCGGTGCCGCCCTTGGTGAAGACGATCTCGTCGGCATGCGCGGCGTTCAGGAAGCGACGGACGGTTTCCCGCGCCGCTTCATAGCGTTCTGTCGCCACTGCCGACAGATAGTGCACGCCGCGATGCACATTGGCGTATTCGCCCGAGGCGAAGTCGTACATCGCATCAAGCACTGGACGCGGCTTCTGCGCCGAGGCGGCGTTATCCAGATAGGCGAGCGGCTTGCCGTAGACCCGCCGCACCAGGATTTCGAAGTCCTTGCGCGCGGTCAGCGGGTCGAAACCAGGAATTGGCTTGAGCTTCGGTTGCGCTGTCATGCGCTCAGCTCCGCAAGCGCCGCTTCCACCCGAGACCACACCTCGGCGCGAATGCGTTCGTCGGCGATTTCGCCCACGGCATCTTCCAGGAAGGCGCGCATCAGGAGGGCGCGGGCCTCAGCTTCAGGCAACCCGCGCGAGCGCAGATAGAACAGCGATTCCGGATCGAGATCGCCCACCGCTGCACCATGCGCGCATTTTACATCATCGGCGAGAATTTCCAGTTCCGGCTTGAGATCGATTTCGGCGCGTTCGCCGAGCAGCAGGCCTTTCGCGGTCTGGCGGCTGTCGGTACCGTTGGCGCCTTCCGCGACGCTGACCTTGCCCTGATAGACGCCGCGGGACTTGCCCCCGGCGATGATCTTGAACAGCTGTGTGCTCTGCGTGTTGCCGCTTGCATGCGTCACGCGCGTGGTGACGTCCGCGTGACCACCATCGCCCAGCACGCTCACGCCGGAGAGATCCGCCTGCGCGCCCTCGCCTTCCAGAGCGATGTGCAGCTCGGTGCGCGACAGCTTGGCGCCGAAATCCGCCAGATGCGCGCGGTAGTTCGCGCCGGCCGCCAGCCGGAGAGCGTAGTCGCTCACCCGAACCGCCTCGCTGCGAAACGCTTCCCGGATGTGCTTCAGCCGCGCGTTCGGACCAAGCACGATATCGACAGCCAGATTTGTGAAACCATCGGCACGGCCGTGCTCGCGTAATACAAGGGCCGCGTCATCCTCGACCACGATCAATGCGCGGCCGTGACCGGGATTGGCAAGCTGCAGGTCCGCAGCGCCTTGCTGACCTTTGGCAACGTGCAGGAACAGACCAAATTTTGCGCGAGACGCCGCCATATCTCCCATCTGGCCATGGACAGCGCGGGGCATGATTTCCGGCAGATCATTCTGCTCTACGCTGCCGGAGAGACAGACGTTCCAAGTCGCAACGGGGGCAAACTCGACCGCCTCCGGTTCAATCGCGTTGCGCAGATCGGAGTATTTCCAATCCTCCACACGCCGATTTGGGAGAACGAGCGCTGTCATGCCGCCTCGCGAATGATGTCGGCGTAGCCCTTCGCTTCCAATTCGTGCGCGAGGTCCTTGCCGCCTTCCTTGATGATGCGGCCGCCGTAGAGCACATGCACGCGATCCGGCACGATGTAGTTGAGCAGCCGCTGGTAATGCGTGATCACCAGCATGGCCCGCTCCGGCGAACGCAGTGCATTCACGCCATCCGCCACCACCTTCAGCGCATCGATGTCGAGACCCGAATCCGTTTCGTCGAGGATGGCCAGCGCCGGCTCGAACAGCGCCATCTGCAAAATCTCCAGCCGCTTCTTCTCGCCGCCGGAGAAGCCGACATTCAACGCCCGCTTCAGCATCTCCTCGGAGATGTGCAGCGCCTTCGCCTTCTCACGCACCAGCCGCAGCACACCCAGCGCATCCACTTCCTTCTCGCCGCGGGCGCGGCGCTGCGCATTCAGCGCGGTCTTGAGGAAATTCATCGTGGTGACGCCGGGGATTTCCACCGGGTACTGCATGGCGAGGAACACGCCCTTCGCCGCGCGCTCCTCCGGCGCCATCGCCGCCAGGTCTTCGCCACGATAGCGGATGCTGCCGCCGGTGATCTCGTAACCTTCGCGGCCCGCCAGCACGTAGGAGAGCGTCGATTTGCCGGAGCCGTTCGGCCCCATGATGGCGTGCACTTCGCCCGCATCGATGGAGAGGCTCAATCCTTTGAGGATTTCCTTGCCGCTGACGGCGACGTGCAGATCGTCGATTTCAAGCATTCCGAACAATCCAAATACATTTGTCATGGTCCGCGAAAGCGGACCACCCAGCGCGGTCGCGTCCGCGACCGCAGGAGAGTCTTTCACGCGCGCCGACGCGCGCGTACTGGGTGGCCCGGTCAAGCCGGGCCATGACAGCAGGGAGGTGACGGCAGTGGTAGCTCATCCCACGCTCCCTTCGAGGGAGATGCCGACGAGCTTCTGCGCTTCCACCGCGAATTCCATCGGCAGCTGCTGCAGCACCTCCCGGCAGAAGCCGTTGACGATCAGCGCCACGGCTTCCTCCTGCGGAATGCCGCGTTGCAGGCAGTAGAACAGCTGATCCTCGGCGATCTTTGACGTGGTCGCCTCATGCTCGATGCGCGCCGACTTGTTGCGGCTCTCGATGTAGGGCACCGTGTGCGCGCCGCATTTGCCACCGATCAACAGGGAATCGCACTGCGTATAATTGCGGGCATTCGAAGCCCGCGGATGCACGCTCACCAATCCGCGATAGGTGTTCTGTGCCTGCCCCGCGCTGATCCCCTTGGAGATGATGCGCGAGCGCGTGTTCTTGCCCAGATGGTGCATCTTGGTGCCGGTGTCGGCCTGCTGGAAATGGTTGGCGATGGCGATGGAGTAGAACTCCCCCACCGAGTCATCGCCTCGCAGCAGGCAGCTCGGATATTTCCAGGTGATGGCAGAGCCGGTCTCCACTTGAGTCCACGAAATCTTTGAGCGAGCGCCGCGGCAATCGCCGCGCTTGGTGACGAAATTGTAGATGCCGCCCTTGCCTTCCTCGTCGCCCGGATACCAGTTCTGCACCGTTGAGTATTTGATCTCCGCGCCTTCCAGCGCCACCAGCTCCACCACCGCCGCATGCAGCTGGTTCTCGTCCCGCTTGGGCGCGGTGCAGCCCTCGAGATAGCTGACGTAGGCGCCTTCATCGGCGATGATCAGCGTGCGTTCGAACTGGCCGGTGCCCTGCGCGTTGATGCGGAAATAGGTGGACAGCTCCATCGGGCAGCGCACGCCCTTCGGCACGTAAACGAAGCTGCCGTCGGAAAACACCGCGGAGTTCAAAGTGGCGAAGAAATTGTCCGTCACCGGCACAACGCTACCGAGATACTGCTTCACCAGCTCCGGGTAATCGCGG
>JAFAVP010000039.1 GCA_019242395.1 Alphaproteobacteria bacterium | reverse complement strand
CTGGCTGTTGATCCTGTTGCTGCCGGTGGCGGCGCTTTTCTGGATCGCGCAAAGCCAAGTGTGGAACACCTACAACATCTGGGTGCGCGATCATGTGAACCTAACCTTCGGCAGCTGGACGATGCCGGTGCCGTGGCTGCAATCGCTGGATGGGCTGGCGCCCTTCGCCTGCATGCCGCTGGTGCTGATGTTCTGGAGCTGGCAGCGCAAGCGCGGACGCGAGCCCAGCGAATTCACCAAGATGGCGATCGGCTGCTGGATTTTCGGCGCTTCGACTCTGCTGCTGGCGGCGGCGAGTGTGGCAGCAGGTGCAACGGCGCGCGCGCCGCTGGCATGGGCGGTGGCATTTCATCTGGGCTCGAACATCGGCTGGATATTCTTCGCGCCCACCACCACGGCGCTGGTCTCGCGCGCCGCGCCCGACAAGATCAACGCCACCATGATCGGCGGCTACTCGCTGGCAATATTCATAGGCAGCGTGGTTAGCGGACGCTTGGGTTCGCTGTATGAGCGCTGGCCCGCGAGCGAATTCTGGCTGCTACATGCCGCGCTGGTGAGTCTCGGAGGTGTGCTGGTGCTGGCGTTCGGGATGCTGATGAAGCCGGCCTTGCGGCAGGTCGAGCCGCTCTCGGTTCCCGCGGGCGCGCCGCTGACCCAGATGCTGCTGGAAGAGAGCTAAAAAAGAATCCCCTCGCCCCCACGAAGTGGGGGAGAGGGGCGGGGGTGAGGGGGCGTGGCTTTCAGAACAAGATGGTTTTCGAACAAGATCGCCAGTGATGACGGCTACAGCATTCGTCCTATCGGTCGCGGGGCCATTCTATATGAGGATGAACGATACCGTGTGTATGTCAGCGCGGAACGCCTCGGAAGCAACGGAATTTCTTGGGCGCTCTATCCCAGCGATATGAGAACCGGCTCGGAATATGGACCGGAACTCAGTGACGAGAACCTCCGTACACTGATCGTGGAACGAATTAAGGCAGCATTTTCATTTCTCGGTTGGTATCTCGACGTGACGTGATCCCCCTCACCCTTAATCCCTCTCCCCCAGAGAGGGAGAGGGAAGGAAAGTTTCACGAAAGCTGCCATTCTCCACCATCCTCATTCCGCTAGCGGCTCGAGATCAGTTTGCTTAATTCCTGCTCGTTGGGCACTTGTCCGTTAGGGGTGAGCTTGTTGACCGCTTCCGGCAAGTGCTGGCTCAAGCCCGACAAAAGCTGCTCGCGCGAGAGGCCCGTTTCTTTCATCAGCCATTCAATGCGGTCATTCCCCAACACCTGTCCCAACTCGTGCGGCGCAACGGGTTTGTTGGCGCCCGTCGAGACCCAGCTATCGGTTTTGTCGCCGTGTCCGTTCTGCTGAAACCGGTTGAGCAGATCCTGCAATCCGCCGGAGAGCGCGCCACCGCCCAAGACTCCGCCGAGCATTCCGCCCAGTCCGCCTCCGCCCAATCCGCCGAGCATTCCACCCAAGCCACCCGAGGATGGGCCAGCACCAGGCGCCCCGCTCCCCTGCGCTCCGTCCGGCTTGTTCATCCCCAGCATGTCGGCAAGCCTGCCTTTGCCGTGCAGGGTGCGATAGGCGAGCACGCCCAACAGAGCCATGGTAATGGGCGACATGCCGCCGCCTCGCGAGCCGCCGAGATTAAAGATAGCCATTCGCGTGTCCTCAGTGCTTCAGGCTATCAGGAACCTTGCCGCCGTTTTCCGCAAGCTTGGTCATCACCTGCTTGTGCAGCCAGATGTTCATTGACGCGGAATCGTGCAGGTCGCCGGTATAGTGCAACTCCTTCGCCAGCTCCTGCCGCGCCGACAGGCTGCTGTCTAAATCGAGCAGCTTCATCATGTCGACGATGGAATGTTCCCAATCGAGATTGGCATGCTTGTCCGCCTTCAGCTTGTCGAGGACGGCCGCCACATCCACGGGCTGCTGGGGCTTGGCCGCTTGCGGCGGCGGCGTGCCGGCTTTCGCCTGTTGCTGCGGCGCGGCATGCGCCTGCTGCGTGGAGGGTGCGGCCTTTCCCTGCGCCCCTTGGGGATGCACTTGCTGCCCGCCGGCCGGACGGGATTGTTGCGTGGGTTGCTGCTGGGCGTGGCCGAAGATGGCTCCCACAATGCTGCCGAAGATGCTCATGCTCGCGCTCCTGGAGTGGTGCCACTCACAACGGACATGCGCGCTTCCGGTTGCGCCGGGCTAGTGCTCGAGTCTTGCTTCAAGCGCGCGCTTCTTCTCCGGCCATTCGGTGTCCAGGATCGAGAAATAGACGGTGTCGCGGATGCGGCCTGAGTGGCAGATCAGGTGGTTGCGGAAAATCCCTTCCTGAGTGGCGCCGATGCGCGCGAGCGCGTTACGGGATTTCTCGTTCAGCGCATCCGTCTTGAACTCCACCCGGATCAGCCCGAGCGTTTCAAACGCATGGGTGAGCAGCAGTAGCTTGCATTCCGTGTTCACCGCCGAGCGCTGATAATGGCGGCCATACCACGTCCAGCCGATTTCCGCGCGACGGTTCGGCAGGTTGACGTTGCCGTAGCGCGTGCTGCCGATGGCCCGTCCGCTTTCGAGATGAACGACCGCAAAGGGCAGCGAGACACCCGCTTTCTGTTCTCGTAACGCGGTTTCGATGTAGCCGCGCATGTCTTCGCGTGTCGTGACCTGATTGGGAATCCAGCGCCACAGCTCGGGATCGAGTCCCACGGCGCAGAGATCATCCAGATGCGACAACGCCAGCGGTTCCAGCCGCACGAAGCGGCCGGTGAGTGTTACCGGCGCGAGCCGCTCGCCATTGTCGTTCGCGCTCAGCTCAGATGCTGCTTGAAGAAGGTGGAGGTGCGGCCATTGGCGAGATCGGCGCAGGCCTTGTCGTAATGTGCGCCGCCTTCCCGGGCAAAGGCGTGGTCCATCTGCGGATAGAAGTGCAACGAGACATGCGCGTTCCCCTTCAAGCCTTCCGCGATCTTCTTCTGCGCCTCCGGCTTCACGAACTGGTCCTTTTCCGCGATGTGCAGCATCAGAGGTTTCTTGATGTTGTTTGCTTCGTCCAACTTCTGATCGATGTTGACTCCGTAATAGCCGACGCTGGCATCCACATCGGTGCGCGCCGCCGTGAGGTACGCGAGCAAACCGCCGAGACAATAGCCGACTGCACCAACTTTTCCGTTGGCGCCGTCCAGCCTGCGCAGATGCGAGATGGTGGCTTGGATATCCTTCACGCCGGAGTCCGCATCGAACTTGTTCATCAGGCCGAATGCGCGCTGCCACTCGGCGTCGCTCTTGTCGGTCAGCTGCACGCCCGGTTCGATGCGCCAGAAAAGATCCGGCGCGAGTGCAAAATATCCACGCGCCGCAAAGCCGTCGGCAATGTCGCGCATCACCTTGTTGACGCCGAAAATCTCCTGAATGACCACCACACCTGGTCCGCTGCCCGCGGACGGCTTCGCCAAGTATCCGCTGAAGCTCCCGCCCGCTCCGTCGATGGTGATATCGGTCCCCGCCATCTGGTTCTCCTCTATGCCCGCCCTGCCGCGCGAAGCGGCAGCTGCAACGCCTGACTGAGCGCCACCGGGTTGGTAATCGGCGCCGAGCAGGTTTCGCGCTGACAGATGTAGGCTGTGGGATGCCCGTTCTCCATCTTCTTGCCGTATGCCGGATGACCTTCGATCAAGGCGTCGCCCGGATCGGCGAGGACCAGGGTCCGGTTGGGCAAGCTGCGGCCCATCACGGCACCCACCAACTCGTGAGTTTTCGGGCTGGTAAGGGACCCCACCACAACGATTTGTAATCCCGTCATGACCACATCAAGACCAATGAGATAGGAGGCCATCGATGTGTAGGCGCGGGCGGGCTCGCCGGAAAATGCCTCGACGAGTGCATTGCAGCGTTCGCGGTAGCTCCGATCCCAGGTGGCTAGGTGCATGCGGGCGAGCAGCGACACCATCACTCCGTTGGCAGCAGGAGTCGCTTGATCGAAGACTGTCCGCGATCGGAAGATCAAAGGATCGGAATCGTCCGGCGTGTAGAAGTAGCCCCCGTTCTGCCCATCCCAGAAATGGTCGTTCAATGTGTGCACCCAGGCGCGCGCCCGCTCGAAGTAGCGTTTATCGCTGGTGGTTTCCCACAAGGTGAAGGCGGCCCGCGCCATCTGTGCGTAGTCGTCCGCAAAGCCGGTGTGCTGCCGCCTGCCCTCTCTCCAGGAGTGATACAGCCGGTCGCCATCGCCCAGCGCACGCTCGATGAAATCAAACGCGCGCACCGCCGCGTGGGTCCAGGCCGTGTTGCGAAACACCGCTCCGGCATTGGCGAGCGCGGCGATCATAAGCCCGTTCCAATCCGCCAGCACCTTGTCGTCGCGCATTGGCTTCACGCGTTTCTCGCGTAAGGCTAACAATGTGGAGCGTTGTCTTGCCAGCAGCGCCTCGTCCGCTTCGGATAATTCGGAGATGCTTGGACCTATGCGGTGGAGGATATTGCGCCCCTCGAAGTTGCCCTCGCGCCTAACGTTGTAGACCTCCTTGAATTTCTGCACGAACGTGCCTGCGAGGGCGGCGTCGATTTCCGCTTCGCTCCACACGTAGTACTTCCCCTCTTCGTGCTCGGAGTCCGCGTCGAGCGCAGAGGCAAAGCCGTGCTCCACCATCATCTCGCGAAGCAGCCAGCCGATCGTCTCTTCAATCCGCATACGGAATGTCGGCACGCGGTTGTGCTGCCACATCATGGTGAGCAGATCGATGAACTGCGCGTTGTCGTACAGCATCTTCTCGAAATGCGGCACGGTCCAGCGTTCGTCCACCGAGTAGCGGTGCAAGCCGCCGCCCAGGTGGTCATAAACTCCGCCCATGCAGATATTCGCCATGGTTGTCTGCACGAGTTGATTGAACTGTTCGGCGCCGGTACGCAAATAGGCCCGCCAGAGAATTTCGATGAGTCCGTATGTGGGAAATTTTGGCGCGCCGATCGTGCCGCCAAAGAAGATGTCGAACTTGCGCGCGATACCAAGGGAAACGTCATCCAGTATGGCCCCGCTCAGCTGTCCGCGGAGATCCCGGCCCCAAAGATTCGTGTAAGCCTGCTGCACGCGCGCCGCCGCGTTGGCGACCGGCTCCGGCTGTTCGTGATACACGCGCGCGACTTCCTGCAACACATTACGAAACGGTGGCTGCCCGAAACGTTGTTCGCGCGGGAAATAAGTACCGGCGAAATACGGCTCGCCTTGCGGCGTAAGGAACATGGTGAGGGGCCAGCCGCCCATTGTGCCCATTGCGTTCGCGGCGGTCTGGTAGATCTGGTCGATATCCGGGCGCTCTTCGCGATCCACCTTGATCGGGATAAAAAGCTCGTTCATCAGCGCGGCGGTCTCAGGATCGGCGAAACTCTCCTCGTTCATCACATGGCACCAATGACATGCCGTGTAGCCAACGGAGAGGAGGATCGGCCGGTTCTGCTCCTGCGCTTCCTGCAAGGCAGCTTCGCCCCACGGCCGCCAGTGCACCGGGTTGTCCTTGTGTAACAGGAGATAGGGGCTGGTTTCGGCGTCGAGCAGGTTGCGGCTCATGATGATCCCGGCGGGCGGCGCGGCCCGCTTCATGGCAGGGTGGAGAACTGCTACGTTCCTAGCGCGGCTTAAGCGGCGCTCACAAGCGATGAAGATCAATATCGAACTCGACATGTCGCCGGAGGAAGCGCGGCGGCTGATGGGCCTCCCCGATGTCGCGGGCTTACAAGCCGAGATGCTGGAGGAGATGCGGAAACGGATGAAGGCGGCTATGGGCAGCGCCGATCCGCAGGCGCTGCTCAAGGCCTGGATGCCGATGGGGGCGCAAGGCTTCGAGCAGTTCCAGAAGTTCTTGTGGGACAACGCGGCGACAACGGCCGGGTCCGCCAAAAAGGGTAAGCCGTAGCAGGGGTGCACACCGACGCGATCTTTGCGCTCTCCAGCGGCCGCGGGCGGGCCGGTGTGGCGGTGGTGCGCGTATCGGGCCCTGGTGCCGCCGGCGCGCTGCGGTCCGTGGCAGGGCCGGAGCTTCCACGGCCGCGAATGGCGACGCTTCGCAAGCTCACGGGGCCAGACGGCGATGCTATCGATGACGGCCTGGTGTTGTGGTTTCCGTCACCGGCCAGCTTCACGGGTGAAGATGTCGCGGAGTTCCATGTTCACGGTGGCCGAGCGGTTATCGGAGCCTTGCTGGCTGTTTTGGGTAGTATCCCTGGTTTGCGTGCGGCGGAGCCGGGTGAATTTACCCGGCGTGCGGTGGAGAACGGCAAGTTCGACCTGACGCAAGCCGAGGCGCTGGCCGACCTTGTCAACGCGGAGACTGAAGGCCAGCGGCAGCAGGCGCTCCGCCAGTACGGCGGGGCTCTGACTACACTCTACGAAGGGTGGCGAGCGGCCCTTATCCGGGCGGCCGCCTGGGTGGAGTCCACGATCGATTTTTCGGACGAGGAGGTTCCAAGAGGGGCACTCGAGGATGCCAGGTCAATCATCAAGGACGTGCTTAAGGAAATCAGAGTCCATCTTGAGGACGCCCGTCGTGGGGAAATCCTGCGGGATGGCTTCCGCCTAACGGTGATCGGTCCACCGAACAGCGGTAAGAGCTCGTTGGTGAATGCCCTCGCCCGCCGCGACGTCGCTATCGTCTCTGAAATTGCCGGGACAACACGCGATCTTCTGGAGGTGCATCTCGATCTTGGGGGGGTTCCCGTAATTGTAACCGACACAGCGGGCTTGCGGGAAAGCTCCGATCCCCTTGAAGCCGAGGGTATTCGGCGCGCGTTGGGCCAAATGGATAGCGCCGACGCGGTTCTGCTTCTTCTGGACGCGACCCAGCCTGACCAGTTTACCCGGCCCCTGTCTGTGAAGCCCACCCTGACCGTGTGGAACAAAGCCGACCTTCAGTTGCCCTCAGAAGGGCAAGCAATCTCGGTCAGGACGGGGGCGGGAATGGAGGGGCTGACCGAGGCGATTAGGAATATAGTCCAAGAGCGCATGGGCGACATGGAAATCGTCGTGCCAACACGGGAGCGGCATCGGAATGCGCTGGGTCGGGTGGTCATGGCTTTAGAGAGTAGCTTTTATGCTCGCGAACCCGACCTTGTTGCCGAAGAGCTGCGCTCTGCGCTGGCCGATCTTGGCCGAATTACCGGACGGGTGGACGTTGAGGAAGTTCTGGGAGCTGTCTTCAAGGAATTCTGTGTCGGCAAGTGAGCGTTTCACGTGAAACATGCTTGCCTGCGAACCGAGTGGCGCGTATTCGGCAGAAATGGATCGGTTCGACGTGATTGTCATCGGTGGTGGCCACGCGGGATGTGAGGCAGCCGCTGCGGCCGCTCGCGTGGGTGCGAGGACGCTGCTGCTAACCCATCGCTTGGGCACCGTTGGAGAAATGTCCTGCAACCCTGCAATAGGCGGCTTGGGCAAGGGTCACCTCGTTCGAGAGATCGACGCGTTGGACGGCCTCATGGGCCGCTGTGCTGACGAGGCGGGGATTCAGTTCCGATTGTTGAATCGCCGCAAGGGTCCGGCCGTTCGCGGTCCCCGCGCGCAGGCAGACCGTAAGCTTTACAAGCGGGCTATGCAGGGGGCTCTTGCGAATGTCCGAAATTTGACGATTCTGGAAGCAGGGGCGAAGGATCTGATCATCGAGTCCGGTCGAGCAGCCGGGGCTCGCACGGCAGATGGACGCGATCTCCACAGCCGGACGGTGGTGCTGACCACCGGCACCTTTCTCCGCGGCGTGATTCATCTCGGGGAGAAGAAGATTCCCGCAGGCCGGGTCGGGGAGGCGCCTTCGGTAGAACTTTCGCGCACTCTCTACGCCATCGGGGTCCAGATGGGGCGGCTGAAAACCGGGACCCCCCCGCGTCTGGACGGGCGCAGCATCGATTATCCGGCCTTGGAGGTGCAGCCCGGTGACGACCCACCCTACCCGTTCTCCTTCATGACGACGCGGATCGCGACGCCGCAGGTCGTCTGCCACATCACGCATACCACGCCCCAAACCCACGCTGCGATCCGCGCCAATCTGCACCGGTCCCCCATGTATTCTGGACAGATCGAGAGCACCGGCCCACGCTACTGTCCTTCGATCGAGGACAAGGTGGTGCGCTTCGCCGGCCGCGAAAGCCACCAAATCTTCCTGGAGCCGGAAGGGCTCGAGGACCACACCGTTTATCCCAATGGCATTTCGACATCCTTGCCGGAAGGCGTGCAGATCGATCTCCTGAAGACGATACCAGGCCTGGAGCGGGTAACGATGGTTCGCCCGGGCTATGCGATTGAATACGATTATGTGGACCCGCGGGAGCTCAAACCCTCGCTCGAGACAAAAAAAGTGCGGGGGCTCTATTTCGCCGGGCAGATCAACGGCACAACGGGGTACGAGGAAGCGGCGGCCCAAGGACTGGTTGCGGGGCTGAACGCGGCGCGCGCGGCAGGTGGGAGCGGACCGGTTATTCTGGACCGCGCGACTGCGTACATTGGAGTACTCGTGGACGATCTCGTTACAAAGGGGGTGACCGAACCCTACCGGATGTTCACGTCCAGGGCGGAATACCGTCTAAGTTTACGGGCTGATAATGCGGACCAGCGGCTTACGCCGGTCGGTGAAAAGGCAGGGTGCCTCGGGCGAGAACGTGCCCAGGCTTTTGCAGACAAGCGCCTCCGTTTGGAGGATGCTCGACGCCAGGTGCAGTGCCTGAGCCTCACACCGAATGAAGCGCGGCAACATGGCCTCATTCTCAAGCAGGACGGCGTCCGCCGGACGGCTGCCGGCTTGCTGAGTCTGCCGGATGTTTCTTTTCCGACCATTGCGGCTATCTGGCCAGAACTGCGGGGTTTTGCGCCTGATGTGATCGAGCAGCTTGAAATCGATGCGCAGTATGCCGGGTATCTGGACCGGCAGGAAGCAGACATCCTGGCGTTCCGCCGCGACGAAGAACTACGGATTCCGTCTGACCTCGATTACGGGGCCGTCAAGGGGCTGTCCAACGAGGCACGCCAGAAGCTGGAGATGATCCGGCCAGCGACCCTAGGGCAGGCGGCCCGTATCGACGGCGCCACGCCTGCGGCACTCACGCTTGTCCTAGCTCACATTCGGGCCCGATCGGTGGCGAAGGAGCGCCTTGCATCCTGAATTCGGCTGCGATGAATTCAGCCAGGCTTCAGGTGTTTCACGTGAAACACTCACCTGCCTCAGCTCCTTTGTTGATTTTCTGCGGGAATGGAACGCTCTGCATAACTTGGTGTCTAAAGCGTCCTTCGCAGACGTGTGGTGGCGACATGTGTGGGACTCCGCACAACTCAGCGCCTACATCCCCCTCCACGCGAACACCCTGGTGGACCTCGGCAGTGGCGCGGGGTTCCCAGGGCTAGTGCTCGCGGCACTTAGACGGCAGCAGGCCGGCTTCAAAGCGGTGCTCTATGAAGCGACGCGAAAGAAATGCGAGTTCCTGCGTGAAGCTGGAGCTCGGATGGGTGTGGATATCGAGGTGCGGTGCAAGCGGATTGAGGAGGCACCCCCTGAAATTTTCGACGTGGTTACCTCCCGCGCTTGCGCACCGCTGAACAAACTGTTGGGATATGCCTCTCGATTCCAGGGGCCGAGGACGGTGAATCTCTTTCTCAAAGGGCAAGCTGTTGGGCAAGAACTTACCGAGGCTTCAAAATATTGGGACATGCAGCTTGCGCAACACTCAAGCTGTACCGATGGCTTGGGCCGCATCCTCGAGATTCGCGGGCTCGCCCGTGCCCGCTAACCCTGCCCGTGTATTGGTCGTCGCCAATCAGAAGGGCGGGGTGGGAAAAACCACGACTGCCATCAATCTGGGTACTGCGCTGGCCGCCATCGGCGAACCGGCGCTGGTCATTGATATCGATCCACAGGGCAATGCCTCCACCGGGTTGGGCATCGGCCGCAGCGAGCGGAAGCACACGATCTACGATGTGCTGGTGGGGCAATCGCCGCTTTCGGACGCGATCATGCCAACGAAAATCCCGCGGCTGTCGCTGGTGCCGTCGACGGTCGACCTCTCCGGCGCAGAGCTCGAATTGATCGAATTGCCGCGGCGCAATTTCCGGCTGAAGGATGCTATTGCCGATTATTCCGTACACGGAGCGTTTCCGTTTTCCTACATCCTGATCGATTGTCCGCCGTCGCTCACGCTTCTCACGATAAACGCGATGGTTGCGGCAGACGCGGTCATCGTGCCGCTGCAATGCGAATTTTTCGCGCTGGAAGGACTCAGCCAATTGCTGAAGACCATCGACCTCGTGCGCGGTAATCTCAACGCGGCTCTCGAGATTCAGGGAATCATTCTCACCATGTTCGACAAGCGCAATCGCCTGTCGGAACAGGTGGCGGCGGACGTCCGGGCCAATATGGGAGACATGGTGTACAACACCGTCATCCCACGCAACGTTCGCATATCGGAAGCGCCGAGCCACGGCCTGCCGGCACTGGTGTACGATCTGCGCTGCCCGGGCAGCCAGGCATATATCCAACTCGCAGGCGAGTTGGTGCAACGCGAGCGCGCGCGATTGACGGCCGCATGAGCGGGGAGGCGAAAATGGCAGACGAGGCACGGCATCGCGGGTTAGGGCGCGGCCTCTCCGCTTTAATCGGAGAGGAAAAACCAGTTGCGGTGATGGAAACGGCAAAGGCGCAGCGCACCTTGCCAATTGCCTTTCTCAGACCCAACCGCTTTCAGCCGCGGAAGACCTTCGCGCCGGAAGAGCTGAGCGATCTCGCCAATTCCATTCGTGAGAAGGGCGTGCTGCAGCCGATCCTGGTGCGGCCCACTGCAGGCGAACCGAATGCGTTCGAGATCGTCGCGGGCGAACGCCGCTGGCGCGCGGCACAACTTGCCAAGCTCCACGATGTACCCGTGGTGGTGCGCGAGATGTCGGACGGGGAGTCGCTGGAGCTTGCCATCATCGAAAACGTGCAGCGCGCGGACCTGAACGCCATCGAGGAAGCGGCCGCTTATCATGAGCTGATGGACCGCTTCGGCTATAAGCAGGAGCGTGTGGCGCAGGAGGTCGGCAAGAGCCGCAGCCATGTGGCCAACACCATTCGCTTGCTGAAGCTGCCGGAAAGCGTGAAGGCGATGATCCGCGACGGGCGGCTCTCCGCCGGCCATGCCCGCACGCTGATCGGGGTGCCGGATGCCGAGGCGCGCGCGAAGGCCATCGTGGAAGCCGGGATGAATGTTCGACAGGCGGAAGCGAAAGCAAAACCCAAACTGAAAGCAAATGGCGCGGAACGTCCACGGGGCAAAGATGCGGATACCAAAGCACTGGAATCGAGCCTCGAAAACATCTTGGGCCTCAAGGTCGAAATCGTGCATGGCGCGAAGCGCGGCGAGCTGAAGATCGCGTACAAGACGCTGGAGCAACTGGACGATCTGGTAGCCCGCCTGAGCCGCGGGCACTGATCCGCAAGCTTCGGCCTTGATGCTGAACCCTGCGCAAATTCAGGCGAATGCCCGCGCCGCTGCCGATCTTGCCTTTCTGCGGCAGCTTCCCGATGCGATGGTGGCCCCGATCTTGCGCCTGCTGCCGCACTCGAAAGCGCAATTCCGGCAGGACCTATTCGTGCTTTCGGAGTTGGGACTAAAACGCGGCGGATTCTTTGTGGAGTTCGGCGCCAGCGACGGCCTGAACCTCAGCAACACCTGGCTCCTGGAAAAGCAGTTCGGCTGGCGTGGCATTCTCGCGGAGCCGGGGCAATGCTGGCACGCAACTCTTGCCGCCAACCGCAGCTGCGTCATCGATAGACGTTGTGTATGGAGCAAGTCCGGCGAAACGGTGCGCTTCAATCAAACCGCCATTCCGGAACTTTCGACCATTAACAAGTTCAGTTTTTCCGACCTGCACAAGGCGGAGCGCAAGGGCGGCGCGCGCTATGACGTCACCACCGTTTCCCTGATGGACCTGCTCGCCGAGCACAACGCGCCGCCGCATATCGACTATCTGTCCATCGATACGGAGGGGAGTGAGTTCGAGATTCTCGAGAACTTCGATTTCGGCCGCTACGACGTGCAAGTGATCACCTGCGAACACAACTACACGCCGACGCGCAAACGGGTTCACACGCTTCTGTCCGCCAAGGGCTACGTGCGGAAATTCGAAACCGTCTCCGAATTTGACGACTGGTACGTCAAAGGCTCATCGCTAGCCCTCCGGCGCCGGCCGCCAGAAGAACAACAGGTAGAAAATCCCGGCGGCGAGCACCCAGAAGGCGCCGTTGAACAGATTGGCGGTGAGGTGCCCCAGCCAGCTGCCGTTCACGCCGACATACATCTGCGCCACCGGCGAGGGGTGCGGCAGCGCCTTCAGCTGCTGCAGCACGACACGCTTTCACGTTGGATTCAACCAGGATTTCGCCGAGGTAGAACAGCATGCCGATCAGGTAAGCGGCGAACGCGAAGATGCGCATCGCCAGCCCGGCGCGACCCAGGAAGTAGTAGATACCGACAATCATGGCGAGCGTGATGGTGATCACCTGCGCAAACCAGCTCACTTC
>JAFAVP010000262.1 GCA_019242395.1 Alphaproteobacteria bacterium | reverse complement strand
TGAAAGCCGATGCGGAATACCTGAAGCTGCGGGTGCTCTCCGGCAAGAGCTTCGATAAGGAATTCGTCAGCTACATGGTGAAGGACCACAAGCAGGACATCGCCGAGTTCTCGCAAATGGCAGGTACGCATCATGGCCCGGTGGGCGAGCTTGCGGACCGGCAACTCCCCACTTTGCGCAAGCACCTGCGCTTGGCGGAGTCGCTAATGAACCCATGACTGGAGTTTACGCGCCGTTTCCGAGCTCCTTCATCAGGCGATACGTGAACTCCACCGTCTGATAGAAATTCCCCTGCTCACCGCGCTCATCGCGGCCGTGGGCGCGGATATCGTTGATATCCCACCAGCCGCCGCCGACGCCATAGCTCGGCATGCCCGCCGCGCGGGTGAAAATGGAATCGCTGGCGCCCGCCGCCATAACCGGCATGACAGGCACACCGGGCCACATCGAATGCACCACTTTGATGACCTGCGCGATCACCTTGGGGTCGGGGACCGTTTCCTTCGCCTCCTGCACCGGCTCCAGCAGCGTGACTTTGATGTTGGGATCGCCGCTTACTCTCGCGAGTGTCGCCCGCGTCTGCTCCACGCTCTCGCCGGGAAAGACACGGCATTGAATCGTGGCGGCCGCGCTTGACGGCAACGCATTCTCCTGCACGCCTGCGTTCAACATCGTGGCCACGCATGTCGTGTGCAGGATGGCGTTGGTGGCTGTGTCCTTTGCGAGCCTCGCCGCGGCCGCCACGTCCACCGGCAATTTGGACATCGCCAAAAGGTCGCTGCGACGCTGGCCGCTCGCGCTTGAGGCAATCGTCTGAAAGTAGGCGCGCGTGGTCGCGTTCGTTTTGTACGGAAACCGATACTGCGACAGCTTCACCAGCCCATTCGCCAGCTCGTAAATGGCATTGTCCGGGCGCGGCTCCGAGGAGTGACCGCCTCTGTTGGCGGTTTCCAGCTTGAATGTCATGTAAGTTTTCTGGACGGTCTCGATGCTGAAATCGAGGCGCTTGCCGTCTGCGATTTCGCCGGAGCCACCATCCGGATTCATCACGAGCCCCGCGTCGACCAACGGCCGCTTTTCCGTGACGAGGAACTGCGGGCCATCCTGCTCGAGCCCCACTTCTTCGTCCGCCGTGAAGGCAACAATGATGTCACGCCCTGGAACGAACTTGTCCTTCTTCAGGCGAATGAGCGCGGCGGCAACCGCGGCGTCCTCGTCCTTCATGTCGGAGGTGCCGCGGCCGTAGAAATAGCCATCCTTCTCCGTGAACTTGTAGGGATCGAGACCGGCGGACCAATCTTCCTTCCTCGCGTCCACCACATCCATGTGGCAGATCCACATGACAGGCTTGCCCTGCCCTTTCCCTTTCAGGCGAACGACCACGTTCACCTGCTTGGGAAATTTGGTTTCGGGCACCACATTGATTTCGGAGTCGCTGAAGCCGTTCGCTTTCAGGTAGCGGACGAGAACATTCGCAACGCCTTGCGTGCCGGCGTCATGCACGGAACGCACCTCGACGATGTCGCGAAAGATGTCGTGGGCGAGCTTCTGGTTGTCCGCCGGCGGCATTGGCCCCGGAGGCGGCGTGTTCGGCGCCGCAGCCATCGCTATGGAAGCGGCCCCGGTGAGAAGAAATCCCCGCGTAATAGCGCTCAGTGCGGTCGTCATTGTCGGCCCTCGGGTGCTCAGGTGATGGGTGGACGGAAGGCGCCATCCCAATCCGGCGGCGGCGGATGCGATTCATACCAGGCGATACGCCTGAGATGCAGCTCGTAAAGCTGCGGGATAGCCCCAGAAAGATTGCTGCACTGATCGATTAGCGTACGGGCATCGGCCCAGCGCTGTCCCCGCAGGGCAGCGAACAGATGGGTGTGGAAGGTGGAGAGCGCCCGGAATTTCGGCGAGGCGCGCACGAGTGGATTGCCGAGCAAAGCGTATACCGTCATCCGCGTATTTTCGACGGCAATCACATCGGCTTCCAGTAGCGCGAAACTGCGTTCGGCATCGTTGCGCGTAGCTTCGCTCGCGAGGATCGCGGGGCCATCGCGCAGCGCCAGCCGGCTCAGGCGATCCGCAAGCTCCAGAGTCTCTCCCGCGACCACCGTGCTGTCCCGCGCGGCGCCGCTACCGGTCACGGAGGTGCCGCTGGCAAGGCCTACGGCCACCTCCACGAAATCATACGGCGTACCTTCGCCGTGCTGCATCTTCATTTGGGTGAGAGCGTGCTGCATGCGCAAAGCCGCTTCGCAGCCGTGGATGGCATGTTCCTCATCGTTGCCGTGCGCGTTCCACACGCCAGCGAGTTGGGTGCCGGAGGCATAGAGCACCCCGCCGCGATGATACGTGATCGCCTCAGCAAGCGGCCCAAGAACGCCACTGATCAACGTGAGCGTATCCGCCGGATCGAGCGGCCGGTTTGGGTGGGCGTAGCCGCGAACGCGGCAAACCAGGCAGGTGATCGTCCGGTTTGCAGGTTCTACTAGCGGCGGCGGTGGCGGCTCGGGTTCCGCCTCCGGCACAGGCTCAAGTTCCGCCGCAGGCGAGACGATCAAGGGAGCGGAAGCCATCCGCCTCGGCTGCTGGCGCCGAAATGAGGTTTCAATCCCGCGCAGCAGAGGGGCGGCCGCATAGGCGAGCAGCAGCACCACCGTAGGGCTCAGCATGTCGACCAGGACATGCGCGCGCATGTACATGAGCCAAGCGATTCCCAAGGCTGTCGCGCTCGCTGCGGCGAGAAAAAGGCCGGCAAAAAACGTCCAGCCCCGCGCGAGCATCATCAGCAGCAAGGTGCCCGCGAGCAGGAGGAACAGAAGCGCGGGCCAGAGCACCGTGGCGTTGTCGAGCCAGGCACCCGGCTGCAGGCTGCTTGCCGAAACGGGATCGCCAGCCGGGGTCGTCACCCCATCGACGGAATGGATGCGCTGGAAGATCTGGCTAAGAAGGCGGCCGAATCCGGCGGCCGCACCACCGGCATCGGCGATCATGGCCGCCCCGAAGAAGACCAAGAGCGCCAGCGGCAGAAGCCAGAGAATCAGATTGGAAGCGGGATGGCGCGGGCTCATGGCGGGTGAATAACCCCGCAACTCTGTATGTCTGCAAGCAAAATCAGGGGATGCCTACCTCAACAGATCGCTCTGGGCACTGCCCGGCTGCCCGAAACAATGATGACGCCTGCGTCATTTTTCTTGCCAGCCCCCGTCCAGAGGCGTAGGCTCCAGTCTTGCCAATTGCCGGAGGAGCCTCATGGAAAACATCACCAAGGATCCGGCCTACAACGCCGTCGATCCATCCGATTTTCCCGCCATGCTGGACGTGAACCGCTACGGCCAGCGCTCCACCGCCTTCGACAAAATCATCAGCGCCACCCACGACCATTTCTGGGATCCGCTGGACATGAAATACATCGACTTCCATCAGCCGTTCGACATGGAGAAGGAGTACCTCATCAATCCTGGGCTGAACGGCGACCTCAAAACCGCGATAGCCGACAAGCTCGATGAGAAGGGCAAGATCAAGCTCGTCAACCTCGACATGTCGTGGACGATGTCGTCGATTCTGCATGGAGAGCAGGGTGCGCTGTCATTGTCCGCTTCGCTCTGCCACATCCTGCGCGATCCCGGTGCGCAGGAGTACGCCGCTAATCAGACGCGCGAAGAAGCCCGCCACGTCACCGCCTTCTCCAAATACATCCACGCTCGATGGGGCAAGCCCGTGCAGGTGGGGCCGGCGTTGGGCGACCTGCTGAACGATATCGTGCTGTCGCCGCTGGTCTGGAAGAAGATCGTCGGCATGCAGATGCTGATCGAGGGCTTGGCGATGGGGGCCTTCGCTTCGCTGTGGAAAGAAGCGCGCGACCCGCTGCTGCGGCAGGTCTGTCAGCTGGTGATGACGGACGAAGCCTTCCACCACAAGTTCGGAAAGATTTGGGCGGACCGCACTATCCCGCACCTCTCCAAGGCAGAGCATGAGCTGATCGAGGATTGGGCGGCGCAGGTGTTTCAGGTGCTGCTGTTCAATCTGGGCTCTCCGAACCAGAAGGAGTGGATTTACCGCGAAGTCGGGCTCGATCCGGTGTGGTGCCAGCAGGCCTTCATGGAAGCGCTGACGGACGCCGCTATCCGCAAGGACATGGAAGAGGCCACGAATATCTTCCGTGTGCTAATCAAGACGTTACTGAAGGCGGGCATCATCACTGATCGTACGCGCGGCATCTACGCGGCCTACGTCGACATGGCCGAGTTGTACGCCGAAGGCGACCGCATGGTGGGCGACGACATCGCGGAAGAAGGCATCCGGTACCTGGTGGCGCTGAACGGCGGCAAGATGACGGCGCCCTCTCTGATGATGGCGGCGGAGTAGTAATGAGGCTGCACGGCGCTTATGGCTCTCCCCCCGCGCAGCGGGGGGAGTACCGCCGAAGGTGGGGAGGGGGGCGCAGCACCCTACAGCTCCCGCCCCCTCCACCAAGCTTCGCGTGGTCCCCCTACCCCGCTTCGCAGGGGAGGAGCCGATGACCAACATCACCAAAGACCCGGCGTATGACGCCGCCGATCCGCGCGACTTTCCCGCCATGCTGGAGCCGGAGCGTTACAACCGCCGCTCCACCGCCTTCGACAAGATCATCTCCGCCACGCATGACCACTTTTGGGACCCGCTCGATCCCAAATACATCGATTTCAGCGAGCCCTTCGATCTCGAGTCCGGTATGGTGCTGCCGGAGGATTTTTTCATCCTCTTCCGAACCCACATCGGCGAGCGCATGCCGCGCGAACAGAAGATCGCGTTCGCCTCGCAGGCGTCGCGCTGGCAGCTCTCGTCCATTCTGCACGGCGAGCAGGGCGCGCTCGCGCTGTCGGCTTCGCTCTGCCACATCCTGAAAGACCCTGGCGCTCAGGAATACGCCGCCAATCAGACGCGCGAAGAGGCGCGCCATGTGACCGCGTTCTCGAAATACATTCACGCGCGCTGGGGCACGCCGCTGCCGGCCGGGCCCACTTTGCAGACGCTGCTCACGGAAATCGTGCTGGCGCCGGAGGTCTACAAGAAAATCGTCGGCATGCAGATGCTGGTGGAAGGCCTCGCCATGGGAGCTTTTGCCACCTTGTACAAGCTGTCGAACGATCCACTGCTGGTGAAACTCTGCCAGCTCGTGATGACGGACGAAGCCTTCCACCACAAGTTCGGGAAGATCTGGGCTGACCGCACCATCCCAAAGCTCAGCCAGGACGAGCACAACACGGTGGAGGACTGGGCGGCGCAGTGTTTTCAGACCCTGCTGTTCAACCTCGTGAATCCCGAACAGATGAAGCCGGTGTATGCCAATGTGGGGCTGGACTGGGAGGAGGCGCGGGAGGCCATCGTACAGGCGTTCACCGACGATGACCGCCGCGAGCAGATGAAGCGCTCATCGAACATCTTCCGCGTGCTGGTGAAGACCTTGTTGAATGCCGGCATCATCACCGAGCGAACGCGCGGCTTCTACGCCATGTACATCGACATGGAGGAGCTGAAGGCGGAAGGTGATCGCATGGTGGGCGACGACATCGCCGAAGACGGCATCCGCTATCTGATGACCATCAACGGCGGGAAGACCCTGACCACACCCACCATGCTGGCCGCGGAGTAGCGCGCCCGGGCACCGTCAGGGCTGGCCCAAGACCCGCATCATCAAGCGGACAAGTTCTGCCTGTCGATTGACTCCCGCTTTCTCAAAGATGCGGACCAGATGTCCTCGAACTGTATGGAAGCTCACCCCCAATGCGCGCGCGGCCTCCTTCGTGCTTCGTCCGTCAAGCAGCAGAACAGCGACACGTGCTTCCGCGCGGGACAGGCCGAAAAGATCACGGAGCCGCCGGTCCGTAATGTCAAGGCTGGCTTCGGGATCGGTGATGCAAACCAGAGCCGATGGCTGCAGAAGCGGCCAGGGGCCCTGTTCGCAACGGGCAGGCACCACCGTTACGGGGAGCGGGGTACCGCACGCGCGAAAGAGCGACATGTCGCCGCCGCTGCGGCGATCGCTATCGCCGGTTGCAGCCGCAGAGATCATCGCGTGCAGCTTCAGAGTCGCCGCATGACTTGCGGCGCAAAGGACTCCACCGCGCAATGCAATCCCAGAGTTCTTCGCAAGCAGTGCTTCAGCACATCGATTCGTGTGACGCACGGTTGCCTTTGCATCGACAATGAACAGAGCATGGGCGGAGCTGTCGAGCGCATCTTCCAGGCTGGTGCGCAGCGCGGTCATGCCGGACAATTTGGTCGACAGCCGGTACGCGCGAATCAGGTGCGGGTGCAATGCCTTTGCAAACTCGACATCGGAACCGCCGAACTTGTCGCGCTTGGCCGGCCGCGTGACATTGAAGACAACCGTGTTCTTTCGTTCGAACGCCAATCGCCACATCAGGATGGAGTGAAAGCCAAAGCGGCGCATGAAATCGTTGTAGTATTCGGTGCGGAGCAGTTCGCTCGTGGGGAGTTTGTCCTCATCCGTAAGAACCCGGAGTGCGAGCGGAAAGTCCTTGATCTCGAGAAGCGGATTCCTCGTCGCGAAGTAACCGAAATAGGCCGGCCGCTCAGCAGGATCCGTACGGACGGTCAGCCAGCGGCCTTCCCCCGTCGCCTGATCCTGTAACGTGAGATACGCCGCGCCGCCCTGAAAACGGTCAGAAATATGCTCCAAGAGCGGGCCCCAGAGTCCTGGCTCCGTTGCGGCTTCGTAAATCCGCTCGATGATATCCGATTCCGCTCCGCGCCAATGCAAGCCCAACTCCGCGGCCGCTCGTCGTCTAAAATATCCGGAAATCAGTCCATTTGCATCTATCCTGAGTACTCACCCTCTCCGATAGGTTGCGCCTAACTACGGGCGTAACGCGCGCCCGGTCGAACACAAAAGGGGACGGACCATGCGGGCAGGCTCATCCGAAACAGGGAAACGCGGCAGGAGACCCGCTTTTATCCTGATGTGCGCGGTCGCGGCGGCGGTTCCTCTGCGAGGTTGGGCAAGCTCGCCTGGAACGATCGACGGCATGACGGTGACCACGGCCGGGGTCCCGCTCAACGGCATGTGCGGCAAGCTCTACGACGCTAAGGGAAACAATGAACTCATCGATTTCGCCCCGACCGGCACGGATGGCATATCGGGCCATTACATCCAGCAGAATGTGCCGCCTGGCAAATACGTTCTGTTGTTCGTGAACTGCGGCGCCAATATCGACGGAGTGACGCCAGATCAGCACTACACCCCGGTACTCTACGGAGGAACCTGGAATATCAGGCAAGCCAGCCTGGTCGTTGTGACATCAGGCGCCACCACCAACTTGCTCGATCAGCAAATTCCTTACGGTGGCTTTGTCCAAGGAACAGTCACGGACAAGACCATCAAAGCCCCGGCGGACACACCGCCTGTCGCTTTCGTTCCTCCGGATGGTAGCAAATTCTTCTTGCGCTTCAGCTGGACCATTGTCTGTGGAAATCCTGACGGGACGTACAACAGCAATACCGGCTTTCAGCAGGGCGTACCGGCCGGCGCCACGGTGATTTTTGCCCCTGATGGGTGGGGGTGCTCAGACAGCCAAGGCAATTTCAATGCGGGCAAATGGATGGCAAAAAAGAAGGCTGTGGACGTCTCACCGGGCAATACCGTGACGCTGAACGGGAGCATTGTCGAAGCGGCGCCCTGACAGCGGGCTGCGTTAAGGGACGATGGGGCTGAGGGCATCATTGCGCGTTACAGTGGCGCCATGCCGCGCGCCTTCGACAAGAAATCCGGCCTTGCTTTCGTTGTCGCCTTCGGCATCGTCAGCCTGTTCGCCGACTGCGCGTACGAAGGCATGCGCGGGATCACAGGGCCATATCTGGCGCTGCTCGGTGCCAGCGGCACCGCCGTGGGAATCATTGCGGGCTCAGGCGAGCTGTTCGGCTATGTCCTGCGTCTCGCCTCGGGGCGCATCGCCAGCCGCACCGGCGCCTACTGGCCCATCGCGCTCGCGGGCTACGTGGTGCAGATGGCGGCAGTGCCCGCAATGGCGCTCACCGGCGCATGGTGGGCGGCTGCGGCGCTGATCGTTCTCGAACGCACCGGCAAGGCGATCCGGAACCCCGCCGCGAACTTTATGATGTCCCGCGCGGGCGAGCAGATCGGCCAGGGCTGGGCGTTCGGATTGCATGAAGCGCTGGACCAAGTCGGCGCGCTTTCGGGGCCGCTGATCACCGCGCTGGTGCTGGCGCATCACGGACAATACGGGCACGCCTTCGCGTGGCTCGGCATCCCCGCGGCGCTGACAGTGATCTCCGTGTTCGCGCTGCGGGTGCGGATTCCCTACGCAGGCGAACTCAGCAAGCCTAAAGACGACGGGAAGGAAAGTAGCGGGCTCCCGCGCACTTTCTGGCTCTATGCCGCGAGCGCTGCGCTGGTCGCGTTCGGCTTCGCCGATTGGCCCCTGATCGCCTACCATTTTCAGCAGGCGCATGTGGTGGCGCGCGCCACCGTGCCGATCCTCTACGCCGCGGCGATGGCGGCTTCCGGCGCCGCGGCACTGGCGCTGGGGCGCCTTTTCGACAGGCGCGGCTTCATTGCGTTGTTGCCGGGAATTCTGATTGCGGCACTCGCCGCCCCGCTCGCCTTTCTCGGCGGAAGCACCGCGGCGATTGCCGGCGCTTTGTGCTGGGGTGGGGCGCTGGGGGTGGAGAACTCGGTGCTCACCGCCGGTGTCGCGCGCCTGGTGCCGGAGCATTCGCGGGCGCGTGCCTACGGCATGTTCTCCGCCGTGTTCGGCATCGCGTGGTTTCTGGGCAGCGCGCTGCTGGGCGCGCTCTACGACGTCTCCATCCCGCTGCTGGTTGCGGTTTCAATCACCACCGAGCTCGCCGCGCTGGTGCCGTTCGTAGTGGCTACGCGGCTCACGAATGCCTGAGGCACGCGAAGAGAGCTTACTCGAAAACGAGCAGGGAGAACGAAATCGCGTTTTGCGGCCCGCCACCGTAGATGGTTTTCACCTCCAGATCGCCGGCGGCGCAATCGGTGGCGACAGTTGTATCCTGCCAAGACACATAGCCGGCATAAGGATACCACCCGTTGTTCAGGTATTCAGCGCTGCCCGCTGGATAGATTTTGTTGGGGTCTACCGGGTTGGTCGGTGTGATGCAGTAGGTGCCTTGCGCGATGCTCGACACGTTGGCCACATTGTAGCTGCGGGTGATAGTGGCGGTTTTGGCGTTGTAATAGAGTTCCAGCACCACCGCGCCGGGCCTTGGGCCCCTCTTTCCGGCAGCGTCTCCTGCCCAGGCGGCGCCCCCGATCAACGCGCAGCAAAGCGCGCCCAGCACAATCTTCTTCATTGCAATCCCCCCTCGTAAGCAAGATGGCGCAAGACATAGAAGATTGGGGCGCCCCCGTCTATCCCTCAGACCCGCCTCCCGGTCAGGGCCCGGCTTCTGATTGCCCGTTTGCTTAACGGCCGCCCTCGCCCCATGGGTCGAACCAGATACCCAAGTCACCCATGACTGCGGTCCAGCTTGCAGGAATACCAGAATTTGGTATTTCGCCTCATGAGCAAGAGTACATCCTTCAGTTTGGGCGAACACTTCACGGCCTTCATCGAGAAAACGATGGCGAAGGGGCGCTACGGATCGGCGAGCGATGTGGTGAGGGCCGGGCTTCGCTTGCTGGAGGAAGAGGAGGCCAAGCTGGCCGCCTTGCGAACGGCGCTCATCCAAGGGGAGCGCAGCGGCCCCGCGGCGCCGTTCGACGTCGACACGTTTCTTCGGCGGAAACGCAGGACAAGAGCGGCATGAAAGGCAAGCTATGCGCTTTCGCCGGCCGCGCAATCCGATCTCGATGAAACCTGGAACTACTCCGCCGAACACTGGGGCGCAGATCGAGCGGACAGCTACGTCCGCGACCTGATCGGCGCGATCGAGAAGCTCGCGGCTGGAAAGCGACGCGGCCGCGCCTGCGATGATATCCGGCAGGGCTACTTCAAATATTCCTGCGAGCAGCACGTTGTGTTCTACAGGATGCCGGGCGAAGCGCTCGACATTATCCGCATTCTGCACCAGCGGATGGATTTCAACCGCCGCCTCTGAGCGAGTACATTTCCTCGCCAGCCCGCACGTCCGCATTCCCTTCGAAACGCTGCAAAGTCACGCCCGGCCCACTGCTTCAAACGCCGATCGCATTCCCCCTCGCCCCCACGGATGTGGGGGAGGGGGGCAGGGGTGAGGGGGATGTCGAATACGGAAGGTCAGAACTCAGACTTGCAGGCAAATCAACGCGTTCTGCTTTTCAGGCATGAAGCCCCCTCACCCTTTGTCCCCCCCCTGAAGGGGACGAGGGAGTTTTACTTTTGCATCTCGGCGACGTCCACGGCCTGGCAGCCTTCGACGGCTTCGTGCAAATTCGCCATCAGCTCGTTGATGGTTTCGCCCTGACTGGCGCAGCCGGGAATCGCCGGCGCCTCGCCCGAGTAGCCGCCTTCCTCCGCCTCGTGCATGATGACTTTGAGCTTCATGGGCACATCTTTGCGGTGTTTCGCGTCAACTCGATATCACTCTAGGTTTCTTCTCAAAAACCGACTGAGTCACGTAGTCTCCCCACATCCAGTCGTCCGCCTCGGGAAGTTCAGTAGCGTGTACATCTGCGATAACCTGCAAGAACTTGTCCGTCGCCTCATGATCGTCCTCCAATGGATAAGATATCGCACATTGAGAATTGCCAAATATCCAACAATTCTTGGTCATCTTCTTGAGCAATCGAAGCATTCTTTTTTTGTGGGCAAATACCAGTAGGAAAGGGATAGGCGTCTCTTCCGGGCAGACTCGCCCTAAACGTCGAAGGTCTTCGACTGCCGACTGTGTAAATTGAAACATCGTCAGGAAAAGTGTCGGATCGTGCGCCTCCGTCTTGCCAAGCTGTGCCTTCGCTATAGGCAAAAGCCTTCCTCCGCCAACATGATCCGCTACGCGATATAGTAGGGTGTCTCGAAATTCATAGGAGTCAAACACGCTGGGCTTTTCGTCGGAGATCTGAAAGATGTTCACTCCTTCCCTGACAAGGACCTCTCGGAGAGCATTTCGTATCTCAGACGATAGTTTCTGCGCCACTTTGTTGAATCGATCAA
>JAFAVP010000177.1 GCA_019242395.1 Alphaproteobacteria bacterium | reverse complement strand
CTTTGAGCTTGGATTGGGAATACTAAACTGAAGCACGAGGCGTTCTCGAAACAAAAGCCCGCCGGGAGGGGCTCCGGCGGGCTTTTTCGCTGCCAAAGGGTGTCCGGCAGCGGGGTAACTCAAGCTGTACACGGACGAAGCCGTCCGTGTACAGCTCACAGGCAATACCTTACGGCACGTATTTCAGGCTGATGGCGCCGATGCCGCCGGCCACGTTCAAGCCCGTGTTGCCTTCGATGGAAAGAGGCTGCAGCGTGATCGAACGGTCGAAGCCGCCCACCAGCGCATTGGCGCCCACGCCCACGCCCGCCGTTACGCTGGCGGTTGCGCCGGCGTAATCGCCTTCCAGCGCGCCGTGCTTGGGCCCCGCGCTCGGCGCGAACACCGCCCACACGATCACCGCGCTGTCGGTATAGCCGATGTCGACGCCGAACTTCGAAATGGTGCCGATGTAGTGCTCGCCCATCTTGCTGTTGGGGTTAAAATTGCAGCGCACATCCTTCGACGAGCCGAAGATGAAGCCCCAGCCGCTCGCCACATGGCAGGTCAAGGTCCCAACCTTCACGCCAGTATTTCGCGAAGATCAGGTGTGCTATACTTGCTTAAGTCTTATGGGAGAGCAGCAATGGATTGCGGGAAACTGGCGGGAGTGGCGGCGGCGCTGTTGCTGACGAGCGGGGCGGCGCGGGCGGATGTGGCGATCAGCAACAAGCCGACGACCAACATGGATTGCGAGGCCGGGGTGTGCACGGCGACGGCGCAGAAAGCGGTGCTGAATGTGAGCGATCTCGCGAGCATGCTCAGCACTGGCGACGTGGCGGTGAAGACCGGCACGGTGGCCAAGGACATCGATCTCGACCAGCCGCTCACCTGGAGCAACGCCAGCAGACTCACTCTGGATGCGCAGCGCTCGGTGCAGATCGACAAACAGCTGACCGTCGCCGGTCAAGGCGCGCTCACCGTCACCACCAACGACGCTGCAAACAACGGCAAGTCTGCCAAAGGCAAGAACGCCGGCGAGTTCATCATCGCGCCGGAGCGCGGCAGCGTGCAGTTCTGGGATCCGTCCAGCAGCCTGATCATCGACGGGCAAAGCTACACGCTGGTTTACGACATCAAGACCCTTGCGTCTGACATCGCCGCAAATCCCAGCGGCTTCTACGCCTTGGCAAAACCATACGATGCGAGTGCGGATGGTGCATATGGTTCCTCGCCGATAGCCACTGAATTTGCAGGCGTCTTTGAAGGGTTGGGTAATGCGACATCGCATCTCACGATGGGGTTATCCAGCGACGAAGCTCAGGGTTTTTTTGCACATGTCGCGCCAAACGGAACGGTACGAGACGGAGGTCTTTCCGACGTAAAGGTGGAGGGGTCAGATTTTTTTATCGTGGGATCCTTTGTTGGAGAAAATGAAGGAACAATCAAATATAGCTGGGCAACGGGTACGATGCGGTACGCGGACGCTTTTGGCAACAGCCTGGGGGGGCTTGTCGGCACGAATCTCGCGCTCAAAGGTCGCCACGGCGTTATCGAGCACTGTTTTGCAAATATGGACATTGTCTTAGGAAAGTATGGTCCCCAGCATGGCGGTGTTTTGGTTGGCATAAACGACGGTACCTTGAGTGAAACCTACAGCAAGGGCTTGCTGACCTATATCGTGGCAGCCAGCGCAGATGCAGGTGGTCTTGCCGGCGCAAATTTCGGATCAATTAACAACAGCTTTTCTGTGGTTGCTATCAAAGATGGACGGAAGAATTCGCAGATTTACTTTGGTGGATTGGTTGGAAAGAACTTCTCATCCGGAACGGCTGCACGCTCGTATGCGGCCGGCAGGACGCGAGAACGCAACGATGTGCAGACGGTTCTTGGAGGGTTTGTCGGGTTTGATGACGCCCCTGTCGGTAGTCTTTCCGCGACGTACTGGGACTTAGACAAAGGTATCAGCGATCCAAGCCAGGGTGCTGGAAACTTACCAAATGATCCTGGTATCACGGGGCTAACCGGTACCCAACTGAAATCGGGGTTGCCTGAGGGCTTCGATCCCGAAATCTGGACGCAAAGTCCCGGCCGAAACCTTGGCTTGCCATATTTGATTTCCCTCCCAATACATTAGGCAGAAGTACGAAATGCGATTAGTCTCGACTCGACGTTTGGGGCGAGCTGGTGAAAATGCACTCGGCCAACTGTATCGGTGCTGCACTTGTTACTGTAATTTTTTGCTGTGTCGCTCCGGCAAAATCAGCCGACTGCGGAAGCTGAATTCGGTGACACGATACAGAATTCGGTGACACGATACATATTCCCCGCTCATAGCGGCTCCTCATAACAGCTTCGCTTGAACGGCGGCATTTGGCGCCGGTTTGCGGCCTGGTGCGCGCCGTGCAATCGGCCGTCCCAACAGCCGTTCCAGATCGGCAATGAAGGCTGCGTTCGCCAGAGGCCGCCCCGTTCCTTCTGCCCGACGTATGGCGGCGAATTGCTCGTCGTCGTTTCGCTGGGATGCGAGCAGCGCCTTAAAATCGCTTGCGCGCGCGAGTATTGGCTTTACCTGCACGAGGCCATCGTCAGTTCCCGAAAGGTGTGCGCGCACGCTCGACCACGGCCAATCTTCGGCGCGCGCAACCAGCAGCGCGCGCACCGGATTGAGGCTGACATAGCGCACGGCTGCGATCAGGTGCGCCTCATCCATCGCCACGGAAGCAAAGCGGCTCTGGAACAGATGCCCGGTCCAGCGGCCGCGCGCGTTGATGAAGTTGGTGTAGCGCCGGTGCGTTTCGCCGATGGCGCGGCCGAGCGATGCTTCGTCTTGCGGCACCGCAATGAGATGCACGTGGTTGGGCATCAGGCAGTAAGCCCATATGTCCACGCGTGCTTTGCGGGTCTGTTCCGCAAGAAGGTCGCAATAGACGTCCTGGTCGCTGTCCTCGAAGAAGATGGGCTCGCGGCGGTTGCCGCGCTGGGTGATGTGATGCGGCAGTCCCGGAACGGTGATGCGCGGGTGGCGGGCCATGCGCGTAATCTGGCGCGGAAGATGTCGCCAGAGATTGTCGATGACGCGGCTTCGCTAGACAGATTGTCGGAGCCTGTCATGATGCCAGGGCCGCGCGACAATTGGGTAATATGTATCGTGCCACCGAATAAACGAAACAAAAGCCCGCCGGGAGGGGCTCAGGTGGCGGACTGAGCGAAACAAAAGCCCGCCGGGAGGGGCTCCGGCGGGCTTTTTCGCTGCCAAAGGGTGTCCGGCAGCGGGGTAACTCAAGCTGTACACGGACGAAGCCGTCCGCATACGCACAAAACTGCAACCAAGCT
>JAFAVP010000279.1 GCA_019242395.1 Alphaproteobacteria bacterium | reverse complement strand
CCGCGGGGTTGACGATCGAGCAGACCTCAGAGCCGCCTTCCGGCATGCCAGTTTCGGCCGCGAATCGGCCGAACTCTTGCCGCGTGACCGGATAACGCCCGAGAGCGAACGGCTTGCCGATGGACAGGAGATGCGTAGGCATCTCATCTGCCTGCCGGTCGAGATCGCTGGAGCTGGATCCCATCAGGAAGCGCCCCGGAGGAATCACCACCATCTCCGGGCAGCCATCCTTGCAATCCCGGAACACCGTGCCCGCGGGCGGAGCCGGTGCGTGAGCCACAATGCGCTTTCCGGCTGGAAAGGTGAGTTGCGCTGGCCCGTTCCACCTTTCCCAGACGATGCCCACCGCGAGCACAAGGAGAAGCGCGCCTCCCGCAAACCACCACCAGCGCCGAGCCATATACCTTGGCCGCCACGATGGGCTTGCGGTCAGTGGCCGCGCGTCAGGGATATGTGCATCTGGCACCGTCGGCGTGGTCACCGCCTGCTCGATCAGGCGATAGCCGACCCGCGGCACCCGCTCCAGCCGGAAGGATGCTCCGCCGTCGATCTCTGAAACTTTCCGCACCTTGGCGATGCAGCGGTTGATAGCGTCTTCGCTGACGATGCGCCCGCCCCAGCAGCGCTGCACCAGCTGGTCGCGGGAAATCACCGCGCCCTTCGCACGCGCGAAGACCACCAGCGCCTGCATCACGCGCGGCTCCACTCGGGTGCGCACGCCATCGCACGCTATCTCGCACAGCGAGGGGGCGATCTTCATCTGCCCTATTTCGAATGGAGTTTGGTGAGACAATTCGACGGCGCCACGCCACTCTGCCGTGCCGTAAACGCGGTTCACGCAGAACCTACCCGATTAGTCCGGTAAAAGTCCGGCAAAGGTCTGGCGGCCGTCCTTTCGCGGAAGCCCGCTGCAGGCATGAATGTCTGCCGTCCGGCTCGCGCCGGAGGAACAGGGCAACCCAGACTCGACATACTCCCCCCACTCACACTGCGGGGGACTATAGCGGCAAACGACGGCGTCGGAAACTCGCGTTCCGCGGCATGGGGTGAGTTTGGTTCCGCCAGGGGCGCGCGGCGTTACAATTCTATCATTGGAGGGAATAAAATGTACCAGTTGAATACCGGCGGGGGGCTTCGCCGGATAGTCCGCAACGCGCTTGCGTCAGTGTCCATGGCCGCCGCCATGGCAGCCGCGGCCGCAAACGCCGACGACTTCGCCTATATGATTTCGGATACGGGCGACGGTCACGACTCGTTTGGCGTGATCGACCTCACAAGCGGCGTTTACAACGAATGTGGAACGACCGAGTACAATCTCACCGGATTGGGAGTCGCGCCAGATGGCCAGCTGTATGGCACGATTGGTAATTATCTTTTGAGAATTGATCTGAGCACCGGCCATCTCACTTTGGTGACCATCAATGCCCCCACCACCTTGGCATTCGGCTCCGGGGGAAGAGGCCTTTTCGGGATAGAAACCCCGCACAGCCACGCCTACTGGCTAACCAAAATCGATTACACGACCGGGCAAGGCACCCGCATTGCCGACCTTGAGAATCTTGTCAATGGCTACTGGACCCTCTCTGCAGGCCTGCAAGGGCTCTATTTCGAAGACGATAGCGATACGCTCTGGCACATCAACGAAAACAAGGGGAGTCTATCCGTTGTTGGCACAGGCAGCGGCGGCATTCACTTCACGGGCATGACCCGCTCTCATGGCACATTGTATGGCATCACGTATGCTCCTGTGGCGGTCTACGCGATCGACAGGACGAATGGCTCTACGACGAAAGTCGCGGACATTACCGGACCCAACGTGAATGTTCCGTCCGGCCTTGCCGGCATCAAGGAGCGGGACATTACGGCCGACAACATCTGCCAGCCGCACACGCTGTATCGCTGAGCGGCCTATTGGGGGGAGGCCTCTGCCGCGCACAATCGCGGCAGAGGCTTTGGCCAATCATCTGGAAGGAACAATATCGTGAAATCGTGTGTGATCGGGCTTTTCTGTGCTGGCGTTGTTCTGATCCAAGGGTTGCAAGCACATGCGGCGAGCTTCACCAAAGTCTCGGTTGCTGGGTCAACGGGAACTGGAGTTTCTTCCATCAACAGCAACGGCGATTTGACGGGATCGTACGGCACGTCGGACGGCAATGGTCACGGGTTCATCCGGACTGCCGATGGGAAGATTAAGACGTTCGACGCTAACGGCCCGCTCAGCAACACGAGCCCGGCCTTTATCAACGACGCGGGCGCGGTGAGCGGCGGGTACATCGATGCCGACAGGCTTCTGGGATTTTTCCGGTCCAACAAGGGGGCCGTCACGTTGTTTGATGCCGGCGGCGATCAGGTGATCCTGGCCGGAATGAACAACTCCAATGTAATCGCAGGCCGCTATTTCGGTGACGACGGCGTCCGTCATGGCTTTATTCGGGCTGCCGACGGCTCGATTACCAAATTCGACGATCCGAATGCCGCGCATGGAACGATTCCGCGCGGCATCAACGATCTTGGCGATGTCGTCGGGCAATACACCGATGCCGCAAACGTGGATCACGCGTTCATTCGCACCGCAGACGGCAACTTCTCCGAGTTCGATGTGCAGGGCATCGGGACGTGCACCGGCGAGGGCACCTATGCTTTTGGCATCAACAAGATTGGCGCGATTGTGGGCTGGTGTGTCGATAGCGGGGGGCAGGCACAAGGTTTCTTGCGATCCCCCAAAGGGAAAACCACAGAATTCGTCGCTCCGGACGGAGTCACGACACGCCCGTTTGCCATCGATGAATTCGGAAACGTCTCTGGATATTATTTCGACCAGAACGGCGTGGCTCATAGTTTTGTTCGCTCTAAAGCGGGCAAGCTGATCGAATTCGATCCCCCGAAGTCCTTAACCTCCGAAGCCTACGCCATCGCTGGCCAGGGCGTGGCCGTCGGACCGTACACGGATTCCAAAGGGCACAATTTTGGATTCATTCGGACACCTTAGCTGACGGTGCAAGAACGCAGCGTTGTTCCGTGCTGGCAACGGGCTGGATGGCATCGTGGTGAGGCGGGTGCGAACGCCCTAAGCTGCGGAGCCAAGCCGGAGCAACCTGAGCGGCTGTTCTCCAATCACCGCTTCGCAGTTGCGGTTGCCTGCTGGCGTCCTGTGACCCGCACGGCGCAAGGTGAAGCCGGGCGGGCGCGGAACTTTCCTAAATAATTGACGTTTTTGCATGCAGGGCTGGTGTCGCACCTATGGCGATCCTTTCGGCCGTCGATCGTTGAGCTAAGTCCATGAGTACGCACAAAGAATTGTTGCCCAGAGCCCCCTCCGGGATCGAGGGCCTCGATGAGGTGCTGTGCGGCGGCTGGGCGCGCAACCGGCTGCACCTTCTTGAGGGCAGCCCCGGCACCGGCAAGACCACCATCGCCCTCCACTTCCTGCGGGCGGGCGCGGAAGTGGGCGAGGTCGGTATCTATGTGAGTCTCGCCGAGACCGAGCGCGAACTGCGGGACGGCGCCAAGTCCTACGGCTGGGACATCAGCGACAAGATCGAAATCTTCGAACTGGTGCCGCCGGAAAGCGCGCTCGATCCTGAGCAATACCAGAGCTTGCTCTATTCTTCGGACCTCGAGCTCGGCGAAACCATGCAGCGCATCTTCGCCGCCATCGAGCGGCTGAAGCCGAAGCGCGTGGTGATCGACAGCCTCTCCGAAATCCGGCTGCTGGCGCAAAGCTCGCTACGCTACCGGCGGCAGATCCTCGCGCTCAAGCACTACTTCGCCGAGAACCAGTCCACCGTAATCCTGCTTGACGACATGACCAGCGAAACCACCGACCGCGCGGTGCATTCGATCGCCCATAGCGTGGTGCATCTCGATCAGCTGGCGCCGGTTTACGGCGGTGAGCGCCGGCGGTTGCGGGTCATTAAGTGTCGCGGGCAAAGCTTCAAGAGCGGCTACCACGATTTCGTGATCCGCGGCGATGGCATCCGGCTGTATCCGCGGCTTGTCGCGGCGGGACATCGCAGCGGCTTTACCGGCGAACTGGTGCAAAGCGGCATTCCCGAACTCGACAAACTGCTGGGCGGCGGCATCGCTGCGGGCTCCAGCACCCTGGTGATCGGCCCGGCGGGCACGGGCAAATCCGTGCTGATCCTTCACTACCTGGCCGCCGCCGTCGCGCGCGGCGAAAAGGCCGCCCTGTTCGTGTTCGATGAGGAACTGGGGCTGCTGTTTGCGCGCGCCAAGCAGATGGGAATCGATCTTGCCGCAATACACGACGCCGGAGATCTCTTCATCGAGCAGGTGGATGCGGCCGAGATTTCACCCGGCGAATTCTCGCACCGGGTTCGCGCTTGCGTCGACCGGGGAGATATCCGGGTGGTCGCCGTCGATAGCCTCAACGGCTATCAGGCTGCCATGCCGGAGGAGCAATACCTTGTCCTGCACCTGCATGAGCTGCTGCAATACCTTAACCGAAAAGGCGCCGCGAGCTTCGTGACCGTGGCGCAGCACGGCATGATCGGCGACATGAAGCAGACCATCGACGTCACCTATCTTGCCGACAGCGTAATCATGCTGCGCTACTTCGAAGCGCTGGGCCGCGTCCGCCGCGCCATGTCGGTGATCAAAAAGCGCACGGGCGAGCACGAGGATACCATCCGCGAATATCGCATCCATTCGCGCGGCATCACGGTCGGGCCGCCGCTCGAGCAATTCCAGGGTATCCTGCGCGGCGTGCCCACCTATGTGGGCGAAGGCGCGCCTTTGCTGCGGGGAGGCCCGTGATCGGAAGCGGCCGCCGGGCCAAGCGGACCCTCATTCTCGCACCGCGCGGCCGCGATGCGCATGTGGCGGCCGGAATCTTGCGGGATGCAAGGCTGCATTCCACGATCTGCAGCGACCTGCCCGAGCTGGTGGGAGAGCTGGAGCGCGGTGCGGAAGCTGCCATCGTCACGGAAGAGGCGATGAAAGAGATCGGTTTCCGCGAGATCGCAGAATGGGTGGCGGCGCAACCGCCGTGGTCGGACTTTCCGTTCATCCTCCTCACTGGGCATGGCGGCGGAATCGAGCGCAACCCTGCGGCCGCCGAATTGATGGAGATGCTGGGTAACGTCACCTTCCTGGAGCGGCCCTTTCACCCTACCACCCTCATCAGCGTGGTGCAGACGGCGTTGCGCGGACGGCAGCGGCAATACGAATGCCAGCGGCTGAACGAGGAACTGGAATCGCGCGTGACCGAGCGGACCGAGGAGCTTGCGGCAGCCAACCGCCAGCTGCTCAGCCAAATCGAGGAGCGTGAGCGCGTGGAAGCCACATTGCGCCAGATGCAGCGGCTGGAGGCGGTCGGGCAATTGACCTCCGGCGTCGCGCACGACTTCAACAACCTGCTGACCGTTGTGCTCGGAAACATCCAGTTCCTGGAGCGCGACCTCAAAACGGCAGGCGTGGACGGCAAGTCGCTGCAGCGCCTCGGCTATATGCGGACCGCCGCGCAACGCGGCGCGAAACTGACCGATCAGCTGCTATCCTTCTCGCGGCGGCAGCGTTTGCAGCCCAAGAATCTCAATTTGCACGGCCTGCTCGACGGCATGCGAGACCTGCTGCGGAGCACGATGGGCGGCAGCATTCAGATCGACACCCGCGAAGAGCCGAATGTTTGGCCCGCGCTCGCCGATCCCACGCAGCTCGAACTCGCCATCCTCAACCTTGCTATCAATGCGCGCGACTCGATGCCCGGTGGCGGCAAACTGACGGTCGCCGTTTCGAACGTGTCGCTTCGCGCGCCCAAATCGCCGGAAGATCCACCAGCCGGTGACTATGTCGAGATCTGCGTCTCGGACAACGGCAGCGGCATGACGGAAGAGGTGCGGCACAAGGCGTTCGAGCCGTTCTTCACCACCAAGGAAGTGGGGAAGGGCTCCGGGCTGGGTTTGAGCCAGGTGCTTGGCTTTGCGAAGCAATCGAGCGGCGGCGTGCGCATTCACTCAGAGCCGGGACATGGCACCAGCGTGCACATCTATTTGCCGCGCGCGAAAGTGGCGGCCGCTGAGGCGGCGGCGCCGCCGGAGGGCCCGCGTGAAATGACGGCGGGGGGCACCGTGCTGCTGGTGGATGACGATCGCCCTGTGCGCGAAGTAACGGCCGCGATGCTCCGCGACATGGGTTTCTCCGTGCTGGAAGCCGGCAGCGGCGGAGCGGCGCTCGACATTGTCGAGCGGGAGCGCGGCATCGACCTCGTGGTGATGGATTTCGCCATGCCCGGCATGAATGGCGCGGAACTGGCGCGGCAGACGAAAACGCGGCGGCCCAATTTGCCGGTGCTGTTTGTCACCGGCTTTGCAGATCGCGCGGCCATTGCCGGCGTGGACGAGGACCACATTCTCGGTAAGCCTTTCACCGATCGCGACCTTGCCCGGAAAGTGAAATGCGCCCTCGCCCGGCGCGCATTCGCGAAGGAAGCCCGCGCCACGGCGTAGCGCCTACTTCGCTCCGCTCAAGATCAAGAACCCGGCTTTTCGGAAAGTGTCCGCTGACTCCGGAGTCGCGAGATAATCGAGGAACTCGCGAGCGAGCGGCTTGGCGTCTTTCGTGAGCGCCACGGGATAGACAATCGGCGGGTGCGTGTTGTCGGGAAATGTATCCACGACCCGCACATGCGGCTCGGCCATTGCGTCGGTGGTGTACACGACCCCCAACGGCGCCTCGCCCCGCGCGACATAAGCTAAGGCCGCGCGCACGTTCTCTGCAGGCGCGATCTGGCCGGCAATCGCATCCCACACGCCGAGCGTGCCAAGTGCCGCCTTAGCATACTTGCCGGCCGGGACGGATTCCGGATCTGCCAGCGCCAGCCGTCCGCCATCAAGCGCCTTCGCGATATTGAAATTGGGGGAAACCTTGAGCGCGATACCGGATGTTGCCGGCGCGATCAGCACCAGATGATTGCCCAGCAGATCGCGGCGGGTCTCCCGCGCGATCAGGCCGTGCTTGTCCAGCTCGTCCATCCAATCGGTATCGGCGGAGATGAAGACATCCGCGCCTTGCGACGCCTCGATCTGGCGCGCCAGCACCGAGGAGGCAGCGAAGGAGATGGCCGCCGTATGTCCGGTCTTTTTCTGATAAGCTGTGTTGACCCGATTGAGCGCATCGGTGAGCGATGCCGCCGCAAAGACCGTAATATCCGACGCGCGCGCAGCGCCCACGATAAGCAGGGCTGCGGCCGCCATCAGCGACGCAAAGAAGCGAGTCATGCTGCCATCCAACCAGATGGGCATCTCAGGTCAAGTCTGCGACGGTATGTGGGAACGAGGCTGGGCGCCCATTATTTCGAGACGTCGATCTCGGCCTTCATGGTGGGATGATAACGGCAGTAGTACTCGACCTTGCCCGCCTTCTTCAGCACCGTGCGGCCGGTCTTGCTTGCCGCGAGATCGACATTGAAGCTGCCGTCGCGCGCCGTGGCGGTATGGGCGACGAAATCCTTGTTCGCCCATTCCACCGTGTCCCCCACCTTCGCCGCGATCTTTGCCGGCGAAAAGGCAACGTCTTTCATAGCGATATGCACCGTGCCCGCCACAGCAGGCGCTGCGGCAAGCACGGCTATAACGATAGCGAACAACGGGTTCCTGCGGTGTCTCACTTCAGCGAGGAGGCTAAGCTCCGCGCATGCTCCTCATGCCCCTTGAAGATCTTCAGGCCGGTCTGAAGCAGGCTTTTCAGCTCGCCATTGCTGGCAGACGGGATGAGGGTGGATTCGAGGGCCCCGTTCACCTGATGATGGTAGGCGACCTCATGTTCCGCATAGGCCTTGTCGAACGCGGCGCCGCTCAGCGAAGCGAGCTTCGCCCGGTAGGCATCCGCATCCTTCACGAGGTTCTTGCTGGTGTCGTTGTCTTCCGGGGTGACGCCAAGCTTCTTGCAGAGCGCGAGCGCCTGATCGTTCACGGAAGTATGGTCGCGCACCATGTCCTGCGCGAAGGCGCGAACCTGCTGGTTCTTGCTCTTGTCCAGCGCCTGCTGGGCGGCTTTGATGTCCAGTTGGCCCGCTGTGTAGGCGATGTGCGCGATCTGCGGATCGGTGGGCTTGGTGCCTTGTGCGAGTGACGGCCCCGCAACGCTGCAGGCGAAGGCGGCAGCGCAGAATAGAGTTGCCAATTTCATGATTGTCCCTCCTTGGCAGTGTGGATCCGGATATTGCTAGGCTGCATCCGTTTGTAAAGTAGTACGAAATCTGGCAGATAGGATGCTCATCCGCAGCTTAGTATCCGTTCGTATACTGGAGCGATGAATGTCGAAGAACTGCCCTGTGTTCCTCACCCTGCAGCTGATCGCGCATAAATGGTCGGTCCGCATCCTGCGGAACCTTCTGCATGCGGAGAAAAACACGATGCGCTTCGGCCAGCTGCAGAAGAGCCTCGACGGCATCACCCAGCGCGAGCTTACCAAGCACCTTCGCGAATTCGAGAAAGCTGGAATCGTGGAGCGTACGGTGTACCCGGAAGTGCCGCCTCGGGTGGAATACCGGCTGACCAGGACTGGGCATTCGCTGCTCAAGCCGGTGGAAGAGATCTCCGTCTGGGCGGAAAACAATGCCGCCTTTGTGCAGAAGAAGCGGCAAGAATTCGAAGCTCGCGCTGCAAAATCACCGCGCGCTCGCGCTGCCTGACGCCAGCGTATGTTCAAGGCCGAAGCCCGCTGGCTCTACAAGCAAATAGCCGCGCTGCCGGCGGAGCAGGTTACGCCGGTGCTCAACATCGGCTCCAGCACGCAGCACTTCCGGGAAGTCGAGCAGCCCTGGACGAGCCAGGAGTTGTTCGCGCCGCTGCGCGCAAGCGGCATCCGGGTAATTCACCTCGATTTTCGGGAGGGCGACGGCATAGACGTCCGCGCCGATATTCTGGGCGATGAAGATGTGCCGCGGCTGAAGGCGCTCCGGGCAAACTCCATCCTTTGCTGCAACATTCTGGAGCATGTGAGGGAACCAGAACGGCTGGCGGCGCGCTGCCTCCAAATCGTGCAGCCGGGCGGCCTTGTCTTCGTCACGGTGCCGTTCAGCTACCCCTATCACCGCGATCCCATCGACACGATGTATCGTCCGTCCCCAGAGGAACTTGCCAAGCTATTCGCCCCGGCGCGGATGGTGCGGGGCGAAGTGCTCGATGTGGAGGAATCCTATCGCGACAAGATCCGGCAGCGGCCCTGGATCCTGCTGCGGCATGCGCTGCGCGCGCCGATCCCCTTTGTCGACCGCGAGAAGTGGCGGCGTTCCATGCGCAAACTGTACTGGCTAAAGCACAATTATGAGGTCACGGCAGCAGTGTTCCGGGCGCCCGGCGCATGATGCCGCCGCGGATCAAGAGCGAGATTCAGGTGAAAGCGATCATCC
>JAFAVP010000277.1 GCA_019242395.1 Alphaproteobacteria bacterium | reverse complement strand
GGTTGCCAACCCGGGCACCACGCCGTGCTCGCGCTTCAGGCGCCCAGCCTCGGCCGCGACCTGCTCCTTCAGCCGCGCCGCAACCGCCTTGCCATCGATGATCCGTGCCGCCACGGCTAGACCGTCGTCTGGTACAGGTACCGCGCTTCTGCCCAGACCAGCACATATTCCAGAAACCAGATGCCGACGAGCACGATAAAGGGCGAGAAATCGAGGCCGCCGACGCTCGGGATCACGCGTCTGATTTGCCGGAACACCGGCTCGGTCAATGCCGTCAGCGCGCGGATCACCGTGCGGGCAAGCTCGTTGTAGGTGTTGAGCACGCCAAACGCGATCAGCCAGCTCATCACCACCGCGGCGACGACAACCCACCAATAAAAGTCGAGCAGCAACAACAGCAGCGCGACGATCGGATTATGCCCAACGGCAATCACGGGTGTTCCTTAAAACTGAATGTCCAACCGCTCTGGCAAGAGTGGTGGAGCTGAGCGGGATCGAACCGCTGACCTCCTCATTGCGAACGAGGCGCTCTCCCAACTGAGCTACAGCCCCAAGCCTTTAGCCTGGCGCCCGCGGTAAGCGGGACGGGCGTATGTAGGAACCCGCTCCCAAGAGTGTCAAGGCAAGTGCCCGCATCATGGCCTCATTTGCCGCTGTACGCGACACGCCAGACGTTTTTGCCGGCGTCGTCAGCAATCAGCAGACTGCCGTCTTTCGCCACCAGCAATCCGGCCGGGCGCCCATACACATGGGCGGGGCTCGTCTTGCCATCCCAGAAGCCGGTGACGAAATCCTCATAGCCACCCACAGGCTTGCCGCCTGCGAAATGAATCCGCACCACCTTGTAGCCGTGTGGGTTGCCGGAATTCCATGAGCCGTGAAAGGCAACAAAGGCATCGCCCTTGTACTCGGCCGGGAATTGCGCGCCGTCGTAGAACACCAAGCCCAGCGGCGCGGAATGCGGCTGGAACAGCACATCCGGCGTCTTCGTTTTCGCCACCATGTCTGGCCGCTTCGCCCCGAATGTCGGATCCGGGTGCCTACCGATGTACGCGTAGGGCCAGCCATAAAACCCACCGGCTTCCACATGGGTGGCGTAGTCCGGGGGCAAGTTGTCGCCCAGTCCGTCGCGCTCGTTGACCGTCACCCACATCTGCTTGTTGGGCGAGAAGATCACGGTCACCGGATTGCGGAGGCCGCTGGCGTAGGTGGAAAGCGTTCCGTCCGCGTTCACCTTCTGCACGCTGGCGCGCGTTGGCGGATCGGTGGTCTCCACATTGCCGGCGCTGCCGATCGCCACGTAGAGCGTGCCATCCGGCCCGAACGCGATGTCGCGCGTGGAGTGTCCATCCTTCCCGCCGAAGCTCTGTGTCGTCACCCGCGTGCGCGATGGAGCGGCTGTTGAGCCTTCCGTGTACGGAACCTTCCACACCGCATCGAGATCGCCCACGTAAAGAGCGCCATCGCGGAAGGCGAGGCCGTGCGGGTGATCGAAACCCGTCGCGAAGGTGCTGATCTTATCCGCCTTGCCGTCGCCGTTGGTGTCGCGCAGGAGCGCGACTTTTCCGGCAGCCGGTTCGGCGAGAAACACATCGCCGTTTGGCGCGAGCGTCATCCAGCGTGGATCGGGCAAGCCGGTGGCGAACATCGAAATCCTGAAGCCTTTCGGTATCTGCGGCAGCCAGCCGTTCGGCCGCAGGACAGTCTGCGAGCTGTTATCCACCGCAGGCGTGGCGTAAGGCTTGGGCAGGTCCTGCAGAGGGACTTCGTGCTTCATGCCAGGGGCGTCCGCCGGCGCATTCGCCGCTACGAAAACAGCAAACATCAGCGGTATGAAGAGCCGTGTCATCCGGCCGCTCTCCTTATCTTTCCGGAAGGAACGTTTGCCAGGGCATGAGCAATGGCTGCTTGCGCTTCCGGGTTGAAGCCCATTGCGCTGTGCGCACCAGCCACTTCGATGTTGCGGCAGGTGTGCGATTCCTCCTGAAGGCAGCAGCGCCAATCGACGATGCCATCTTCCCTGGAATAGAGCGCGGTGACAGGCACTGGCGGGGCTCGTCCGATCTCTTCGGTGAGCGCGGCGATGTCCGGTCCATGAAGGGGCGCGAGCAACCGCGCGAACACTTCCATCGGCGTGGCCACAGGAAAGCGGATTGGGCTCGCCAGCGTCACCACATGCGCGATCTTCTCCGGGTGGCGGTGCGCCAGAGCGCGGGCGAAGGCGCCGCCCAGGCTTTGCCCGACCAGAACGATCGGCGCGCCGGTTCCGGCATGCAGGCGTTCCACCACGCTCTCCAGGTAAGGAACGAAGCCGTGGGTGGGACCCAGATTCAGCATCACCCCCGCGAATTCCACGCGGTATCCGTGATGGTGCAGGAAATCGCGCAGCGCGTGCATCGTCCAGTCGCCGGCCAGGAAACCCGGGATCAGCAGCACGGTTTCCCCGTTCCCGCGCGGCAGATCGTCAGGATACCGGGGCGTGGCAAGCGTTGCCCGGGCCACTTCCACAAGTTCGCGCATCCAGCTGCCTAGCCCAAGGCCGGATTCGGGCGTGGGCGGGATTACGGTGGTGAAAGAGGAATCGTCCATGATTGTTGCTCTACATGGCGGAGATGCCGCCATCCACCTTTAGTTCGGCGCCGGTGACGAATTTCGATTCATCGCTGGCGAGATAAAGCACGGCATAAGCGATATCGTCCGGCTCGCCGATATGGCCAAGCGGCACCTGGCGGCCGAGCTTGGCGTAAGCCGCGTCCCGCCCGTACCGCGCCACCAGCGGATCGAGGATCGGCGTGGCAATGAATACGGGGTGCACCGAATTGCTGCGGATGCCGTAACCTTTGCGCGCGCAATAGAGCGCCACGGATTTGGAGAGGTGGCGCACCGCCGCCTTGGCGGAATTGTAAGCCGCCATGTTATGGCCCGCGATGATGCCCGAGATCGACGAGATGTTGACGATCGAGCCGCCGAGGCCCGTCTCCTTCACGCTGCGCGCGATCAGCGGGATGGCGAGCTTGCAGCCGAGGAACACACCATCGAGATCGATGGCGTGCACCTGCCGCCATTCCTGCAAGGTGACGTCTTCCAGGTCCTTCGTGAGGCCGATGCCGGCATTGTTGACGAGCACATGCAGGCCGCCAAAGGCGCGCTCGGTGGCGTTCAGCGCTTCCACCCATTCGGTTTCGCTGGTGACGTCGTGCCCGACCGCAATCGCCGCGCCGCTTCTGTCTTCATTGATGGATGCCACAACGCGCTCGGCGCCTGCGACATTCACATCGGTGACGGCGACGCGCGCGCCTTCCCGCGCCAGCATCCGCGCCGCCGCTTCGCCCAACCCCTGTGCCGCGCCTGTGATGAGCGCCACCTTGCCTTCAACACGGCCAGCCATCGCTACACGTCCTCGCCTTCTGTTGTTCCAGATGTTGATCGCACTCTCATCCAAACCTCACCATCTTGATTTTCGTTTTCACGGAATCGCGGCAGCCCCTCCCCCCTCCGGCACAAAGTTCCCATTCGAACCTCCGGAAATCAGTGTGGTATCCGCACTTCCCACCTGGATAGCGCGTACAAAGCACGCGCAAGCGTAATCGGCGACAAAATGACGGGCGAAACAGGTTCATGTCTGCAAGTGTAAGGCCGAATTCGCGATGGAGAACGGATTTATTTTTGACCTTGATTGCTCACGGTTTTCGATTGCTAAGCGGAGAATGGACGCTGAAGCGCGGCACAATTAGCCGCCACCGGAGCCCCAGGTTCGGCCCGGGCGTTATGAGATAATCCGCAGGCTGCGCACATTCGAAAAGTCGCGGTCGTGCGTGACCAGCGCGTCGGCGCCGATAGCAAGCGCGCTGGCGAGCTGAACCGCGTCGGCGAGCTTGAGGCGCAAGGAAGCGCGCAACCGGGCGGCGCTTTCGGCAATGGCGCAGTCCAGAGGAACGACCTGCCAGGATTCCAGAATGGCACGGTACTGCCGCGCGAGAGTTTCATCCGCAGCTCTCAGCGGGCCGGTCAACACCTCGGCAATGCCGACCGTTGTCACCGCAAAGGTCAGCTCCCCCTTCTTCTGCGCCTCGAACAGCGGGAGAAACCGGGAGGCAAAATCGGGATGCCGTTCCAGCACATAGATGATCGGCGGAGAATCGAGCAGAAGCAGGGTTCCGCTGCGGAAATCGGTGTCCGTTAGCGCTCCCATTCGTCCCGCAACGCGGCCACTGTCTTTGTGCTGTTGCTGCCCCACAGGCCGCGCCCTGATCCGGCGAGGGGGAGAAGAGACTTCTGCCCGCTTGCGGCAGGAAAGGCGCTAATGGGCACCAACGCCGCAATCGGACGGCCGTGCCGGGTGATGACGGTGGTCCGGCCATTCTCTGCCGCGTCCAACAGCTCGGGCAAGCTTTTCCGAGCCTCCTCCGCCCCGCGCTTCAATGCGGACTTGCTCTGCGCCATATCTCATTCTGTACAGAACCGTACGGTCGGCGTCAACCTCGCAGGGTGCCGCCGGTGGCTTTTGTGACGGCGGCGACAATCTTCTGCGCGATGGCATCGATTTCCGCATCGGTCAGGGTGCCGCCTTTCGGCTGCAGGCGCACAGCGATGGCGAGCGACTTCTTGCCTTCCGGAATGCCCTTGCCTTCGTAGAGGTCGAACACGTCCACTCGCTCGATCAGCGCGCGTTCGGCGGATTTCGCCGCCTTGATCACCTCCTCGGCAGAAATGTTCGCATCCAGCAGGAAGGCGAAGTCGCGCTCCACCGGCTGGAATTGAGACGGCGCGAATGGCGCGCGGGCCCTTCCCTTGTTCTTCGGCTCCGGGATGGCATCGAGGAGGATTTCGAACGCAGACACGGTGCCTTTGAGATCGAAACCGGCAATGATTTTGGGGTGCAGTTCGCCGAAGTAAGCAAGCACTTTTGGCCCCAATGCGAGCGTGCCCGAACGGCCCGCGTGGTACCACGGCGCGGCACCGGATTTTACCGGCGCCGTCATCGCGCTGCCCATCGCCGTTTCGATAGCCGCCAGCATGTCGGCTTTGGCGTCGAGGGCTTCCGGCGCGTGCGTGGATTTCGCCCAGCTCCGCTGTGGTTCGCCAACGCGAATGCCGGCGGCAACCGTTGCTTGCGCGCCGGGCATACCGCTTTCGAACTGCGCGCCTATTTCGAACAGCATCAGATCGTGCGCGCCGCGTGCCTGGTTGCGCTGCGCGGCTGCGAGCAGCGACGGCAGCAGGCTCGGGCGCAGCGCATCGAGATCGGCGGCGATGGGGTTTTCCAGCTGCCGCGCCTCGTCGCCGCCGCCGAACAGCGCCGCATGCGCGCGCGGAATAAAGGAGAAGTTGATCGTCTCGTTGAAGCCGTGGGCGGCCATAGCGCGGCGCACCAGCTTGGTGCGGCGCTGCGCCGCCGTAAGCGTCGGCCGCGCGATCGCGTTCGGCCGCGACATGGGGTGGGATGGCACATTCTCGAGGCCATAGATACGCACGATCTCTTCCACGAGATCGGCTGTGCCTTCCACATCGCTGCGCCACGACGGCGGCTGCACCGACAGTGGACCCTCGCCCGTCACCGCAAAGCCAAGTTGCGTCAGGATACGGACGATGTCCGGCTCGG
>JAFAVP010000162.1 GCA_019242395.1 Alphaproteobacteria bacterium | reverse complement strand
TAGAGACCGCGCCAAGGGCTGCCCACATCGTTCATCGGTTGCGCGGACACGGGCGCCGTACCCAGCGCAAGGGTGCCCAAAAAAGTGGCGCCAAGGATCTTTCGGTCCATGTTGGTCTCCAACGCTAGATTACGCGAGCCGCTCTAGGCGGATGGGCACAAGATGAAGCGGCTATGCTTACCATTCGGTTACTGCGGGCGATGAGGCGGTAACAATGCGCGCGTGAAGTTGCCAGATGACTTACGTCACGGCTGGACGTCGACGGAGCTCTTCAAGCGTCAGTGATGAAATTCCACCAGAGGTTGGTGGCTGCTGCCGAAATCGTAGCAGGGTAGCCCGAGATTGGCCGTCGGTTTGTCGATCGAACATGGATGTTCAATGGGAACTGCGGGCGCATTCCGCTTGGCGATCACGGCGTCATACGGTGAAGGCTTCCCCGGCCCGAGAGTAAGTGCGGGACCTTCTTGGCCATTGAACTTGTTCTCCAGGCAATGGGCCTTCTCCTTGGCCGAAAGGCGTTCGAAGTATTGCCCGCTGCAATTGTAGAGATAGCGGCCCAGCGCGCGGATGTCGCCCTGCTGTTCCTGCTGTTGTCCGGCCGGTAAGGACGGGGTGGTGAGGAGCGACGGTGGGGTGATGGGCCGGGGTGAAATCTCCGGCACGAGAAGGCTGGGCGGCGGCAGCTGATTTGGCGGCGGAGTTTCCCGCGCACGCGCAGTGACCGGAAGGCTGATGATGATCTCCCGCGTGCCTACTGTCTGTTCGAAGAGCTGCGGCTGAAAGGCGGCAAGAAGGGCCAGCAGCACGGCCCCGTGGAGCAAGAGAACGAAGCCGCCAGCCGCGGCGCGGCGGATTCGCAGCTTCTGAACCATCTACTCACCAACTGGGCGGCTCACGCAGCCGCGCCGGTTCTATCCCAAGCGGCGGCGGTCTGCCATCCGCGAAAGATATTAAGGATCGGAGAGACTGGACCAGTAAGTCTCTCCGTTGAGCAGCAGGATGGCTCCGTTCAGCACAGTAGCGAAGCTTACCCATGCGGCGTAGGGAAGGAACAACAACGCCCCCACCCTGTCCTCGCGCCAAGCAAATATCACAAAGGCGAGAATCGCGCTCAGGAGGCCCACGATATCCACCAAGGCGAAGTGTGGCCGGTGCATTCGAAAGAAGAGTGGGGACCAGAAAAGATTTAAGGCCATTTGAAGCCACCACAACCGCATGGCGGCGCCACTGGGGCAGGCCGTCCAAAGCCGCGCCGCCGCAGCACCGATCATCAGGTAAAGGACCGACCAGACAGGGCCGAAAATCCAGTCGGGCGGATTGAAAGAGGGTTTGCGGAGCTGAGCGTACCAGTCGCCCGGCAGGTTTAAAAAGCCGATCGCCAACCCTGCAGCAAGTGTGGCTGCAGGGAATACGATGTAAGAGGCGCGGTAGCGGGTCATCGGCACCGACTCTTTCTCCTCGCCTCCATCAGGCCTGCGCTATGATGGAGGCGTAGGATTTTGGCTCCGTGTTGCCGCCCGAGACCATGGCCACCGCAAACTCCAATTCGCCCTGCTGGGCAAGGGCACCTGCGGCCGCCGCCGCGCCGCTCGGTTCGGCAACAAGCCGCGCGTCCAAGGCGATCCTCCTCATCGCGCCCTGAATCTGGTCTTCCGAAACCGTGACGATGTCGTCGACGTAGGCCCGAATGTGCCGCCAGGGGATGTTCCCCACTTGGGAAACGCGCAGCCCGTCGGCGATGGTGCGCACGGTTTCCTCGGGCGCGACGTTCACGATGCGGCCGGCGCGAAGACTTTGCTGCGCATCGTTCGCCAGCTCGGGTTCGACTCCGATGACGCGAATGCCGGGGTTGGTCTGCTTGACGGCAGCGGCAACGCCCGCAATCAGGCCCCCGCCGGACACCGGCACATAAATCGTGCGGACACTCGCAACTTGCTCCAGGATCTCCAATCCGATGGTTCCGGTGCCGGCAATGATCTTTTCCGATTCATAAGGAGGCACGAGAACATATCCGTGCTCCTTCGCCAGCGCAGCGCACACTTCGCTTCGCGCATTTCCCATGAAATCGACGAGATGAACTTCGGCCCCCCAATGCCGCGTCGCTTCGATCTTCACGGCCGGTGCGTTGCTGGGAATCACGATTACCGCCTTCACGCCAAGCCGTTGCGCTGCGTAAGCGACAGCCTGCGCATGGTTGCCGCTGGAGTGCGCAATGACGCCGCGATGCCGTTCCTCCTCGCTCAGCGAAAGAATGGCATTGAAGGCGCCGCGGATCTTGAAGGCGCCGACCGGCTGCAGGCTTTCGGCTTTCAGCTTCAACCCGCTCGGCACCATCGGAATAACCGGCGTGTGGAAGATGTATGGCGCGATCCGCGTGGCCGCGGCGCGAATATCTGCGAGGCTGACGAGGTCCTGCGAGGCCATCAGCGCTTCGCCTGCCGGAGACGTTCCAGGCGGGCGAACAGGCTGGACGTGTCCCACCGTTTGCCGCCGATGTGTTCCACATCGGCATAGAACTGATCCACCAGGGCGGTGAGCGGCAGCGAGCTTTTGTTGCGCCGCGCTTCATCCAGGCAGATCGCCAGGTCCTTCCGCATCCACTCCACCGCGAAGCCATGTTCGAAGTGGCCAGCCAGCATCGTCTTGTAACGGTTGTCCATCTGCCAACTTTGCGCCGCACCTTTTGAGATCACGCCGACCACTGCTTCCGGATCGAGCCCAGCGGCGCGCGCAAA
>JAFAVP010000057.1 GCA_019242395.1 Alphaproteobacteria bacterium | reverse complement strand
GCCATTGAAATCGATCGAGCGGTCTGTCTCCAGCATGTTGACCAAGACAGCGGACCGCGGCGTGCCGTAACTTTCCCCAAAAAGGTACTTTGGCGAATTCCATCGTCCATACTTCGAGAGGAAGGCGGTGATGAACTCGGCGAACGCGTAGGCGTCCTGGTCCACTCCGTAGAAGGCTTTTTCCTTGTCCTTTCCAGTGATGCGCGAGAACCCGGTGCCCGGCGCATCGATGAAGACCAAATCGCTCGCATCGAGCAAGCTGTAATCATTATTGACCAGCTTGTAGGGCGCCGCCGGCGTATGCGTGTCATTTGCCGTCACTACACGCCTGGGACCGAACGCGCCCATATGCAGCCATACGGTCGACGAGCCAGGACCGCCGTTGAACAGGAAGGTAACGGGACGGTTTTCCGGGCGCTCGCCGCTCTTGGCATAGTACACGTAAAACATGGACGCCCTTGCGCCGCTGTCCTTCTGGGGTGCGGGCGCCTTCTGGGCAGCCTCTGATTCCGGATTGGGCGGGGGACCGGGCTCTGCTTCCGCAGACTCGGTGACATCATCCCAACCCTTCGGGTGCACGATGATCGTGCCGGCAATGGCGTGATAGCTGATGCCCGCGGCAGTGCTGTCGGTTCCGCTATCGTCGTTCTTGAAATAGGCCGCTACCGCGGGTTCTACCTTGTTGCGGTCTTTGTCTTTGTCTTTGTTGCTATTGTCCGCCCAGGCGACAGTCGCCGCCGCCATCAGTGCGGCTGCCATGATCCATCCGCGATGCATCGATTTTCCCAACCCTAGCCTCAGAGGCGGGAACGATAGCCCTGTCGCAAAAGGTCTGCAACGCTTCGGCTGAGCCGTCCGATCACATGCTGGCGATGCTACTGCCGGGCCCGCATCGGCTTGTCGCTGGTGGTGCAGGCGATGGCCGTTCGCAGCGCTGTCTCCAATGCTTCCTTCTCGATGGGCTTGCGCAGTACCGGCGCGGTGCTGAAGCGCTCGTCAAGGGCATCAGGCGTATAGCCCGTCAGAAAGACGAAAGGCACGGCGTGACTGTGCAGCAACTCGGCAAGAGGATAGGCGAAAGCGCCCCCGAGATTCACGTCGAGCACTGCCGCGTCGAAAGAACCCGAGCGCGCGACGTGCATCGCCTCCTGGACCTCTGAAATAGGGCCTGTGACCGTGCAGCCGATTTCCTCAAGGAGATCGCGGACCAGAAGGCCGACAAGCGCCTCGTCTTCCGCCAGAAGAACACGCGGGCCCTTCTGAACCGGCCGCAAAAGCCTAAAAGGTTCGGGGATTCCTTTCGCGGCTTCTTTGGCGTTGTCTGTACCGCCATACGCCAACGTAAGCGTGCAGACGAGGCCTTCGGGGCGCCAATCAAAGTTCACCTCACCGCCACCCTGCTGTGCGATGCTGGCAGTGATGATCTTCATACCGAAGCCGCGGCGGGCCGGCTGCGTTACCTTCGGCCCATTTCTCTCAGCCCAGCATAGTTTGAGCTGTTTGTCCGCTATTTCCCAGCGTACCGACACCTCGCCCTCGGCCGTGGAAAGAGCGCCGTACTTTGCGGCATTGGTCGCCAATTCATGTAGCGAGAGCGCGATCGTTTGAGCCTTCTCAGCGGGCAGAATGACCGACGGCCCCGAAACCGACACGTGGGCAGCGCCACGCGTGCGGTAGGGGGAGATCTCCTCATTCACCAGGCGCAGCATATCCGCACCCTGCCAGCGTGACTGCGAAAGCAGCTCATGAGTATGCGCGAGCGCCCGGATTCGGCCCTCCACCCCGGCGATATAGTCCCGTATGGTATCGGCCCGGCCCAGACGGACAATGGCCTGCACGATAGCAAGCGCATTCCTGGCACGATGATCCACCTCGCGCGCGAGCAAGGTCTGCCGGTTCTCCGCCTCCTTGCGCTCCGTGATGTCCGCCGTGACGCCGTCGACGCGAACAAGCGTGCCTGGTCCCTCGAAGCTGCCCGCTGCCGATATGATGCACCAACGGTTCTGGCCATCGGCCCGTGTTATCCGAAACTCCCGCTGAAACGTGCTCTGCCCCGGTTTGAGGCGTGCTATCGCGTGGGTCAGGGAATTCCAGTCATCTTCCTGGAAGAACGAGCGGATCAGATCACCATTCGGCACGAAGACCTGCGCATTCGGAGAACTGGGATCGAGGCCAAAGATGCGGCAATGGCCCTCATCCCACGACCAACGGTCCTCTCCGGCATCGTATTCCCACGATCCCATGTTGCCGGCTGCCAGGGCGAGGCTCCGCCCGCGTTCGCTTTGCAGAAGACGCTTGGTAGATGATTCCAGGGCGGCGGTGCGTTCCCGGATTCGATCCTCCAATTCGCGATTCAACAATTCCAGTTCTCTTGTCTTCCGGTACAATTCCGCAAAGACGCGAACCTTTGCCCGCAGCACCTCCGGCACTACCGGTACTGGAACGTAATCGACCGCTCCAGCGCTATAGCCGCGCAGTGTATCCATTTCGGTCAGGTGGATGGCGGAGATGAAGATGATCGCAGTGCGCTGAAAGCGGGGGTGCTCGCGGATCATCGCCGCAAGTTCGAACCCGTCCAACTCCGGCATGCAGACGTCGACGAGCACGACGGCGATCTCATGCTTGAGCAGGTGTTCCAGCGCTTCCTTGGCCGACGAAGCCTTGATCAGGTTTTCGCCCAGCGGCTCCAGCATCACTTCGTACGACAGCAGCTTTCCAGGCTGGTCGTCGACGAGAAGGACGTTGACTTGGTTGCTCTGGCTCATGGGCGGCTGTCCTATCGATGCAGCCACATGCGCAGCGCAAACAGCAGCTGCTCGGTGTTGACAGGCTTGGCCAGATAATCGGAAGCGCCTGCTTCCAGGCACTTTTCCCGGTCACCCTTCATGGCCTTTGCGGTGAGCGCAATGATCGGCAGCCGGCGGAACGCAGGATTTTCCCGTATGTGACCGATGGTTTGATATCCGTCCATTTCTGGCATCATGATATCCATCAGCACGAGTGCCAGTTCAGGCGTGGATTCAACGAGCTTGATCGCCTCCTCGCCCGTCGTGGCCGTCAGCACGTGCATGCCGCGCCGCTCGAGTACGCTGGACAACGCGAAGATGTTACGGGCGTCATCATCGACGAGAAGAACCGTTCGCCCAACCAGATCCTCGTCGGAGCTGTTGAGCCGTTCCAGCATCCGCTGCTTCTCGGCCGGAAGGTCTGTGATGACGCGGTGGAGGAACAATGCGGTCTCATCTAGGAGCCGCTCCGGCGACTCCACCCCTTTCACCACGATGCTGCGGGCCATGGTGTGCAGCTGCGCGTCTTCTTCCGCCGAAAGCTCCCGTCCGGTGAAGACGATGACGGGGATATCGGAGAGAGCCGGGTCGGCTTTGAGGTTCTCCAACACTTCGAAGCCGCTCATGTCTGGCAGACGCAGGTCCAGCACGACGCAATCGGCTGGCTCCTTGCGCAGTAATTCCAGTGCTTCCCTTCCGCTGCCAACGGTCCGGATTTCGATATCGTCGTGGCCGAGAAGTTCGGTGATGCTCAACTGCTCTGCCGGGTTATCCTCGATGACGAGCAGCCGCTTGGTCCGGGGCTCCGAGTATTGCTTGATGCGGCTAAGTGCGGCGCGTACGCCCTCGGTGCTTGTGGGCTTGGTCACGAACGAGAAAGCTCCACGGGCGAGCCCATGTTGTCTGTCTTCGTCCAGCGTAACGATTTGCACCGGGATGTGGCGCGTCTGCGGGTTCTGCTTCAATTGAGACAGCACCGTCCAGCCGAGCATGTCGGGCAGGAACACATCCAGCGAGACGGCGGTAGGGCGATATTCGTACGCCAGTTCAAGCGCATCCTCGCCGCGCATGGCGACGAGCACTTTAAAACCTTCGTCGTGGGCAAGATCCATCAGAATGCGCGCATAGTGCGGATCGTCCTCGACGATCAACAGCACCTGGTCGCCGGGTTCGATCAGCTTCCGGTCATCAGAAATCTGCTCGACCGGCCGCTCGGGCAGCGATGAGATGATCGCGCCTCGGGATGGAGTCGAAACGGGAGCTGGCGCGGGCGCCTGGGCGCGTGCGCCAGACGCAGGCCCGGCATAGCGCGCGGGGAGGTACAGTGTGAATGTCGAACCTACACCCGGCGTGCTGCGCAGGTGAATCTCTCCTCCAAGCAAGCTGGCCAACTCACGGCTGATCGCAAGCCCCAGGCCCGTCCCGCCGTATTTGCGGCTGGTGGAGGCATCCGCTTGTTGGAACGCTTCGAAGATGATCCGTTGCTTCTCCGGCGGAATACCGATGCCTGTGTCCGATACTTCGAAAGCCACTACCGACGGCGCCTGGTTCAGCACCGGGTGATCGGCGCTCCACCCGCCGAGTGCCCGCGATACCGTCAGCCGCACGCCGCCCCGCTCGGTAAATTTGAAAGCGTTCGACAGCAGGTTCTTGAGGACCTGCTGCAAGCGCTTCGAATCCGTAACGATCGTGCGCTCAAGATTGGAATCGACACTGAGATCGAAGCTCAACTGTCTGTTCTCGGCCTCATGGCGGAAGGGTCTGGCGGTTGCCTCAACCACGCTGTTGAACGCGATCTCCTCCGCATCCACTGTGACAGTGCCGGACTCGATCTTGGAGAGATCGAGAATGTCGCTGATAAGATTCAACAGATCCGTTCCCGCACCATGGATCGTGCGGGCGAATTCCACCTGCTTCGGCGAGAGATTCGCGTCGGGATTGTCGGCAAGTTGCTGCCCAAGGATCAAAATCGAGTTCAGGGGGGTACGCAGCTCGTGGCTCATGTTCGCCAGGAATTCGGACTTGTATTTCGAAGTGAGTGCGAGTTCGGTCGCCTTCTCCTCCAGCGCGCGGCGCGCCTGCTCAATTTCCTGGTTCTTGCGCTCCACCTCTACGTTTTGCTCCGCCAGCTGGCGAGCCTTCTGTTCCAGCTGGTCGTTTGTCTGTTGCAATTCCCTCTGTTGGGCCTGCAATTCGGCCGCGAGCTGCTGCGACTGCTTGAGCAAACCTTCCGTCTGCATGGTCGCTTCGATGGAGTTCAGCACGATGCCGATGTTGGCGGTCAGCTGCTCCAGAAAGGCAATCTGCAAGTCCGTGAAGGTGGTGAGCGAGGAAAGCTCAATCACTGCCTTCACCTGATTTTCGAAGAGCACCGGCAGCACGATGATGCTCTTGGGCGCCATTTTGACCAGCGCAGAGCCGATCGGCACGGCCCCTTCAAGAACTTCACTGATCAACACCCGCTTCTTATCGCGAGCGACTTGGCCGACAAGGCCATCTCCTACCCTGAATTTCTGTGGATGGCCGTCGACAGGATGGTCCGCATACGAAGCAACAAGATTGAGGCTTTGAGTCTCGGCGTTATCCATCTGGTAGATGACGCCGAGCTGCGCGTTCACGAGCGGAGTCAGCTCGGAGAGCAGGATGCGGCCGACGGTCGCAAGGTCGCGCTGCCCCTGCAGCATGTTGGTGAACTTGGCGAGATTAGTCTTCAGCCAATCCTGCTCGGTATTCTGCTCCGTCGTCAGGCGGAGATTGCCGATCATCGTGTTGATGTTGTCTTTCAATTCCGCCACCTCACCGCGCGCATCCACCTGGATGGAGCGGGTGAGGTCGCCTTTGGTCACTGCGGTGGCCACTTCGGCGATGGCGCGGACCTGCGTGGTCAGATTCGCCGCGAGCAGGTTCACGTTGCCGGTGAGGTCTTTCCAGGTGCCGGCAGCGCCCGGCACGTTCGCCTGTCCGCCAAGACGGCCTTCCACACCGACTTCGCGCGCCACGCTGGTCACCTGATCGGCGAAGATCGCCAGGGTGTCGGTCATGTTGTTGATGGTCTCCGCGAGCGCGGCCACCTCGCCCTTCGATTTCACGGCGAGGTTTTGTTTCAGGTCGCCGTCGGCCACCGCCGTCACCACCTTCACGATACCGCGCACCTGTTCGGTAAGGTTCGCCGCCATGACGTTCACGGTATCGGTAAGGTCTTTCCAAGTGCCCGCGACGCCGGGCACTTGCGCCTGACCGCCGAGACGGCCCTCCGTACCCACCTCGCGGGCCACGCGCGTCACTTCCGAAGCGAACGCGTTCAACTGGTCCACCATCGTGTTGATGGTGTTCTTCAGCTCGAGAATTTCGCCTTTCACGTCCACCGTGATCTTGCGGCTCAAGTCCCCGCGCGCCACGGCCGTCGTCACCTCGGCGATGTTGCGCACCTGAGACGTCAGGTTGCCCGCCATGAAGTTCACGGAGTCGGTGAGGTCCTTCCAGGTGCCACCCACGCCCGGCACGACCGCCTGACCTCCGAGGCGTCCTTCGGTACCCACTTCGCGCGCCACGCGCGTCACTTCGGCAGCGAAGGAGCGAAGCTGCTCCACCATCGTGTTCAGCGTTTCCTTCAGCAGCAGGATTTCGCCGCGCACGTCCACAGTGATTTTCTTCGAAAGGTCGCCGTTCGCGATAGCGGTGGCCACCTCCGCAATGTTGCGCACTTGGGCGGTCAGGTTGCCCGCCATGAAGTTCACGTTGTCGGTCAGGTCTTTCCAGGTGCCGGCAACACCGGGCACTTGCGCCTGACCGCCCAGCTTACCTTCCGTGCCCACTTCGCGCGCCACGCGCGTCACTTCGGCGGCGAACGCGTTCAGCTGGTCCACCATGGTGTTGATAGTGTTCTTGAGTTCGAGAATTTCGCCCTTCACGTCGGCGGTCACCTTGCGGCTCAAGTCGCCGCGCGCCACGGCCGTGGTGACCTCGGCGATGTTGCGCACCTGCGTTGTCAGGTTCGCAGCGAGCAGGTTCACGTTATCGGTGAGGTCTTTCCACGTGCCCGCCACGCCAGGCACGTTCGCCTGTCCCCCGAGCCGGCCTTCGGTGCCCACTTCGCGCGCCACGCGAGTCACTTCGCCCGCGAAGCGGTTGAGCTGGTCCACCATCGTGTTCAGCGTCTCCTTCAGTTGAAGGATTTCGCCGCGCACGTCCACGGTGATCTTGCGGCTCAAGTCTCCGTTGGCGATCGCGGTGGCCACCTCGGCGATGTTACGGACCTGAGCGGTGAGGTTGCCGGCCATTGAGTTCACGTTGTCGGTGAGATCTTTCCATGTGCCCGCGACACCCGGCACTTGCGCCTGGCCGCCGAGCTTACCTTCCGTGCCCACTTCGCGCGCCACGCGCGTCACTTCCGACGCGAACGCGTTCAGCTGGTCGACCATGGTGTTCAGCGTGTTCTTGAGTTCGAGGATTTCGCCCTTCACGTCCACGGTGATCTTGCGGGAGAGGTCACCGGTGGCCACCGCGGTCGCCACTTCGGCAATGTTGCGCACCTGCGCGGTGAGGTTCGAGGCCATGGAGTTCACGGAATCGGTCAAGTCCTTCCATGTGCCGGCCACGCCGCGCACCACCGCCTGACCGCCAAGCTTGCCGTCGGTGCCGACCTCGCGCGCCACGCGCGTCACTTCCGAGGCAAAGCCGTTCAGCTGGTCCACCATGGTGTTGATGGTTTCCTTCAGCTGGAGAATTTCGCCCTTCACATCCACCGTGATCTTCTTGGATAAGTCGCCGTTGGCGATGGCGGTGGACACCTCGGCGATATTGCGTACCTGCGCGGTCAGGTTCGACGCCATGGAG
>JAFAVP010000282.1 GCA_019242395.1 Alphaproteobacteria bacterium | reverse complement strand
GCGGTGCCGCCGCTGCGCGTAGCCCGTTCGAGTTCTTCTTCCAGTCGATCCAGCATGTCGATGCGAATGGCGCGGCCGGCAATGACGCGAAAGCCGGCCGCTTCGACAAAGCCGCGCGGCCGTTCGTCATCGAAGTCGAAGGAGGTGAGGCCGGCGGGTGGGGGCGGTGGAATGTGCTCCAGCCGGTGCTTCACGGCCCAGAGCAGCGCAAGGAGGGCTGCCGCGTCGGGGCGGATCAGTTTCGATAAATAGATGGAGCGGTGGGCAAAGCGTATGCCGAAGCCGCGAAGGTTCCATATGGCGGCGCGCGCATCCCGAGGAAGGGTCGCGCGTGACACATCCAGCGAGCCCAATGACTCGCAGAGCTGGTGCGCAATGCCGCGTGCTTCGGGCTCCAGTGCCACCGGCGAACCGGCCTTCACATCCGCGGCTCTGCGCAAGGCAACAAGCGGCTCCAGGCGTAACGCGATGCGCTTTTCAATCCAGTCGTCCAGCCGCGCCTGGATGCGCTGGCGCAATTCCGCAATCAGGTGATCGTCGGCGAGCACCTGGACAATGGGACGCAGCGCGCTCACCCCAGCGCGCAGTTGCGCCACGATGGCGCCTTCCCACCAAAGACGCCCATGCTCGCTGAGGGTGATCTCGGTATCGGCTGCATTCGCCAAGCGATGCGAGCGCGCGTTGAACTCGCCCTCCAATCCCTTTAGCGCTGCCGCGCGCAAGGTGCGGCCATGAATGCCTTCCGCCCGGGGATCCGCCGTGAAGCGAAAGCCCTCCAGCTTGCCAATCACTTCTCCGCCAAGCTCCACCCCGCCGGATTCATCCAACTTGATGTCGTAGACGTCATCCTCGCGCAGACGCTTCATCAGCACCGAGGCGCGGCGGTCGATGAAGCGCTGTGTCAGCCGCTCGTGCAGCGCGTCGGAAAGACGGTCTTCAATGGCGCGCGTGGTTTCCTGCCAGTGGGCCGCGTCGCGCACCCATCCCGGCCGATGCGCCGCGTAGGTCCAGGTGCGGATTTGCGCCAGGCGGCCGGAAAGCGTCGCCACGTCGCCCTCTGTGTCGCACAACCTTTCCACTTGCCGGGCGAGCCACTCCTCCGGCAGCGCGCCATACGCGCTCATCAGATGGCAATAGATCTGCTCGACCAGTTTGACATGTTCGTCCGGCGAGAGCTTTCGGAAGTCGGGCAACTGGCAGGCGTCCCACAGCGTCTTCACGGCCGCGGGCGCAGTCGCCATAGCGCGGATTTCCTCGTGTTCGGAGAGAATGCGCAAGGACACAAGATCCATGGCCGGCCGCGCCTTCACCAGCCCGCGCGCGGGCGGCGGTTCGTCCAGCGTGGAGAGTAGCGCGTCCAGCGAGCGGAACGAAAGCGCGGAACTGCGATACTGCAGCATGCGCACGGGGTCGTAGCGGTGCGACTCCACCCGAGCGACCAACTCCTCATCCAGCGGCTCGGCTTCCGCCGTCACACCGAAAGTACCGTCGTTCATATGGCGTCCGGCGCGGCCGGCAATCTGTCCGATCTCCTCGGGCTTGAGCGAACGCATGCCTATCCCGTCGAACTTCTCCAACGCGGAGAAGGCGACGTGATCGACATCCATGTTGATGCCCATGCCAATAGCGTCGGTGGCGACCAGAAAATCGACGTCGCCGGATTGATAGAGCGCCACCTGCGCGTTGCGCGTTCGTGGGCTGAGCGCGCCCAGCACCACAGCGGCGCCGCCTCGCTGCCGCCGCACCAGTTCGGCCAGCCCATACACGTCGTCCGCCGAGAATGCGACAATGGCCGAGCGGCGGGGCAGGCGGGTGAGCTTCTTGGCGCCTGTGTAGGCGAGGTCGGAAAAGCGCGGCCTAGTGATAAAGTGTGCCCGGGGCACAAAGCGCTGGATGGCGCCGCGCATGGTTTCGGCGCCGAGGAACATCGTCTCTTCTTCGCCACGCGCATTCAGCAGCCGGTCCGTAAACACGTGCCCGCGCTCGGGATCGGCGCAAAGCTGGATTTCGTCGATCGCGACAAACGCGGTGCGCAAATCCAGCGGCATCGCCTCCACCGTACAGACGAAATAGTTCGCCTCCGCCGGGACGATTTTCTCTTCCCCCGTGATCAACGCGACGGCGTTCGCGCCTTTCACCCGCGTTATACGGTCATAGACCTCGCGGGCGAGCAGCCGGAGCGGCAGCCCGATCATGCCCGAGCGATGCGCCACCATCCGTTCAAGGGCGAAGTGGGTTTTGCCGGTGTTGGTGGGGCCAAGAACGGCGGAAATGCGGCTGAAGCTCTCGGGCCTCACTATCCCGCCGGTCACACGCGCAGTTTTCATGATGGGCCAAATATGGCCTTTCTGGCGCCCGCCGCAATTGCATGACCTAAGCCCCACGCCCAAGTCTAACTGGGAGCTGCTGGCACCACGCCGTCCGCAGCCGTTTGGTCAGGGCTCAACATGCCTGCCGGAAAGCAGCAACCTTCAGCGGGGGCTAACCCTATTCATTTTCGTCTGTGGACAGATTCATTAACAAAGGGGAACGGCTACAGCACGAACCCCGCCCGAATCAGTAACCGAATCAGTATCTTGATCTGTTCACGTACAATAGATGGGTTGTCAAGGTGCAAGACCCACCAGAGGTGGGCGTCTCGTCTACACCTTGCCGCGAATTTTGCTGGGCATCAAGGACAGGGTGCCGCGCCCTGGCCATATGATATTATCCCTATCAAGCGGAACCGGCTGAATTATCCCTATCAAGCGGAACCGGCTGACGCACGGCCGCTACGGCGCTGCCGCGATCGCGTAGCGCAAGTTCTTGCATGACACGCTCCGCTCGGCGCGGCGTGTTATCTGGGAGGCCCTGCTCGAACTGGAATTTGATCGGATGCGCCGGTCCCGCGATACTGCACCCACGGAGCAGCGGCCATGACGACGCGCGATGAGTGGGAGAGGTTGGCGCAGAAGGAGCTGCGGGAGCGGCCGTTGAGCTCATTGAATTGGCAGACACCGGACGGTTTCGAGGTGAAGCCGATTTATACCGCCGCTGATCTCGAGCACATCGAAGCCGATAGCATGCCTGGTTTTGCGCCGTTCACTCGCGGCGTACGCGCCACCATGTATGCCGGCCGGCCCTGGACCATCCGCCAGTACTCAGGCTTCTCGACGGCGGAAGAGTCCAACGCCTTTTATCGCAAGAACCTGGCGGCGGGGCAGATGGGTTTATCCATCGCCTTCGATTTGCCCACGCATCGCGGTTACGACAGCGATCACCCGCGCGTGATTGGAGATGTCGGCAAGGCGGGCGTTGCCATCGATTCCGTGGAGGATATGAAGATCCTCTTCGCCGGTATTCCGCTCGACAAGATGAGCGTGTCCATGACGATGAACGGAGCGGTCATTCCCGTGATGGCGAATTACATCGTCGCGGCGGAAGAGCAGGGTGTGCCGCCGGAGAAACTCTCGGGCACCATTCAGAACGACATCCTCAAAGAATTCATGGTGCGGAACACCTACATCTATCCGCCCGAACCTTCGATGCGCATCGTGGCCGACATCATCGAATTCACGGCGAAGCGCATGCCGAAATTCAACTCCATTTCCATTAGCGGCTATCACATGCACGAAGCCGGCGCCACCGCAGTGCAGGAACTCGCCTACACCTTGGCGGACGGTATCGAATACGTGCGCACGGCGAAGGCGCGCGGCCTGGACGTGGACAAATTCGCGCCGCGGCTCTCGTTCTTCTTTGGCATCGGCATGAACTTCTTCTTCGAGGTTGCCAAGCTGCGCGCCGCGCGGCTCTTGTGGTCTCGTATCATGCAAGGCTTCGGCGCGAAGAGTCCCGAAAGCCTGATGCTGCGCACCCACTGTCAGACATCCGGCGTCTCGCTCACAGAGCAAGATCCCTATAACAACATCGTGCGTACCGCCTATGAGGCTTTGGCGGCGGTGCTAGGCGGCACACAATCGCTGCACACAAACTCTTTCGACGAGGCCATTGCGCTGCCGACGGAATTTTCCGCTCGTATTGCCCGCCACACGCAGCTCATCCTCCAGCACGAGACGCAGGTGACGCGGGTCGCCGATCCGCTGGGTGGTTCTTACTACGTCGAGGCGCTGACCCATGCGCTTGCTACCCACGCGCAAGCCATCATTGACGATGTCGAAGCCATGGGGGGCATGACCAAGGCGGTTGACGCCGGAATTCCGAAGCTGCGTATCGAGGAAGCAGCCGCGCGGCGGCAGGCGCGAGTCGACAAGGGCGAAGACGTGATCGTTGGCGTCAATCGCTTCGAGCCGGAAGGGCAGGATCACCTGCCCGTGCGCGAGATCGACAATTCTGCTGTGCGGACGCAGCAGATCACGCGCCTCAACGAGGTGAAGGCAAACCGCGATCAAGCCAAGGTGAAGGCCACGCTCGATTCATTGACGGAAGGCGCTCGCGGCAAAGCCAATCTGTTGGAACTGGCGGTGGACGCCGCTCGCGCGCGCGCAACAGTCGGGGAAATATCGGACGCCATGGAAAAAGCGTTCGGCCGCCACCGCGCCAACATCCGCGCCATCTCCGGCGTGTACGGCTCGGCTTACCAAGGCGACAACGAATTCGCCTCATTACTCGGCGCCGTGGAAGCCTTTGCCAAGGAAGAGGGGAGGCGGCCGCGCATCTATGTCGCCAAAATGGGGCAGGACGGCCATGACCGCGGCGCCAAGATCATCGCCACCGCTTTCGCCGATCTTGGCTTCGACGTGGATATTGGCGCGCTGTTTCAGACGCCGGAGGAAGTGGCCAAGAATGCCATCGAATCCGACGTCCATGTTGTGGGCGTCTCCAGCCAGGCTGCGGGTCACAAGACGCTGGTGCCGGAATTGATCGAAGCGCTAAAGAAGCAGGGTGCGGGCGATATTCTGGTTGTGGTGGGCGGCGTTGTGCCGTCGCAGGATTATGACTTTTTGCAGAAGGCGGGCGTGGCCGCGATCTTCGGCCCCGGTACCAACATCCCCGACGCGGCGCATCAGGTTCTCAACATTATCCGTACACGGAAGAAACAGGCAGCGTGATCATCTGCGGTATTGCATTGGTAGATGTCATTCCCGGCCGAGCATCGCGAAGCGATGTGAGGGGAAGGGAATCCATAAGTAAGCGCGGTATGTGGATTCCCTTCCCTTCGCGTTGCTAAGAGCAGCGCTCAGCCGGGAATGACAGCCGCAAGTTCATTTCCCCGGTCTCTTCTCCACGCCGTCGATTTTGACAGAGGTGGCGAAGGCTGAGAGCCGGCCGAAAAAGGTATCGGCCCAGACACGTAGCGGTACGACATAGTGTCGGCCGGGGAGGGTGCTCGGGAAAACGGCAAACCAGGCGTGGATTTTCGGAAAGCTCGCCTTCTCCGAAAGAATGCGCTGGCTGAAGCCCGCGATCTGGTTGTAGCGCGCGATGCATTGCACGGCCGGGCCTTTGTAGACGTCCAGACTGACCTGCACGTCTTTCTCTTTCGCGATCTCGATATTGTAGCGGCGCTTGCCATCAAACACC
>JAFAVP010000242.1 GCA_019242395.1 Alphaproteobacteria bacterium | reverse complement strand
CGTTGCCCATCGGCGGCACGCCGCCGGGCAGCAGCGCCGAGGGCTGGTGGCGCAGCAGGGTGTAATGATCAACCGGCGGCTGTGCCTCGGGATTGAGCAATTCCTCGACCGTCGCGTCGTAGCCTTTGGCCGCGCGCGCCTCGATCTCGTCGCGGCCCGCGCCGAATCCCGCCCGCCGCAGCAGGTGGGCCATCAAACCGATGTCGTCTTTATTCGCCATGGTGGTTCTCCCTTTAACCTGTCTCCGGCCAAACGTCTTTCGGCCGCGGTGTTCACGTTTCCAGGCGCGCGCAATCGCGCGCGAGGGTCTGCGCCTCGCGCCAATCCGCGAACCAAAATTTGCATTGAAACCTGCCTGCCATCATCCAGCAGACTCCACCGTCCCGATCGCGCTCCAATCATCCGAGCGGTAGTGGTTGCCCACTCCGCGCGGCGCGTCCACGGGTATGGACAGGAGCTGCGGGGCGTCGGTGTTTTCCTTGGGCGGCCGGCATTCAACCGCTCTTTTCGCGGCAGGTCAACGCCGGAATGAATGCGGGAATGTCAACGCAGGCGTGACTTTCCGAGGGTGCACCACCGCAGCCCAAGTGATTGCCCTTCCCGAGAGAGGGGTGACAGTTCATTCCGGGCACATGGGTTACACAATCGGGCCTTTTGCAGGGAGAGCAAAATGCCCTGGAAGGAGTGTAACCTGATGGATGAACGCCTCAAATTCATCGCCCAGCTGCTTGAAGGGGAGAAGATGGCCGGCCTGTGCCGCGACTTCGGCATCTCGCGCAAGACCGGCTACAAGATCCTCACCCGCTACAACGAGATCGGGCTCGATGGGCTCACCGACCGCTCGCGTCGGCCCTACCGGCAGGCCAACCAGTTGCCGTTCCAGATCGAGGCGCAGATTGTGCGCCTCAAGCAGGACAAGCCGAGTTGGGGCGCGCCCAAGATCAGGGAGATGCTGGCGCGCCTCTATCCGGACGTCCACACCCCGGCGATCAGCACAGTGCATGCGGTGCTCGACCGCCATGGCCTGGTCAAGCGTCGTGGACGGCGGCGCAACAAAGCGAAGGGAACCCCGCTCTCCCTTCCGGGCCAGCCGAATGAGCTGTGGTGCGCCGATTACAAAGGCGAGTTCATGCTCGCCGATCGGCGCTATTGCTACCCCTTGACGATCACCGACTTTGCCAGCCGATACCTATTCGCCTGCGAAGCCCTCTCCACCACCAAGGAAGCCTATGCTTTCCCGGTGTTCGAGGCCGTGTTCAAGGAGTTCGGCCTGCCCAAGGCCATTCGCACCGATAATGGCGTCCCCTTCGCAAGCCCGAACGGACTCTACGGCCTGAGCAAGCTCGCGGTGTGGTGGCTCAGGCTCGGCATCGAGATCGAACGGATCAAGCCGGGCAACCCGCAGCAGAACGGTCGTCACGAACGCATGCATCTCACCCTCAAGCAGGAAGCCACTAAGCCGGCGGCCAGGAACTTCCTGCAACAGCAAGGCAAGTTCGATCACTTCATCGAGTGCTACAACAACGAGCGGCCGCACCAAGCGCTCGATATGTGCTGCCCGGCAGAGCGGTACGTTCCTTCAACTCGCCCCTACACCGGCCTGCCGGAGGTCGACTATCCCTTCCACGATAAGATCATCACCGTGACGACCTGCGGGCGCATCTGCTTCAATCGGCGGAAAATCAACCTCAGCACCGTCTTCGCCGGGCAAAGCGTCGGCATCAAGCAGGTGAGCGAGGAGATCTGGCTCGTCAGCTTCATGGACTATGATCTCGGATACTTCGATCACCAGACCTGCAGGTTGGAACCCATCGAGAACCCGTTCGGACCAAAACTGCTCCGTCCGCTCGTGGGCTCCGAACCAGCCGCGGCGCTAGCGAAGCCGCTCGCGAGCGCGCCCCAAATAGCGCTGTAGCGAGCGAGCGGCTTCGCGATTTGGTCATCAACGACAGGGCCACCGCTAAAGTGTTACCCATGTCTCCGGAATAAACCGTAACCTATGTGTCCGGAACGGACCATTGATTGACTGGCGCGTCCGAAGGGATTCGAACTCCTGACCCCAGATTCGTAGTCTGGCGCCCGCTCCGCCGTCAAAAAGGCCCCGAAACCCAGCAGGACCGGT
>JAFAVP010000176.1 GCA_019242395.1 Alphaproteobacteria bacterium | reverse complement strand
ACGTCGTCGTCGATGACCAGCACCGACCGGACCCGGTTGTCGCGCATCTGGCGCAAGGCTTCGACGACCATGTCGCCGGAACGAACATGAATCAGGGCACCTCTCTTCTGGGCCAGAGCGTTTTTTACTGTGCTCATCGATCTCCTTTCGTGGGCTCTGTCCTGCCCAGCCTTCATGGTCCGCATTGAAGGATAGTAGATATCTTGCCTCGTCAGGACCGCGCCGATGTCGCCGGCGAAGCCTGCCACCGATCCCGACCGGGATTTTCGCCGCGTCGATGAGACCTGCCAGCATCTTCATCACTTCCAGCTCGAAGCCGCTGACGCCACCCTGCACGGCGAAAACCCTGGAGGAGATCCCCTTCTACCAGGTCTCCAAATTCGAGCTCTCGATCAACCTCAAGAGCTGCGTTGGCATGGCCAAAGACTCTTGGACCCCTGCAAAAGCAGCTAGGGCTTACGGTACCGTCCACCTTGCCGCCGCTTGCTCGGTGCAGGGCCCATTACGGCATCTGGGCAAACCGGGGGGTAAGGGGTCGCCATAGGTGACCTGTGGGGTAACGGCCCCCCGGTCATCAATGGGCATTGCGCGTCTCCTTGGTTCACGGTCGCTATCGAAACTCTCTGTTCTCCCCCTTCGTCTCAGTTTGGCGATCTCCCATTTCCACTCGCATCCGTCAAAAACCCCAGCGGCGGCGCCTGCGTGTCCTCGAATATCGCGGCGGTGAGCGGCCCGCCCATTACGGCCGCGGTGTCGAGGTTAACCCGGCGGCGGCGCAGATCGGGCCTGCCGCCCGGCAGCGGCGTGTGGCCGTGCACGATGAAGCGGCCGCAATCGACTGTGTCGCACTCGCTCAGGAACGGCTCGCGGGTCCAGAGCATGACCTCCGGCGCTTGCGCCGCGAGCGGCACCGACGGGTCGATGCCGGCGTGCACGAAGAAGCGCAGGCCATCATCATGGCTGAACGGCAGCGCGTTGAGCCAGGCGAGATGCTCCGGCGAGATGCGCCTGCCGTCGTAGTTGCGCAACGTGCTGAGCGCGTTGTTCGCCAGCCACAGCGGCACCGCGCGCACGCTCGCATGCGCGTCGACCGCCATCTGCTCGTGGTTGCCGCGCAGGCACACGACGGTACAGGGCCGCGCGGCCGGAATGGCCATGAGCCGATCGATCACGCCGCGGCTGTCCGGCCCGCGATCGATATAGTCGCCTAGGAAGACGTAGCGCGCCGGTCGCGCGCCGGCATGGGCCTCGCACGCCGCAAGCAGGCGGTTGAGCTTTTCGAGGCAGCCATGAATGTCGCCGACCGCAAAGGTCAGCGGCGAGCTAATGTCAGCGGCCATGCGGCGGCTCGGGAGAGGCGGACAGGTCGGCGGCAAAACATTCCGGGATGTTTACAACCGCCTCACGCGGTTTCGAATGCTTGGGGCCTCGGCGGCTCGTGGGCCCCGCTCGCTGCCGTGGCGCGGGCAACGGCGATCCGCCGACGCGGTTAAGCCAACCCGCGAATGGGTACAGGCGCGATGTATCGGCGCAAACACGAAACTGGCCAATATTTTCAATTGCGCTAGGCGGAAGTACCCTCCGCCTCCGCCCTCCGACACGGGCGCGCGTAAGGAATTGCTTCGCGATCCCCCGACAGTCATTCCGTTTCGAGATTGGTGAGGAGGAAAATCATGCGCTCAGTGACAATCGGAATCATAGCTGCGTTTGTTACGTTCGTAGTCATGCTCACTATATGGAGCATCGCTGCGGTTGCGAAGTTCGGGGACAACGAAATAGCAAATGGGATGACCTATCAGGCACTTTTTAGAGAACCTGAGTTTAGGGCTGAGCTAAGGAGGTTTGTTGAAGCGTGCAGGGTCAAGCAAGGCGTAAAGCTCGACTGCTAAGGCGGCGAAAATTCCGTAATGTCACGGATGGCTTGCGCTCAGCGCCAGAAGTCCTTTGAACCGATCGGCTGCCAGCTAGGTGTAGCGCACGGTGTGCTGGATGTTCTTATGACCGACATAGTGTAGAATTTCGGAACCGAAGGCGCATGTCGAATGCACCGCGGAGTTAACAGAATGGCTTACCCATCGGATTGGGTCGGCCC
>JAFAVP010000223.1 GCA_019242395.1 Alphaproteobacteria bacterium | reverse complement strand
CAGCATCCAATGACAATTTGTCAGTGTGACACTAGAGCAGAGTGGACGCCCGGTCCACCGTGTAGGCTCGCGCCGGTTAAGCGTCACCGGCCCTGCGATAATCTGGTATCACGGTTCTAACGGAGTGTTTCCACATGATTGCACCTCCCCAGGACCGGCACACGGCCCGCGCAGACAAACCAGTCGTGCTGTTCCTCATCGGCATGCGCATCAACAAGCCGCTGGCCGTCGGGAAGTGGAGGCGGGTCGCCGCCGCCATGCCGAAGATGCTGAAGGAGTTGAGCGCCCGTCCGGATTCCGGGCTGCTCTGGTTTCACACCTACCTCAGCGTGCCCGTCATTATGGTGCAGCAGTACTGGGAGAGCTTCGACAAGCTGCTCGCCTACGCGCACGACAAGAGCGGCGCGCACTTTCCGGCCTGGGGCGAATTCAATCGGCGCATCGGGTATTCGGAAGGCGCGGTCGGAATCTGGCACGAAACCTATCTGATCGAACCCGGTAAGTTCGAGACGGTCTACGGCAACATGCCGCCGTTCGGCCTCGCCGCCGCGACTTCGCGCGTGCCGGCGGAGGGCCGCCTTGCCGCCGCCAAGAACCGGTTTCAGATCGACAGCGCGAGCACGCCCTAGCTGCTCCCGCCTTCCGAAATTCGGTTTTCCGCGCGCCAGCGCAGCATGCCGCCAGGCAAGTTAGCGACGCGCTCGAATCCCGCGTCTTTCAGAATGTTCGTGGCTTGCGCCGAGCGGCCGCCGGCGCGGCACACCGCGACGATCGGCCGATCCTTGCCGAGCTCAGACGCGCGGGCGGCGAGCTGCCCCAGCGGAATCAAAATGGCCTCCGGGATATGCCCCAGCGGCCCGCTGTACTCAGGCGGCTCGCGCACATCGAGAATCTGCACCGCGCCGCGATGCTCCTCCACCCAGGCGGGATCCACATCCCACACCCCGGCGAAGCTGCACGACAGCGGCGCCCAATCGGGATCGCTCATGATGTCCACTCCTTCCGCCGGCCGGCCGCATTGCAGGTTGGCCGGCACAGCCACATCGATCTTCTTCGGATGCGCAAGCTTCAGCGCCTGCATGAAGCCCGCGAAATCGCTCTCGCTCAAGCTCCCGCCCAGGCGCGGATTGTACGCCTTTTCTTCGCCGACGCTCGTCACCGTCAGCCCGCGATAGTCGTGCGCCGGATAGAGCAGGCAGGAATCCGGCAGCAGGAAAATTTGTTCGTGTACGGAGCGATAGAGCGCGGCGCAGCTGCCCTCCTGGAAATCGGTACGGCCGCAGCCGCGAATGAGGAGGCAATCGCCGGTGAACGCCATGCTTCGATCGTCGAGCACATAGGTGAGGCAGCCGGCGGTGTGGCCGGGCGTGACGCGGACTTCGAGAAAGCGGCTGCCGAACCAGACCATTTCACTGTGTTCCAGCAAACGGTCGGCCCCGCGGGCCCCGCAAGCGCCGCCCAACGCGTGCCTGCTGCCGAGCCGCTGCTTCAAGAGCCAGCCGCCGGTGACATGATCGGCATGGATGTGCGTTTCAAGAGTCCACAGAAGCTTCAGGCTCAGTTCGCGAATGAGGGCTGCATCGCGCCGCACCTGCTCGAACACGGGATCGATCAGCACCGCCTCGCCGCCATCCGCCAGCAGGTAGCTGTAGGTGGACGACGCTGGATCGAAAAGCTGGCGAAAGATCATGGCTCGTAGCCGCGTGCCGCGCGGACACCTTAGCCCGCCGCTCAATTCCATGCACGTCGAGGCAACCTTACCCTCCCCCGTTTACGGGGGGAGGTGCCGAGCAAGCGCGGCGCAGCGAGGCGGAAGGGGGAAGTCCCCCCTACCGTCTCGCACTCGCTATCGCGCGTGCGATCCACCTCCCCCGCGAGCGGGGGAGGATCATTACGCCTCCTAAGAGTGCGCGAACTTACGCCGCTTCGCGGCCGTCCTGCACGCGCTCGTCGCTGACCAGTTCCTGGAACAGCGCGCGGTAGTGGATCATCGCCTGCCGCAAATCTTCGGTCGTCGCCTTCCCGTCGCGGTGCTTGAGCGCGATGTCGTGCCCGGCGCGATAGTTCTGCGCCACCGTCGGATAGTGGATCGACAAATCCGCGGCGCGGCGGTCGAAATCGGCCACCGGATAGCCGCGATCGGCCATCGCCTCGCTGAGCAGTTCGTCGGCTTTGGCCACCGCATCGCCCGGATCGTCGACGAAGCGCGCCTGCACGGTGCGCCACACGCGCAGGTAGCGCGCGCGATCCATCTCGCTTAAGGGGCGGATATCGTATTGCGACACGCGCCGCTCGCGTTCGGCGAGCCGCTTTTCGGCCCGGCCGCGGCTCTTCATCTCGGCGACCAGCCGGTCGTATTCCGGCCCGTAGCGCCTGCGCATTTTCGTGATGTGGGTGTGGCGCCTCAGCCAGATGAGCGCGACGAGAGAGAGAACGATAACAACGACGATCGCGACCGCGACCGCCATTTCCATTGGCGTCAGACGCGTGAGATCCATGGGTGCTGCCGCCCGTTTGCCGGACGATCCTTCTGCTCGCGCCCCTGACTTTAACGAAACGGGTTGTGCGCCGCCCTGTTCCACTGGGAGCCGACGCACTGACCGGGAAGGCAGCGATTAATCGTTCGCGTACGCGATTCCAGCTTTAGTCTGGCGGATAGCGGCGTCCACCGCACGAATAGCGGCAACCCGATGCCCGCCCTTGTCGGGACGCGCTGCAACAAGCTCCGCGCGCGCCCGCATAAGCGCGGTGAGCGCGTTGTGCATGTGCGGCTGCGCCGCCAGTGCTTCTCCGCTGCACATAAAGACAGTGAGCGCCGCAGCGGCAAGTGTCATGCTGATTTTCATCGACTTCTCCTTCCACCATCCCACAAGGGATTAAAGCAAAAGCCTGCCGTGACCTGTCAAGACCTTGGAGCGCCTAGGCGAGTGGCTGCCCCCGCTGCGCCGGCAGGTGCTAGGATTGGTACGAGGCCCACACAAACACGGCAGCCGCAGCGAAACCAAGCGCGGTTCTGATGGCGTGAAGCGAGCCCCAGCGCACGATCAAGGCGCGGCTCTCTGGCGTGGCAACATCCGTCGCCATCAGTCGGCGGTTCAACGGCATGATCACCAGCAGCGTTACGGGCCAGTTTGCCAGCATCAGCACGCCTCCGATGACCCATGCCAGATTCTTCGTCTGCCACCACGCCAGAAGCCCGAGCAGGAATCCCGCCATGGCAAGCGGACCTTGCATGAGCGTTCCGCGCTTGTAGGCGGGCTTCCATTCCGTGAGCAGGGCTTGGCTGTCGAGCCCGAGACGCGCAGGCTGCTCCACCGAGTTGATGTAGAGCGCGGCTCCCGCGAACACGGAAGCGGTGATAAGCGCCAGCTGCCCCGTCAGCATCTCTCGCCCCATGTGCCGCCTGAGAGTGGCACATCCCATTTCAGCCGTAAACACAGCGGGAAGAGGTGCCTTCCTCCCAAGGAAGGGCGAGCGCGGGAGTATGAAGCCAGCGCGACACCGCCGCTTTGATGCCGGAAAGGGCGGCGACTATATCGGGAGCGATGAACGACGGAACGGTCACCGAAGCTCTGAAAGGGCAGGCGCGGATTGCCGCCTATGTGAAGACGCTGCCGGATGCGCCGGGCGTCTACCGCATGCTCGATGCGAACGCCGCGGTGCTTTACGTTGGCAAAGCCAAAAGCCTGAAAAAGCGCGTTGCTTCCTACGCCAAAGCCGGCGGCCACACAGAGCGCATCGCCCGCATGGTGACCGAAACATCCGAGATGCTGTTCGTCACCACGGCGTCGGAAGTCGAAGCGCTGCTGCTGGAATCGAACCTCATCAAGCGGCTGAAGCCCCGCTACAACGTCTCCTACCGCGACGACAAATCCTTTCCCAACATCCTGCTCAGGCAGGATCACGAATTTCCGCAACTGCTGAAGCATCGCGGCGCCAAGAGCAGCAAGGGCATCTATTTCGGACCGTTCGCCAGCGCCGGCGCCGTCAACCGCACGCTCAACACCCTGCAGCGCGCCTTCCTGCTGCGCTCGTGCTCGGACTCCGTGTTCGAATCGCGCACGCGGCCGTGCCTGCTGCACCAGATCAAGCGCTGCAGCGCGCCGTGCACCGGCCGCATCGAGAAAGAGGCTTACGCCGAGCTGGTGCGCGAAGCCGAGGTGTTTCTCACCGGCAAGAGCCGCACCGTGCAGGCGCTGCTAGTGAAGGAGATGGGCGAGGCGTCGGAGTCACTCGATTTCGAGCGGGCAGCGCGCTACCGCGACCGCATCCGCGCGATGAGCCATATCCAGCTGCATCAGGGCATCAATCCCATCACGTTCTCGGAAGCCGATGTGTTCGCCGCCTTCAGCGAGGGCGGGCAGACCTGCATCCAGGTGTTCTTCTTCCGCGCGGGGCAGAACTGGGGCAACCGCCCTTACTTTCCAAAGCACGATCGCGAGCTGTCGCTGGAGGAGGTACTGGAGTCGTTTGTCGGCCAGTTCTACGATGAGCGAGAGGCGCCGAAGCGAATCCTGCTATCGCACGATATTCCCAACTGCGCGTTGCTCGCGGAAGCTTTGTCGGTGCGGCAGAATTTTCGCGTCGAAATTGCCGTGCCGCAGCGGGGCGAGAAGCGCGACATTCTGCAGATGGCGCTGCAGAACGCGCGCGAGCAGCTGGCGCGGCGCATGGCGGAAAATTCAGCGCAACGCGAATTGCTGGAAGGCGTGGCGGAAACCTTTGGGCTGGAAGCGCCGCCGCGCCGCATCGAGGTGTATGACAATTCGCACATCCAGGGCGCGCAGGCGCTGGGCGCGATGATCGTGGCCGGCGCCAACGGCTTCGAGAAGGGCGAGTACCGCAAGTTCAACATCCGCTCGACAGAGCTTACCCCCGGCGACGATTACGCGATGATGCGCGAGGTGCTGACCCGGCGCTTCTCGCGCCTGATCAAGGAGAATGAGGCGGACGAAGCGAAAGCCAAGTGGCCGAGCCTGGCACTGATCGACGGCGGCCCGGGGCAGCTGGCGGTGGCCTGTCAGGTGTTCGCCGATCTGGGCGTGGAAGATGTGGCGGTGGTCGGCATTTCCAAGGGCCCGGACCGCGATGCCGGCCGCGAGCATCTCTACATGCCGGCCCGCGAGCCCTTCCGCCTCGATCCGCGCAGCCCGGTACTCTATTATCTTCAGCGGCTGCGCGATGAGGCGCACCGCTTCGCCATCGGCGGTCATCGCCAGCGGCGATCCAAGGCGATCGGCGCCAATCCGCTGGACGAGATCGGCGGCGTCGGCGCCTCACGCAAGCGCGCCCTGCTGCAGCATTTCGGCTCGGCCAAGGCAGTTTCGGCGGCGAGCCTTGTGGATTTACAGGCTGTCGCCGGGGTGAGTGGCGCGCTCGCGAAAAAGATTTACGATTTCTTTCATCCAAACGGCTGAGGCTCGGTGTTAAAGTAGAACCGATGTTCAACCTGCCGAACCTCATCACCATTTCGCGCATCCTGCTGGTGCCGGTGTTCGCGCTACTGGTGGCGGTTCCAGGCGCCCCCGCCCGCATTGCCGCCTTCGTGATCTTTTGCATCGCGGGGGCCACGGATGCCCTGGACGGCCTTGCCGCCCGGAAACTGAACGCGGGCTCGGATTTCGGGCGCATGCTGGACCCAATTGCCGACAAAATCCTGGTTGCAGTCGCTCTGATGATGCTGATCGCGGAGGGCGGCTACGGTACGCCGCACCTCGACCCCGAGGATTTGCACCGGCCCGTCTACCACGTGGCGATGGATCCGTCTCACGGCCTGCGGAGTCTTCTGAGGCTGGTGCCCGCGCTGGTCATACTTTCCCGCGAGATCTTGGTTTCAGGGCTACGCGAGTTCCTCGCTGGAGCCGCAGTGAGCGTACCTGTCACCAGAATCGCGAAGGCGAAAACCACCATTCAGATGATTGCGATCGGGGCCATGCTGCTCGACCCTCTGGCTCAACGCTGGCTCTTGGAAGACCAGGCGATGATCTATAGCTGGATCGCTTATAGCGGCCTGTGGCTGGCTGCGGCGCTGACCGTCGGCACCGGCTACGCCTACTTTCGCGCGGGGCTCAGACACCTGCACCCGCGGGCGCGGGCCGCGCGCGAGCAGCGCCGCGCCCGGAAGGCGTCCACGCATCGCCACGCCGGAGAAGCGGCGTGACGCTTCTTTACTTCGCTTGGGTGCGCCAGAAACTTGGAACCGGCGAAGAAAAAATTTTATTGCCTGATGAGGTGCGCACGGTGTCAGAGCTTGCCTCGCATCTGCACGCGCGAGGAGGTGCCTTCGCTGACGTGTTCTCTGACCTCAAGCGCCTCCGCGCTGCCGTGAACCAGGAGCATGTCAGCTGGGATGCCTCTGTGCGCACCGGTGACGAAGTCGCCTTCTTTCCTCCGGTGACAGGGGGCTAGACCAAACATTCGCGCCCGTACAAGAATACGAATGGCTGGTTTCCCGGTGGGCGGTAAGATGAGGGGGTTTACATCAATTCTAGTCGCTACTGTTTTGGGCGGGATGCCCTCGGCGATGGCCGGACAAAAGGCACGAGTGGTTTCGGTGCGCGTGCAAGCCCTGGACGGCGCGAAATTCGAGAAGCTGCCATTTCAAGAGATTGTCAGAGACGCGGACAAGCAGGAAGCCAGGAACCAAATACGCGAGGCGGGTTACTCATGCACAGCTCTGGATGAGCTTTGGGTGGCCGTCTTCACGTTGAAGAAGCAGGGTGCTCGAATCTACAAGGCTAACTGTGCACTCGGGGTTGCGTACCAAGTGACCGTGATTGATGGCCGAGGTTATGTGAAGCCTTGGGCCGGAGTGATCATGGGTACTCCCTAACTTCGAAGTATCGGAGATGCGCACCCCCTCAGGCCAACCCTATCCCCCGCTGAAGCGGGGGCGGGGGAGATTCAGTGGCGATGAGTCATGAGCACTCGCATTTCCATTCAACGCGTCGACTTTGATCTCAGCAGCGAAGTTACCGCATTGAAGACTTCTGCTGTAGGTGCGATCGTCATTTTCACCGGCACTGTGCGCGGCGACGACGGTCTCTCTTCACTTATACTGGAGCATTATCCCGGCATGACGGAACGCGAGATTGCGCGCCATGTCGAAGAAGCGAATGGGCGTTGGCCATTGCTCGGTGTCACAGTCATTCATCGCATCGGAAAACTCACCACCGGCGAGAATATCGTGCTCGTGGGTGTCGCTTCTGCGCACCGGCAAGCGGCTTTCGAGGCGGCCGAATTCCTGATGGACTACCTCAAGACCCGCGCGCCGTTCTGGAAATCGGAAGAACGTCATGGCTCAGCCAGATGGGTAGAGGCGCGCGGCTCCGACGATGCGGCGCTCAGCCGGTGGCGGCGCGCAGACTGACGCTCGATACCGGCTTGCGCACGTCGTCGTGGTAGTCGTTCATCAGAGTTTCGGTGATGCGCCCAGGCGCAAAACGATGCGCGCCGATTTCGCTTACCGGCGTCACTTCCGCGGCCGTCCCGGTGAGGAAGCATTCGGAAAAGCGGGGCAGTTCATCCGGAGCAATGTGCCGCTCGATCACCGGAATCTGCCGGGCCCGCGCCAACTCCATCACGGAGCGGCGCGTGATGCCATCGAGGAAACAGTCCGCTGTTGGCGTGATCAGTTTTCCGCCGTCGACGAAGAACACGTTTGCGCCGGTCGCTTCCGCGATATAGCCGCGATAGTCGTACATCAGCGCATCGTGATAGCCGGTGGCTTCCGCCGCATGCTTCGAAAGCGTGCAGATCATGTAGAGGCCCGCGGCTTTCGATTTGTAAGGAATTGTCTCCGGCGACGGCCGCTTCCAGTCCGCGATAGTCAGCCGAATCCCCTTCATCTTCTGCACGGGATCGAAATAGGAAGGCCACTGCCACACCGCAATCGCGACATGCGTTTTCGACAAGGGTGCCGCCACGCTCATCTGCTCGCTGCCGCGGAACACGACCGGGCGCACATAGGCGTCCGGGAAGCCTTGCGCTTCGACCACCCGCCTGCTGGCCGTGCTGATCTGCTCCGGCGTGAAAGGAATTTTCATCCCCAGGATGCGGGCTGACTCGAAAAGCCGTTCGGTATGGTCCTCCAGCTTGTAAATGCGCCCCGAGTAGGCGCGCTCGCCTTCGAAACAGCTGGAGGCATAGTGAAGCCCGTGCGTGAGCACGTGAATCTTGGCATCGCGCCACGGCAGCATGTCGCCGTCCAGCCAGATGAAACCCTCACGCTTGTCGAATGGAATGATCTCGGCCATCTCTTCACCCTTAACGCGCGACCGCGCGAATTCGGCAGGCTTGTCCGTCCCCGCTGGAGGCGGCTACATCTTCACCATGGTCGACCGGACGCATATGGGACGGCGCCAAGCGGGCTCCCTACATCCATGCCCGAGCGGGAAGCAAGGTGCCGGCCAGCCTGGCACGCCATACCGGCAGCGGTACCGGCGCGGGGCTGAGGATGCAGGCGGCCCTCAGCTTCGGCATCCACGTGATTGGCGAGAGGCCGGAGCATGAACGGCCACGCAGGCATAGACGATCCGCATATTCTCGTGGTTGACGATGACGAGCGCTTGCGGGCGCTGCTCCAGAAATACCTGTCGCAGAATGGGTTCCGGGTCACCACGGCCACAGGCGCCGAGGAGGCCCGCGCCCTTATGAAGGGGATGGCATTCGACCTGCTGATCGTTGATGTGATGATGCCCGGTGAGAGCGGCCTCGATCTCACCCGTAGCGTGCGGGCGGCTTCGCAGGTGCCGATCCTGATGCTTACGGCCCGCGGGGAAGCAGAAGACCGCATTGCGGGCCTCGAAACCGGAGCCGACGATTATCTCCCGAAACCCTTCGAGCCCCGTGAACTGGTCTTGCGCTGTGCTTCATTGCTCCGCCGCGCGGCGCCGCCGCAGCCGCCCCATCGCGAAGTCAAGATGGGCAATGCCATTTTCGATCCCGATCGCGGCGAGCTCCGGCGAAAGGGAAAGCCGGTGCGGCTCACCACGGCTGAAGTGGCCTTGCTTAAGCTGTTTGCCGCGAACACGGGCAGGCCATTTTCACGGACCGACCTTTGCAGCCGGCTGGGCGTGAGCCTGGAGCGCTCGATCGACGTGCAGGTGACGCGGCTGCGGCGAAAGATCGAAGACGATCCCAAGTTGCCGCTGTACATCCAGACGGTTCGCGGCGTGGGTTACGTCCTTGTGCCGGACCGTGTCACGTAGAACCCATGTTGCGCTTCCATCCGTTCCGCGCGATGAAACGCCTGCTGCCGCGCGGCCTCTTTGGACGGTCGCTGATCATCATTGTGACCCCGGTGGTGATCCTGCAGGGCATCGTCACCTACATTTTTTTCGAACGGCATTATGATGTGATGCTGGGCCGCATGGGGCGAGGTGCAGCGGCCGATGTGGTGTTTCTGACGAACCTGGAGGAGCGATATCCGCCAGGCGCAGAGCGAGCTGCGCTGTTGCAGATGGCGGCACGCAATCTGGGCTTTGAGATCAACACACTCCCGGGCCAGCATCTAATGCGGCCCTACCGGCATGCCATCGCAAACCTGAAGGATGCGCTGTCTGCGATGTTTGAGGGGCAGCTTGGTGCGCGGCGCCCCTTCAGCTCGCGCTATGTCGGCAACGCCGTTGAAGTGGTCGTTCAGGTGAAAGACGGACTCCTCCAATTGAAAATTCCGCGCCAGCGGCTGGTCGCCTCCAACGTTGACGTCTTCATTCTCTGGATGGTGGGTTCCTCGCTGGTGCTGCTGGCCCTGGCCATCCTTTTCCTGCGCAATCAGGTACGGCCGATCGAACAGCTGGCGCGCGCCGCCGAGAGTTTCGGGAAGGGCCGCGCCGTCCCGGACTTCAAGCCTTATGGAGCAAGTGAGGTCAGGCGCGCGGCGCAGGCATTCATCACGATGCGCCAGCGTATCGAGCGATATGTCACGCAGCGCACCGAAATGCTGGCTGGAATAAGCCACGATCTCAAAACGCCACTTACGCGTCTAAAGCTGGAGTTGGCGATGATGGGGGAAAGCGCCGAGGTGCGGGCGCTGCGGCAGGACCTCGCCGAAATGGAGCACATGCTCAACGAGTACCTCGATTTCGCGCGAGGCGAAGGCGGTGAAGAGGCCCGCGAAACCGATCTTGCCGATGTCGTCCAGGAGGCCGCAGCCTCTGCCGCAGGCGCGCGGCGCACGAGCCTCAATCAGCTCCACGTTGCCGCACAACCGGGCACCGTACTGTCGGTCCGCCGGCACGCGCTGAAACGCTGCGCTACCAACCTGATCGACAACGCTCTGAAACACGGCCGCCATGTCACGGTGGCGCTGAAGCGCAATGGCGAGCATATCGAAATACGGGTCGACGACGATGGGCCCGGAATTCCGGAAGAACGCTATGAGGAGGCCTTCCGGCCATTCCAACGGCTGGACGAAGGACGCAACTTGCAGGCGGGCGGCTCGGGTCTGGGTCTTGCCATCGCCCGGGATATCGCGCGCGCACATGGTGGCGACATCGTACTCGCGAAAAGCCACCTTGGAGGACTGCAGGCTGTGATTATTCTGCCGGTGTGATCAGCGGCCGAGATCTTCCGCCCGCATCTTCGCCGCGTGGACCGCTCGTCCGATCAAGGACCGGATGCCATTCGCGCGGAGCAGTATCTTCAAGGCAGCTTCCGTCGTGCCGCCCGGGCTTGTCACCTCCTTGCGAAGCTCGGCAGCGGAGCGCTTATCCACACGCAGCAGTGCGCCCGCACCCGCAACCGTAGCGCGCGCCAATTTCTCTGCATCCGATCTGGGCAGGCCCCCGGCACATGCCGCCTCCGCCAACGCCTCGACCAGCAGAAAGACATAAGCCGGACCGGAGCCGGATACAGCCGTGACAGCGTCGATCAAGGTCTCGCGTCGGACCCACAAAGTCTCACCCAATGCCGTAAGCAGGGCCTCGGCAAGCCTGCGGTCCTGAGACGTTGTTCCCCGCCCGGCATATAACGCGGAAATACCCTGGCCAATCCGTCCAGGGGTGTTGGGCATGGCCCGGATGATGCGGGCCTTGCGCCCCCAGACGCCGCATAAGAGGGCTATCGTCGTCCCGGCAGCCACAGAAACCATGAGCGCCCCGGACTGCGCTACCGCTTTTAATTGCCCTGCCTCGATCCGGAGCACTTGCGGCTTCAATGCGATGACGCAGGCGCGTGGCGGTGTGGCAAGGCGTTCGATTTTCTCCCACAGAGGGATGCCATGCAGCCGGGCAAGTTTCCGCAAATCGGACGAGGGCCGCGGCTCGACCACCCCGATCGGGCCAATGTCGCCCGCGATCCATCCCTTAAGGAGGGCGCCTCCAATGCGGCCCGCGCCAACAAGCAGAACTGGCTGGCTCACGCCTGTCCGGCACACTCCAAAATTGCTGCGGCCACGGCTTCCTCTGCGGTCTTTCCTCCCCACAGCACAAATTGGAATGCCGGGTAGTAGTGTTCGCAGGCTTCCACCGCGAGGTGCAGAAGCGATTCGCATTGCGCCGCACTCGCATGCGCTTCCGGGAAGATCATAGCGTGCCGGAACACCAGGGTGCCGTCTTCCGGCCAAAGGTCAAAGTGACCGAGCCAGAGCTTGGCGTTGACATACATCAGCAGGTTGGCGACTTCCGAGCGCCGTTTGTCCTCCACTCGCATGTCGAAGGCCGACGACAGATGCAGCGATTGCAGTTCGTCACGCCAGGTGAAGCAGAAATGGTGGTCGCACCAGCGGCCGGTCACCGAGAGGTTCAACTCGTCCTTGCCGCTGCGCTCGAAGGCCCAGCCGTTCTCTTCCACCGCATGCTCAAGCATGTCGAGCGGATGCGGAGCGGCGACAACTTCGTCAACTTGGGCAAGAGACATTCGGAACTCCCTGGCGCCGGGAGGCGCACGCAAAACGAAGCACCTGTGCTTCTAACTGACACAAGATTTTGTGGCCTTACAAGAGTCCTCGCGGCGAGCGCTTTGGACGAGTCCGGGAACCCACAGCTTTCAAAACGTGCCTGCGGCGGATCCGCTGCCGAGCGGCCCGGTAGCACCGCCGTTTACCTTGCTTTCAAGTTCCGAGAGCCGCAGTGCAAGGCGATCGTTTTCCGCCCGCGCTTGGACCACCATCGCCTTGACCGCCTCGAACTCCTCTCGCGGCACGAAGTCCATATCAGTCACCAGCTTCTCCAGGCGCTGCCGCATGAAGGTATCGATTTCGGTGCGAACGCTATTCGCCGCGCCCGCCGCATCGGTGAACAGTTTGGCGAGTCCATCAAGGATCGGATTTTCGGTCTGCATAGCGCCTATATGGCGGCTCGATGACTGCGGGGCAAGCCGATGCTATTCCCTTGGTCCCTATCCTCTAATATCGCCTGCCCATGGTCATTCCGTATCCCAGAATAGATCCCGTTCTCGTACACCTCGGCCCGCTCGCGATCCGATGGTACGCGATTTCCTATATCGTCGGCATTCTCTCGGGCTGGTGGATCATTGGACGAACGCTGCGGGACCGCTCGCTATGGTCAAACCCGCCGTTCGATGGGAAGGCCCCCGCCACCGCGGACGATATCGGCGACCTCGTGGTGTGGGCGACGCTGGGGATCATTATCGGCGGCCGCGTAGGCTGGGATCTGTTTTATGGGACTATTCTTTGTACGGTCTCCCCCGCTTCTTTCTGCGGGGGCCTTCCCTATGGCTTCCTCACCCACCCGATCAAGCTTGTGGCCGTATGGGAAGGCGGCATGTCGTTTCACGGCGGTGTCCTGGGACTTGCTATTGCCATCTGGCTGTTCTGCCGGAGGCGCAAGCTGAACCTGTTCAGCATCGGGGATCTCGTGACCAGTGTGGCGCCTCTCGGGATTGCGCTGGTGCGCATGGCGAACTTCATCAACGGTGAATTGTGGGGCCGCCCCACGGACGTTGCGTGGGCGATGATCTTCCCCCGCGCGCCTGATCGATTGCCACGGCATCCAAGTCAGCTCTACGAGTGTTTCCTCGAAGGCGTCGTGTTGTTCATCATCGTGCAGTTCTGTTTCCGCGTGCTGCGCTGGCAGCAGCGGCCCGGACTGATCACCGGAACGTTCTTCACCGGATATGGTCTGTTCCGTTTCTTCGTGGAGTTCTTCCGTGAGCCGGACGCGCCGTTTTTGGGCTGGTTCACCATGGGGATGGCGCTGTGCGTGCCGCTCATCCTGGCGGGCTTGATCGTTTACGCCATTGCTCTCGCACGCCCGCCCGTTTCAGCAGCGAAATGAATGCGCTTGGGCAGCGCATCGCACGGCTGATCGCGGCACAGGGCCCGATTTCCATCGCGCAGTTTATGAGCATCGCGCTGCACGATCCCGTGCTCGGCTATTATGCGACGCAGGACCCGATCGGCCGCCGTGGCGACTTCGTCACCGCGCCGGAGATCAGCCAGATGTTTGGCGAGCTTCTGGGAGCCTGGATCGTGCAGGCCTGGCGCGATCAAGGGTCACGCACCCCTGTAACGCTGATCGAACTTGGTCCCGGCCGCGGGACGTTGATGGCCGATGTGCTGCGCGCGGCAAAGCTCGATCCCGCATTTCTGGCAGCGATTCAGGTCGTGCTGGTGGAGACAAGTGCCGCCTTGCGGAGAGCGCAAGCGGAGAAGCTAGGCAGCGCGGCAGTTCCAGTCCGCTGGGCCAATCGTCTCGATGAAAGCCTCTCCGAGGGGGGGCCGCTATTTCTGGTAGCCAATGAATTCTTCGATGCGCTGCCCATCCGGCAATTCGTGTTCACCGAACGGCGCTGGTGCGAGCGCATGGTGGGCTCGGATGGGAGAGGTGCGCTGACCTTCGCCCTCTCGCCCCAGCCCTTGCCGATCCAGCCGCCACCCGAACGCGGAAAGCCGGAACTGGGTACGATCTACGAAACCAGTGGCCCGGGCGAGGGCATCGTGGAGCGTGTTGCGGAAGCCATCGCCGCGAATGGGGGCGCTGCCTTGATCGTGGACTATGGCTACGGTGCGAAGGCAGGCTTTGGGGAAACCCTGCAAGCTGTTTCCCGGCAGCGATATGCAGGCGTCTTGGACAATCCCGGAGAAGCCGATCTCTCGGCCCATGTAGACTTCGCGGCGCTCGCGCATTCGGCGGAGAAAGGTGGTACGCGCGCCCACGGTCCGGTGGGACAAGGAGCCTTCTTGCTCTCCCTCGGAATCGCAGACCGGGCGGACCGTCTGGCGCGGAGCAATCCCAATCAGCGCGCCACGATTGCCGCGGCGGTCGAGCGGCTGATATCACCTCTCCAGATGGGTGAATTGTTCAAAGCGATAGCCATACTTCCTCAAGCAGCCCCCGTCCCAGCCGGCTTCTGATGTTGCAGTTGACAGCGGAGATACTGAACGGGGCCGGACTCGCGCATGGCTTCTTCGGCCGCAGGGGCGGCGCGTCTTCCGGCATTTTTTCTTCCCTGAATTGCGGTCCAGGTTCTGGCGACGACCGCCTGCTGGTGATTGAGAACCGCCGCCGCGCCATGGAAGAACTCGCGCGTGGGCCGGGAGTAGAGTTGCTCACGCTCTATCAGATTCACAGCGCGAAAGCCGTGAAGGTCATGCAGCCGTGGGACCTGGGCCTTGGTCCAAAGGCAGATGCGATGGCGACGAACATCCCTGGGATAGCCTTGGGCATTCTCACGGCTGATTGCGCGCCGGTGTTGCTTGCCGATCCGGACGCCAAGGTGATCGGAGCGGGTCACGCAGGCTGGAAGGGCGCCTTCTCCGGGGTGCTCGATTCGGTCGTTGAGGCAATGGAATCGCTCGGGGCCCAGCGCCGGCGAATCGTGGCGGCCATAGGCCCGTGCATTTCACAACAAAGCTACGAGGTAGGCTCGGACTTCGCCGCGCATTTCGAGCAGGCAGATTCCGCGAATGCGCAATGGTTCGTGCCGAGCGATCGGCCTCAGCACTTGCGCTTCGACCTACCGGGCTTCGTGGAGAGCCGCCTGAAGCAGGCTGGAATTGCTGCGACGGCCCGGATTGGCCGCTGCACCTA
>JAFAVP010000217.1 GCA_019242395.1 Alphaproteobacteria bacterium | reverse complement strand
AATCTTTATGGGACGACCAGCAATGGAGGCGGGCTATGCAATGGACAGCCGTGCTGGGGAACAATGTTCAAGCTTGCGCCCGATGGTCACGAAACTATTTTGTCGACTTATTATAACTCCACCGTCGGAGGCGGACATCCCGAAGGTACTCTTCTGAAGGGTGCGAATGGTTACCTGTACAATACGACATCAGCAGGCGCCCGATACGGTGCCGGCAGCTTTATTGAACATTGGCCGGACGGTCACACCGCTGTGGTTGACTTTAACTTTCCAGAGAAAGATGGTTCTCCTTACGCTGGGGTGATCGCGGATCCCTCCGGGAATTTTTATGCTGTGGGCGCTGGCATCGGCGCCCACCACCATTTCGGCGCCGTTTATAAAATTTCGCCCTAGTTTTGGAGAACTGCAGCGACAGCTGCACATCGAACAGCAGTTCGCTTGCCGTTCCTCCGCTCTTCCTCCTCGATAAACGGGCGATGGCGGACAGGGAGGGATTCGAACCCTCGAGACGGCTCGTCACCGTCTACGCACTTTCCAGGCGCGCGCCTTCAGCCTCTCGGCCACCTGTCCCTTGAAGGGCCGGGACTATAGCCAGCGGCACCCGCGCCGCAACCCGCACGAGCTGAACCGGCAAGAGTGTCACCGGCAGCGGGCTCGCACTATATGACCCCTGATGCTCGCACCCCCTCCTGCTATCGTTCTTCGAGATATAAGCCTGACGCTGACCAGCGCCGCGGGGCCCGTGAATATTCTCGCGGGCGTATCGCTCCAGGTGGAAGCGGGCGAAGCGGTGGCACTGGTGGGGCCGTCAGGCTCCGGCAAGTCGTCACTGTTGATGGTAGCGGCGGGGCTCGAGGCAGCAACCGCAGGGCGCGCCATAATCGCCGGTACCGACATCACAAGGCTAGGCGAAGATGCTCTGGCCCGCTTCCGGCGCGGCCACGTGGGCATTGTGTTTCAGTCGTTTCATCTCATTCCCACGATGACGGCGCTGGAGAACGTGGCCGTGCCGCTGGAGCTGGCGGGGGCGGACGACGCGTTTGCACGCGCGCGTGAAGAACTCACGGCCGCGGGACTGGCCGCGCGCGTAGATCACTACCCGGCCCAGCTTTCCGGCGGCGAGCAGCAGCGGGTGGCGCTCGCCCGCGCCATCGCGCCGAAGCCTGCTGTCCTGTTCGCGGACGAGCCCACGGGCAATCTCGATGCGCAAACCGGCGCGGGCGTCGCGGAGCTGCTTTTTGCACTGCGAGCGCGCGCGGGCAGCACGTTGTTTCTGGTGACGCATGAAGAGGCGCTGGCGCGGCGCTGCGATCGCATCCTGCGGTTGATGGACGGCCGCATTGTGGCGGACGAGCGGGTGCGGGCATGAGTACCGTCTGGTTGGCAGCGCGCCTCGCGCGCCGCGAATTGCGCAGCGGCTTTGCGGGGTTCCGCATTTTCTTCGCCTGCCTGACACTCGGTGTAGCAGCAATTGCCGGCATCGGCTCGCTCGCTGCAGGGATGCTCACCGGACTGGCGTCGCAGGGGCGTGAGTTGCTGGGTGGTGACGTGTCCACTGAACTGGTTCACCGCGCAGCCACCACAGGCGAACACGCATTCTTGTCGCGCTATGGACGCGTGTCCGAAGTGACCTCGATGCGCGCCATGGCGTACGCCCTGAAGAACGGCAGGGAAGACGAACGGCAATTGATCGAACTGAAGGCAGTGGACGGCGCATATCCGCTGTATGGCACTGCGGCATTGTCGCCTTACTTTCCGTTGCGCATCGCTTTGAAATGCAATTCGCCTACGGGCTCCTCCCCCGCAAAGCGGGGGAGGGGGACCGCCGAAGGCGGTGGAGGGGGCGAGGTTGTGCCGCCCCCCTCGCCGCTTCGCGGCACTCCCCCCGCTCCGCAGGGGGAGAACCAGAGCCCGCATGCGATTTGCGGCGCGGCCGCTGAGCGAACTCTACTCGACCGCCTCCATCTGTCCGTAGGCGGAACAATGCGGATCGGCGGCCAGAATTTCCGTGTTGCCGCCGTGCTGCAAAACGAGCCGGACCGCGTCTCGGACGGCTTCAGCCTCGGCCCGCATGTGCTGATCTCGGCACAAGCGCTGCGGCGCACCGGCCTTGTCGTGCCCGGCAGCCTGATCGAATACCGCTACCGGGTGGCGATGCTTCCGGGCATCTCCATTGCCCGCTTCAAGGCCGACGCAAAGCAGGCCTTTCCCGAAGCCGGATGGCAAATCCGCGATCGCAACGATGCCGCGCCGGGATTGCGTCGCTTCGTCGAGCAGATAACCATGTTTCTCACACTTGTTGGATTGACGGCGCTTGCTGTTGGCGGCGTGGGCGCCGGCCAGGCGGTGAGCGCCTTTGTCGGCCGCAAGCGGGCGGAGATCGCCACACTGAAGTCCCTCGGGGCGGACGGGTGGTTCATTTTTCTCACCTTCTTCCTGCAGGTCATGGCCATTGCCGTGCTTGCCGTGATCTGCGGCTTGCTGGT
>JAFAVP010000073.1 GCA_019242395.1 Alphaproteobacteria bacterium | reverse complement strand
GACTTCGGCGGGCCATACCTTGAGGCCGGCCGCATTGATCATGCGCTTCAGGCGATCGACCAGGAAGAAATAGCCTTCCTCGTCGACGCGGCCGAGGTCTCCGGTGCGGAAGTACTTGCGACCGTCGCGCTCGAAGAACGCGGCTTTCGTCGCTTCAGGCTTTCCCCAATATCCCTGGAAGATCTGCGGGCCCGCCGCCACGATCTCGCCAACCTCGCCGGGCGGCAGCTCCGCGAGCGTTTCGGGGTCGACCACCATCGCGTCGGTGTCGCAGATGGGGATCCCGAGGCACTGCTTCTTCGGGCGATCCGGTGGATTGATGTGCGACGGTGCCATCGTCTCGCTCAATCCATAGCCCTCGACGAAGCGGATGTTGCACATGTCGAGGAGCTTGGTCGCGACCGCTTCGGGCATCGCGGCGCCGCCACCGGTCATGCGCTGGATGCTCGAGAAATCGAAGCTCGCGGCGTTGGGGCTCGCCAGCAGGTCCACGACCATCGTCGGGATCAGCGTCCACGCCTGGACCTTGTAGCGGGCGATCAACGCACCCGCCGCCTCGCGATCCCAGCGCGGCAACATGACCACGGTGCTTCCCATGTAGATCGGCTGGTTCATGCTGCCTTGCATGCCGGTCACGTGGAAGTACGGGAGCACGCCGAGGTAGGTCACTTCGGGCAGCGTGCGGAACCATGACGAGCCCGCGACGATCGTGTGCATGACCGAACGATGCGTGTGCATGCAGCCCTTCGGATCGCCGGTGGTGCCCGAGGTGTATGGCATGACGCACAAGTCATCGGGACCCACGGTGTGCGGGCGCGGCTCGAGCCCGGCAGCGAGCGCATCGGTCCACAGCGTGACGTTGGCACCCGAGATCGGCTGCCGCTCCATGCGAAATGCGTCGGGGATGGTGATCGTGGTTGCCGCGCCGATATAGTCCTTGTATGCCGCGACGACGACATGCTCCAGCGTACCGTCGGAAGCGAGCGGCTCGATGCGCGGCCACAGCTCCTGCGCGGCGATCGCAGCCTTGGGCGAGCAGTCCTTCGCGTAGCGGCGCAGCTCCTCGGTGAGATTCATCGGATTCAACGGAACGACGACCGCATCGGCGCGCAGGATCGCGTAGTACGCGATCACGAACTGGATGCTGTTCTGCGCGTACAGGAGCACGCGATCGCCCTTGCCCACGCCGCAGCGCTGCTGGAGGAACCCCGCGAGCCGCACGGCATCGCGATGGAGATCCTCGTAGGTGATCGGGCTGTCGTAGCAGATGAAGGCCGGCTTGTTGGGATGGCGCCGCGCGCTGATCGCGAGGTTCTCGAAAATGCTCGTGCGCGGCAGGTCCAGCCGGTGCGGGACGAAGTTCGGCCACACCGCGAGGTGCGGGCGCTTGGCGACCGGCGTGTCAGGCATGGCGCGCGAGCTCCAGGCGGCCGATCTGGTTGCGGTGCACCTCGTCCGGGCCGTCGGCGAGGCGGAGCGTTCGCGTATGCGCATACATCTGCGCGAGCGGGAAATCATCGCAGACGCCGGCCGCGCCATGCGCCTGGATCGCCCAGTCGATCACCTGCAGCGCCATCTCGGGCGCCGCGACCTTGATCATCGCGATCTCCTTGCGCGCGACCTTGTTGCCCGCCGTATCCATCATCCACGCCGCGTTGAGGGTCAGGAAGCGAGCCTGGTCGATCATGATGCGCGCCTGCGCGATCCGCTCGAGCGTCACGGTACGCTCGGCCACGGGCTTGCCGAAGGCGACGCGCGTCTTCACGCGCTTGCACATGAGCTCCAGGGCGCGCTCCGCCACGCCGATGGTGCGCATGCAGTGGTGGATACGCCCCGGTCCTAGGCGCCCCTGCGCAATTTCGAAGCCGCGGCCTTCGCCGAGGATCATGTTTTCCGCCGGCACTTTCACATTCTCGAACACCACTTCGCCGTGACCGTGCGGCGCATCGTCGAAGCCGAACACGGGCAGCATGCGCTTGACCGTGACGCCCGGCGTGTCCATCGGCACCAGGATTTGCGATTGCTGGCGATATTTGTCTGCTTCCGGATCGGTCTTCCCCATCACGATCATGATCTTGCAGCGAGGATCGCCCACGCCCGATGACCACCATTTGCGGCCGTTGATTACATAGCGATCGCCCTGCCGCTCAATGCGGGTGGAAATGTTGGTGGCATCCGAAGAGGCCACTCCAGGCTCCGTCATGATGTAGGCTGAGCGGATTTCGCCGGCCAGCAGGGGCTTCAGCCATTGCTCCTGTTGCGCCGGGCTGCCGTAACGGTCCAGCACCTCCATGTTGCCGGTGTCGGGCGCCGAGCAGTTGAAGACCTCCGAGGCAAAGCCTATGCGGCCCATCATTTCGGAAAGCGGCGCGTATTCCAGATTGCTGAGGCCCGCGCCGTGCTTGCTTCCCGGGAGAAACATGTTCCACAAGCCTTGCGCCTTCGCTTTCGCCTTCAGCTCCTCCACAACCGGCACGACGATCCACGGATTGCCCCTGTCGCGCGCTTCTGCCATCTGCGCGTGATAGGTCTGCTCGGCCGGGTAGATGTGGCGCTCCATGAAGTCGCCGACGCGCTTCATCCATTCGCGCTGCCGCGGTGAATAATCGAAATCCATTTGCGCCCCTCCGGAGATAGCGGTCCCGCAACTCTAGTCTGCAGCCCTCACGTTTGACAGCCGCCGGGACTCCCGGCAAGCACGCGGCCCATGCTGCTTTGGGCCGGGGTTCTCTTGCTGCTGACCGGATTTGCCTGCTTCGCCCTCGACCGGCGCGCAACGCATCTTTTCCACGACCGGATTTCTTCGCGCACCTTCCACTACATCCGGATGACCACGGATTTCGCGAAGGGCGCGCATTGGTTGATGGCCTGTCTCGCGGCTATTGCTGCGTCCTGGCTGGCGAGAAGGCTTTGGGGCGATCTACCCATACTGCTGCGCATGGGACGTGTGTCCCTCGCGTTTCTCGCGTGCCTCGCGGCGAGCAGCGCCGTCCTGCACAGCATCAAGCTGGTGTTCGGCCGCAGAAGGCCGCGCGATGAAATCGAACACGAACTCTACGGATTCCGCTTCTTCCATTACGACTGGCAGCACGACTCGTTTCCCTCCGGCCACGCGATGACAATTTTTTGCGTGGCTGTCATTCTCAGCGGTGTCTTCCCTTCGCTGGCATGGCTCTGGTGCGTCATTGCTCTATACCTTGCGCTAACTCGGGCCATGCTCAACGCGCACTTCCTGAGCGACGTATTTATCGGCGCGGGAATTGCGCTGATCGCTTCGCGGGAAACTCTACTGTTGCTCTTTCCTGATCTCTCGCGGCCTTGGTTCTAACAATGATGAACCTCCTCACCGATCCTCATGCATGGGCCAGCCTGGCGACGCTCACCGCACTCGAGGTCGTGCTCGGCATCGACAATATCGTCTTCTTGTCGATCGCCTCCAACCGCCTGGCGCTGGAGCGCCGGCCAGCGGCGCGGCGGATCGGCCTCTCGCTCGCGCTGATTATGCGCGTGATGCTGCTCTCCGGCATTGCCGCTCTCATCGGGTTGTCCACGCCTGTCCTATTCGTTTGGGGGCACGGCTTCTCCTGGCGGGATCTGGTGTTCCTGGCCGGAGGCTTGTTCCTGTTGACCAAAGGCACCCGCGAAATCCACGGCATGGTGGAAGGCGAAGAAGAAGCGCGGCGCGATGCCGCCGCCTCCTTCGTCGGCGTCATTCTTCAGATCGCCGTCTTCGATCTCGTGTTCTCGGTCGACTCCGTGGTCACGGCAGTCGGCATGGCCGAGCATCTCTCCATCATGATCGCCGCGGTAGTGATCGCCATTCTGGTGATGCTGGCAGCGTCGGGCCCGGTGGCGAATTTCGTGCACCGCAATCCGACGGTAAAAATGCTCGCGCTCAGCTTCCTGCTGCTGATCGGCATGTCGCTGGTGGCCGACGGAATGGGCGTGCATATCCCACGCGGCTATCTTTACTTCGCCGTCGCGTTTTCGGGGATCGTGGAAGGGCTCAACCAGCTCGTGGCGCGCCGGCGCACAAACGCTCAGGCGGCGGCGCGCAACCGCTGAACGAAAGGCGATTCTTCGTCTATCGCCGCCTTGAACGATGGCCGGGCGTGTAGCCGCGCCACATAGGCAGCAAGCTTCGGCCAGCGGCCTGCATCGATCCCTTCCCCGGTGTGGTGCATGTTCACGAACATGGTGCCCACCGATGCATCCGCGATGGAAAACATGTTGCCAACCAAGAATTCACTGCCGCCGATTTCCTTCTCCAGGTAATCGGCCACAGCCGGCACCTGGTCGCGCAGCGCAGCTTCACAGATGCTCTCGTCAGTCTCCTGCCTCAACAGCTTCTTGACAACGCGCTCGAAGAAGAGCGGACGTACGATGCTCGCCGCGATCTGGCTGTCGGCATATTCCTCGAACCAGAGCGCGCGCGCGCGAGCGTAGGGTTCCTGGGGGTAAAGCGGCGGGTTGGGATATTTGTGCTCGATGTAATCGCAGATGACAGAGGAATCCGCGAGGTGGTTGGGCTCCGGTAAATCGGTATCGCGGAAGGCGGGAATGCGCTTCAGCGGGCTGATCTCGACGAACTCCGGGGGAGGCCCGAACGGATTGATCGGCTCAAGCGAGTACTGCAGCCCCTTTTCTGCCAGGACCACGCGCACCTTGCGCACGAAGGGCGAGAGATTTGCTCCATAGACGATCAATGCCACTGCTGCCTCCTTCACTTTTCCTGCGCGCCAGCGTGTCAGAAAGGGCGGTGGCAAATCAACCGCGCCGCGCCTGAAAGAATTTGCGCAACACATCGCCGGCACGATTCCCATCGCCAGCCCGCGAAACCTTCGGCCGATGGTGGCAGGTCGCCTGATCGAAGAACCGGGGACCATGCAGCACCGCGCCGCCTTTCGGATCGTCAGCCGCAAACACCAGCCGCGCGACCCGCGCCAACGAGATCGCGCCCACACACATGACGCAAGGCTCAAGCGTGACATAAAGCGTAGTACCTACCAGCCGCTCGTTATCGATGCGCCGGCTGGCCTCACGGATTGCCAGCAGCTCGGCATGGGCCGTCGGATCGCGCCGCTCGACAATGCGGTTGCGCTCGGCTGCGAGCAATTCGCCCTCGCCGCTCACGACCACCGCCCCCACGGGCACCTCGCCGCGCTTGGCAGCCGCTTCCGCCTCACGCAGCGCCTCTGCTATCCAGTCATCGTCATCCATGCTTGAGTCCTCCTTGGCAGACGATAACACTTCGGGCGAACGCATCGCCAAGATCATAGCCCGTGTGGGCATCTGTTCGCGCCGCGATGCGGAGAAGCTGATCGCGGACGGCAGGGTCACGCTCGACGGCGAAAAGCTCACGCAGCAGGGCACCCGCGCTCTTGAGGGCCAAACCATTGCTATAGACGGACGGCCGCTCAAGCATGCGGAGCCCACCCGCCTGTGGCGCTACCACAAACCTGCAGGGCTCGTGACCACGCATCGCGATCCGCAGGGGCGGCCAACCGTATTCGAGAAGCTGCCGCTGAAGCTGCCAAGGGTGGTTTCTGTCGGCCGCCTGGATATCAATTCGGAAGGGCTGCTGCTCCTGACCAATGACGGCGCTTTCGCGCGCCAACTAGAGCTGCCGGCCGCAGGCTGGGAACGGAAGTACCGGGTGCGCCTCTTCGGTAAGATTCGCCAGCCCGATCTCGACAAACTGGCGCTCGGCACCACGCTCGATGGTGTCCGCTATGGCCCGGTGATCGCGGATCTGGAGCGATCTCGCGGTGCCTATGCCTGGGCTATGGTGAGCCTCAAGGAAGGCAAGAACCGTGAGGTAAAGCGGCTGATGGAATCGCTCGGCTGCAAGGTCGCCCGCCTCATCCGGGTCCAGTTCGGGCCGTTTCACCTGGGCCAGCTTGAGGCTGGGCATGTGGAGGAAATCCCCACCCGCATCTGGCGTCCCATGCTGGGGATGAAGAAGTCCGCGAAAGCCGAGCACCCTGCCGCTTAGAGAAATCCATGCTTCCGGGGGCAGGAGGTTGGTTTTGGCGGCGGCGTCAGAAAAATGTGTCGAGGAAGGTGGCGGCTGCCTCAGAGATGCCGGCGATCTTGTCTGTCGCCTGCCGGTAGAATTTGAAATTGAGTTCTGTTTCGGGTCGCCCATCGTCCCAGTTTGCGAAAGACTTGAGATCGCTGCGCCCAAGCGGCTGCTTCGCGAGAACCGCTCGCCGCACCATAATGCTCACACGGGGTGTCTGCCGCGGCAGCCCGCGTTTTCGCGGCGCTGCTTCTGCCTTTGTGACCACACCGCGGGCGACAAGCCCCTGCCCGCGCGCATTCTCGCTCGCGAAAACATACACCGTATCGCCCGCCGCGATGTGCTTCCCCCCGTACATCGTCTTCACCGCCGTGAAGACAAATTCCCGCGCCTCAACATCGCGCACGGGAGCTTTGATGACGAAGGTCATGCCAGCAGGTCTTCCATGTGTCTGCGACTAATATCTATACTGCCGGTCGGGCACGCGCAGAATCTTTCGGCAGCCCAATGAACAGGAGCCAAAGCCCCAGAACCAGCTCGAATATCCCGATCGGATCGCCATACACATCGCTGGTGATAACGGATCGAGCCGCAGGAAACGGGATGGCGATAAAGGTCCCGAGCGCAAGCAGGATTGAAGCAACCACGCCGAAGCCCGCGAGCCACTTTGGAATATATCCCGACCTCCACCATAGCAGCGCGAAGACGGTTGAGCTCAGCCCTGCAAGCACTAGTGCGAAGTTGTACGCGGCGCCGTGCCCGCTGATAGCAAGGCGAGCCAGCAAAGCCAGCTGCGTAGGAGACTGCCCTGAGAGGTAACTTGAGCCGCCCATAAGCCTTGCCGCCTGAGCATCGAACACTAAGGCGGCGAACAGCAGCGCCGTTTCCAGCACGCGCCAAACAAGTGCGAGCAGTGCCGCAAAAGGATTGACCCGCCGCAAGACCCAGTAGAGCGAGGCAATGAGAACACCGTCTGCGACAAACACGAGGAAGTTGCTGGCTGTCCCCAAGCGAAACAGCTGTTGATGCTCCTGCAAGCGATGCGCGGTTTCGCTCATGCTGTTCGGATCGATGACGGCACCGAGAACGTAGAACTCGGAGAAGAAGGAAAGCGGGAGGGCAATCAAATAGGCCGCGCCGGCCAAACGGGCCGCAAGCCTTTCGCTTCGTGTTGGGACCGCCCCCATGCCGCCCGCCCTTCTCGCCTGTGAGGGAAATATGTTGCGGGCCCCGCCACTTCAACCGGGTCGGACACTGCGCAGCGCAATGGAGGTGGGAACTAGAAGCGCCGCTGGTGGTTTGGAGTCTCTCCCCAATCTGGATGCGCGACCATGATGATGCCGGATATTCTGCCGCGGCCGCTCGCCCGCTGGACCATTGCCAGCGCGGTTGCGCTCGGGATGGCAGCAGCGGCCAATGTGCTGCTTGCGCGCAAAGCCGAGCGCCAGCGCCCGCCGATGGGCCGCTTTCTGCACGTGAACGGCGAGGAGTTGCATGTTGTGGATCGCGGTGAGGGAAAAGTGCTCGTTCTGCTACATGGCAACGGCAGTTCGGTGGACGATTTCGCGGTCAGCGGCCTCATCGAGCGCGGGGCGAGGAAGCATCGCGTGATTGCCATCGACCGGCCGGGTTTTGGGCACAGCCCCCGTCCTGCGCGTGGACTGATGCAGCCGGAGGAGCAGGCAGATCTGATCGCCGCAACCCTTAGCAAACTCGGCGTGGAGCACGCCGTCATCTTCGGCCATTCATGGGGCACGCTGGTGGCGCTCGCGCTGGCGCAACGACATCCCGACTTGGTGGCGGCGCTTGTACTCGCCTCTGGGTATTACTTCCCCACGCCGCGGCCGGACGTGCTGCCGTTCTCACTGCCGGCCCTGCCAGTCGCAGGCGATGCACTTTGCTACACGGTTTGGCCGCTGCTGAGCCGCTTCACCTGGGCGCCGCTGATGCGACAGCTGTTCGGGCCCGCGCCCGTCTCGCGGAAACTCTCCCGCTGCCTGAAGCCGCTTGCCTTGCGGCCGAAACAGCTGCGCGCCACTGGCCAAGAGACAGCCGCGATGATTCCGGCAGCGAAGCGCTTGTCCGCTGAGTACGGCCACATCCGCGCGCCGGTTACGATTGTTGCCGGCGAAGGCGACCGGATCGTCTCCCCGGAACAGGCGCGCCGGCTGCAGGCCGAACTGCGGATCGCTTCCCTGCATGTGGTGCCGGACACCGGACACATGGTGCATCACAGCGCGCCGGAGGAAGTGTTCTCCTGGATCGAGCGCAGCATGATCCACGCCGCTGCGGCCTAGTTATCGCGATCGTCAACCTAGTCGAGACCGGCGCAGAACTCCTAAAGCGATCAGCGCCACGCCCGGCCAGAATGTCACGAAGGCCAGGAGCCCGGGGCCGACGGGATTGGGGTTTGGATCGGGCCATAAGCCCGCATCGGCGGCTGCGATAATGGTCCAAAGCGGCAGCTGCCCCAGCACGAAAACGGCAAATCCTATCCAGAACAGCTTCGGCATGTTCATTTCCGCTGTGCAAGGCGGACGCGCCATTCGTTCAGCACCAGCGCCAAGGTCAGCGTGTCGAAGAGCGCGAACGCGAACAGCCATGGTGACCAATGCGCCACCAGCTTCGCTGTCATGAAGGCAATGAAGCCGAGCAGCACCACAACGGAGGCGGGAAATATCCACATGTTCTCGAGGAAGAGGTTCACCACGAGACCGATCTTCAGGAGGCCATGCGTCAACAGATAAATGATCGCGAATCTGTGTGAGTGGTGGGCGAAGTTGTAGGCGCCGTGCCGGATGGCGTGCGCCGCATGGCTTTCCGGATGCCGCGCGATCTCCGGTGCGGTCGCCCAGATCGCGAAGTGGTAAACCTGCCGCGAACCCACCAGTGCGATGAAAAGTCCGGCCAGAAATTCGATCGCACCGTCCAGCCCCTTGATCGCAATAGCGACCTGATAGGCGCGGTGCATAAGCGTGCGGCGCGAGGGCATCCGATCAAAGTGATGCTGAGAGGTTAAGAAAACAACATGCGGCGAAGGGCGATCAGGCCGGTGACGGATATATGCCCTTCGCGGAACAGCAAGCATAGAGAGCCGTTCAGTGTGGGACGACCCTGGATAAACCTATGAGCACGACGGACACCCAGGAACCGAAGGACTGCACGCCGGACCATCGCAATCGTGGACAGACGATTGCGCGCGCGAATCCGCACGAGGATGTGAACGAGGACCGCCACCAGGCTGGCGATCCTGCAAACAAGCAGGGTGAACTGGGCCAGGGCGACAGTGCTCAACGCACGAAGGGGCCCTAGCTCTCAGGCAAACTCGAACGGCCAGGTGTTCTTGCGCCAGGGATCGAGCTTCAGCGGCTGAGTCATGGCGGGTGCCGCGCGGGTTGGGCAGTTGGGTACCAGACAGACACGGCAGGCGACGCCGGTAGGTACCGCGTTTTCCGGACTACCGAGAGCGAGCGTATCGCCGTACACCACGGCCGACGCGTGGCTCACGTCACAGCCGATGCACAAAGCCACGCGACGGCCGGTGAAGGGATGGCGTGTGCGCACGCTTTCCACCGTGCGGGCGATGGTGAGATAACGCGCGCCATCCGGCAATCCGATATGCTGCACCAGGGTTTCGCCTGGCGCGGCGAAGCAGTCGAACACGCGCCAGCGCGGGCAGATGCCGCCGAAGCGGGAGAAGGGAAAGCCTCCGGCGGAAATCCGCTTCAGCACATTGCCGGCATGATCGATGCGCAGGAAAAAGAAGGGCACGCCGCGCCGTTCGCTGCGCTGAAGCGTGGTGATCCGGTGCGCCACCTGTTCCACGCTGGCGACGAAACGTCCCGCCAGCACATCGAGATCGTAGCGCACCGAGGTGGCGGCTTCGATGAAGCGGCCGTACGGCATCATCAGCGCGCCGGC
>JAFAVP010000260.1 GCA_019242395.1 Alphaproteobacteria bacterium | reverse complement strand
GCCGAGTTTCGCCTCCAGCGCGTCGCGCACTTCGCCGAAGCTCTCGAGCGAAGCGATGAACTCGTGCATCTCTTCGCCGGAAATTACTTCGTCGGCGCCGGCTTCGAGCGCTGCTTCCAGCATCGCGTCATCGCTGCCTTTGGTCTTCGGGTAGGCAATCACGCCGACTCGATTGAACATAAAGGTGACGGAGTTCGGCTCGCCGAGCGCGCCGCCATATTTCGAAAACGCCGCGCGGATGTCGCTTCCGGTGCGGTTGCGGTTATCGGTCTGCGCTTCCACGATCAGCGCCACGCCGCCCGGGCCGTAGCCCTCGTAGCGCACTTCCTCGATGTTCTCGCCGCCGCCGCCCACCGCCTTGTCGATGGCGCGCTGGATGTTGTCCTTGGGCATGGACTGCGCCTTCGCGGCCAGCACCGCGGCGCGCAGCCGCGGGTTGTGATCGGGATCGGGCATGCCGAGTTTCGCCGCCACAGTGATTTCGCGCGCGAGTTTGGAAAACACCTTGGAGCGCACGGCATCGACGCGCCCCTTGCGGTGCATGATGTTCTTGAACTGACTATGGCCGGCCATGGATCACCTGACGGCCGGTGAAATAGCCGTGCGGGACGCCCGCTTCAAGCACCCAGGACGTTGCCGCTCAGGCTGGCTAGGATACTCAATAAGGGAAATGGCTATGGGGTCGACTGAACAACAGCTTTGAACCGGGCACGTATTGCCTTTCGCTCCGGCAACGTCAGTTCGCGCCCGACCGCGGCCCGCGCCTGGGCTAATAGTTTCCCGTCATACTCCGGAGGGATCCCAAACTGCGCTTGCCAGTGAGCCTTTAGGCTAAGGCCGGTCGTGCTGTCCAGCGATGCGCATAGCGTCACCACCACTTGCTCAAGTACTGGATCAGGGTTTGCCCCAATGGGTACGGCAGGCTGTACAGGTACATTCGCTTGTATCGGCGCAACTGGTGCAGCTATCGAAAGGAATTTAGCAACCGTAGCTTGATCCCATTCGGTGGTAGTGTCCGCCTCTTGCTGCAAAGTTCGCGATTGGGAGCCCCGAACGGGAGTGATGCCGACCAAATGTATTCGTACGCCAAACTGTTGTGCGATCTGCACGCCGATCCGAACGTCTTCATCCCCGGAGAGCAGAATGGCATCACAAATGGCGTGGTTCCTACCCAAGTCGATAAGGTCAGTTACAATGAGCGAGTCCACACCTTTCTGTTGTCCCAAGCTATTAATGAACCCCAGCCGCAGTTTCACGTTATCTGTGTGCGCAAGGGTCGTTTGTTCAAGCGTGGGTCTTGTGCCAAGTGCACCGTCGTACCAGTACACTCGCAACAATTCGCATCCTGACGTCTTCGCCTGGAAAACTGCCTCGAGTTCTGCAATAACGGCAGTGACATTTAGTTGGAGCTTGGTACGCGGCTGTTTCGCGCCGCTCAGCGCAACCGAGCCTTGTGCGAAAAGATAACCAGCATCAACGAAAATGGCCGCGCGGGTCACTTAAGCCCCCATGTAAAAAGGGCCCCCGCAGGGGCCCCATGTAGTCCGAATGCCCTCGTAAAATGTAGTGGGGCGCTTCGGATGTGCGACTATATACGTCGCCATGAGTAAACAATCAATGGCCAAAGTGTATCCCTCGCGGCCGTGGTGATCATAAAATAACAAAGGAAAATCAACGATTTGGCATTTGAGGGGCGATTTCGATCAGCAACCTCAAGCAGAAACACGCCATTCATGCCACCGTTCGCATCCTCGAACCGAGACTGTGTGATCTCGCAGCTGCGCAACAAGAGCAGCAAATTCTGGCATTTCCGGCAAGGCAGCGAGATAACATTACCGATCGGAGCGGCTGCCGTGGCGGCTGGCGTAAACCTTGGTGAATTCCGCGCCGAGCAGAAACACCTGCGTGGTGTAGTAGATCCACAGCAGCAGCAGGAACAGCCCGCCGGCAGCCCCATAGCGCTGCCCCACCAACCCGCTGCCGAGATAGAGCGCGATCAGATACTCGCCGATCAGGAACAGCGCGGCGGTGACGAGCGCGCCGGCGATCACGTCGCCCCACTTCAGGGCCACGTCCGGCAGCACCTTGTAAATCGCCGCAAACAGCACCGCGATCAACACAAAGGAAATCCCGAAATTCATGGCAACGGCGAGCGCTTTGCCGATTGGGAGCACATATTCGATACGGTCGCCCAGTGCCGTGACCATCGCGTTCATCACCAGCGAAATCAGCAGAAGGAACCCGAGCGCCAGCACAAGCCCCAAGCTCAGCAGGCGCGTGCGGATCAGTTCCCACACGGTAAAGCGCGGTTTCGCGTTCCAAAAGGCGTTGAGCGCCGTCTGCATCTCGCCGAACACGCCGGACGCCGTGACGATCACCAATAGCGCGCCGAGAATATTGGGCCAGAAGCCGTGCCGGTTCACTAAGGTGTTGTGCAGCGCCACATGCACGATGTGCGCGCCGTCCGGCCCGACCAGGCGGGCGATCTCGTAGCGTAGCGCGCTGGTCGCCGCCTCCCAGCCGAACACCATGCCGGCGATCGCCGCCGCGATGTAAAGAACCGGCGCAAAGGCCGTGATGATGTAAAAGGAAATCGCCGCGCCGTGGCTCAGCGCGTCGTCTTCGATGAAGGCTTCAATGCCTGCCTTCAACAGACTCCATATCTTGCGAAGCATGGCACAGCATGGTTGTCGCCCCCGCGATCACACGTCCGGAATCGATTGCTTCAGGCGGCCGCCGATGCGTACCGGCTCGATGCGGGCAGCCAGACCTCTTTCATTGGTTTCGACGAACACGCCGCAAAGGGTTGCCGGACCATTTGCGGGCGAGAAGCGGTTGGTCGGCAGCTTGCGTGTGTAGCGCTGCAGCGGCTCGAATTTTTCCATGCCGATGACGGAGTCGTAGTCTGCGCATGCTCCGGCGTCGGTTTGGTACGCCGTGCCGCCGGGAAGAATCTGTGCATCGCCTGTCGGAACATGGCTGTGCGTGCCCACCACCATGGTGGCGCGGCCGTCGCAGAAATGGCCCATCGCCATTTTCTCGCTGGTGGCCTCCGCGTGCATGTCGACAACGATGGCATCGGCCGCTTCGCCCAAGGGACAGGCAGAGAGCTCTGCTTCCACCGCCGAGAAGGGATCGTCCTGCGGCTCCATGAAGACGCGGCCAAGCGGGTTAATCACCAGCACATGCTGCCCATTGCGCGCCTGGTAGAGATTGGCGCCTCTCCCCGGCGCACCGGCCGGGAGATTGCGCGGCCTTAGGATGCGGTCCTCGTCGCCGATGAAGGAGAGAATCTCCTTCTGGTCGGCCCAATGATTGCCGGTGGTGATGCAGTCGACACCGCAGGCGAAAAACTCGTTGGCGATGGCGCGCGTGAGGCCGAACCCGCCG
>JAFAVP010000103.1 GCA_019242395.1 Alphaproteobacteria bacterium | reverse complement strand
AGACGTATAACTCGAATGGCGCTCTCGGCAGTGCTTGGCGGGCCAGCGGGACCTTCCGCGCCTTGAGGGCCCGGTGGGCCAGGAGGACCGGCGGGCCCAGGAGGCCCCGCAGAACCTGGTTCGCCTTTTTCACCGGGCGGCCCGACGACGCCAGGTTCACCTTTCGGCCCTTCACCACAAGCTGACGCGCAAATGGACAACGCGATTGCGACGGCGATACCTCGGATGTTCATCACTCACCTTGCACTTTCAGATGCCAGCTTTCTCACGAAACGTCAGGCACAAACAGCCCATAGGGCATACGCTCCTGGAAGTGCTTGAGCACGCGGGTCTCTCCAACCGGCACGCTGATCGCCAACGCCTCGCCACCGGCTGTCTTGAACTCGACCACATACGTCAAGGCCGAGTGTGCAGGCGTGCCGAAACACGATCTCGCCGTCGCCCTCCATGCCGCGTTGAATGGATACCAGGGGCGGCCTTTGCCAAGACGATTTCAAGCCTGGCCTTACGGCCTTCTAGGGGAGCACGCCTCAGATCGTCGCCGTTTAGTTCGATAAGGCATAGAGGAAAATGCTTTCGTCGTGGATGTCGAGGCTGCCGATCTTGCGCGTCGCCGCGCACACGGCGAACGAGCACCGTTCGATTTGCTGCAATACTCGCTTTGCCTGCGATTTGCTACTCACGAAGCCGCTGTAGTGAGGGCATCATCACTTACCTCCCGCGCCCCTCGTCGTCCTCTAAACGACGCGCCCTCAACGATGCGGTTAGAGGAGCCTGCTTGATCCGCGCTGACCCAGCCTCGCGAAATAGCAAGTAGTTCTTCGGATAGTTTTCCATCCAGGTAATCTTCGAAAAGCTTATTCGCGATGGCCCTATCGCCATTCACTGCTTGTAAAATGAAGCGATACAGGTCCGCGAAGAGACGCCGAAGACTGGGTCGGGTGTCAATGAGAGGTTCGACGTCAGCAGGAGACTGCTCTCCATTTTTGTTGGGCATCCACATTTCAACAAAAAGCCCCTCGCCTTTCGAGCAAGGGGCTTCCGCACTCTCTGGAAAGGTTACGCTACGATGTTAACTCCCAACTCCTCATTAGGTTTCAGCTCGACTTACGAATCTATGCTGCACGACGCTGCTTACCCATGGCTCGCGTCACTCGACGCGTCGTCTCGTCCGTTACACCCACCGATGCCTGCGCCACCCGTCTGCTGCTCTGCAGGATTCCCTCGAAATTGTCACGAAGCAGGTCGCTTTGCGCGGCAAAGAATTCTTGCGGGGTTCGGCTGCGCATGAGCGCGTCCATTCTCTCTATGTTGTGATCCAGACGCTCTCGGCAAAACCTGGTGAATTCGCGGGAGAAGCTTTGCAAGGCATCAGCGTAAGCCTTGCTCGACTGTACAATAACGTCGATATTGCGTGATGACTGTTCAGTGGCCTGGTGCGCCTTCTCGTCCGCTAATCCCATAGAGCGCGCGACCTGACTCGACGATCGACCGGCAACATCCGAAACCATCTCCAAGCCCGAGCGCCATAGCTGCTCGACCGCGCCGCTGCTACTTTCGAAAAGGTCTGCCCCAGCATTTGCTGCGTGTCTCGCGGTCCTTGTTTGCCGGACCTGAACGCCTCGGCGGGTTTGTTGGCGTCGTTTAGCCATCTTCTCACTCCTGTTCGCTGTGAATTGCGCGATACTACTCGCGGTCGCGCCTAGCTACTTCCACAGCTAATTCAGATTGCGCCGATACGGTTCCGGTAGAAATTGGATCGCGGCACTGTTTGGCTTCTGCCGCTTTCTGTCGGTAAATTACGCGCGCTGGCATGCACGCGAACGCGGAAGGAGATGCAGCGGTTCCGGAAAGGGGCTTACGCACTGAGGCCCCGCGACAGGTTCCTTCACGATGCGCCTCAATGTCTGGATTGTTCTTGCTATCCTGATCGTGCTCTTTGCGATTACGCGGTACATGCGGCAACAGCCGATGCCGCATCTCTGTCGTGATGATCCAACGGCCTCAGCATGCGAACGATGAGCCTGTCAAAACGAGAACCCCGCCCGAAGGAAAAGGGCGGGCTCCAGGAACCGTTGGGCCGTCACGGGGTGATGAGCGGAAAGGGATCAATATCGCCACGCCAGCGGTTCCTAATCAATCCCGCCGCCAGCTCTTGGCGAATGCGGCCATCGCGGCGTCACGCGTTGCGGCATAGCCATGTGTCGGCGTGCGACCTTCGTGGTGCAGGAAGATTAACGTCCACATCCACGGCGATCCTACTGGCGCTGCATTGGGGCTGAAGATGCGGCCGACAGCTTCGCCATCGGCCAGCACGTCGTAGTCGTCGTTATTCCATTCGCCGGATGGGCGAGAGGCCCAGGCCCGTCTGAGAATGAGGTAATCCTTTTCCATCGGCCCAACGCTAACCAAACAGGCTCGCCGCCGCGATCACGACGCCCGTTATAAACGCGGCTCCACATGAGAGCAGAAAGAAAGGCTTCGCCCATGCAGCCCCCCTAGGCCATGTAGCTAAGGCGAACGTCTCCTTCGTCTCAGGCCGAATTCTGGCACGAACTTTGGTGCCAACAGAAAAATGCTGATTGATGTGCCCGGGCAACAGCGTCATTGCGGCGCTTCGACCGACCCGCCCCGCTCCGCGACTCTGGAACCCGAAAAACGCTCGCGCCTAAGTTCCCCGCCGAACCACTTCGCCGGTGCTGCGTTT
>JAFAVP010000120.1 GCA_019242395.1 Alphaproteobacteria bacterium | reverse complement strand
GCCACGCGAGTGACTTCCGAAGCGAAGGCGTTGAGTTGGTCCACCATGACGTTAATGGTGTTTTTGAGTTCCAGGATCTCGCCGCGCACATCGACAGTGATCTTGCGCGACAGGTCGCCGCGGGCAACGGCGGTCGTCACCTGCGCGATGTTGCGTACCTGGTCGGTGAGGTTTCCGCACATGGCGTTCACCGAGTCCGTTAAATCTTTCCACGTGCCGGCCACGCCTGGCACCAGCGCTTGGCCGCCCAACTTGCCTTCCGTGCCGACTTCGCGCGCCACGCGTGTTACTTCCGAGGCGAACGAGCGCAGCTGATCCACCATGGTGTTGATGGCTTCCTTGAGCTGCAGAATCTCACCCCGTACGTCCACGGTGATTTTTTTGGAGAGGTCGCCGTTCGCCACCGCGATGGTCACTTCGGCGATGTTGCGCACCTGGGCCGTGTGGTTGTTGGCCATCGAATTCACGGACTCGGTAAGGTCCTTCCAGACGCCGGTCACTTCGCGCACCTGCGCTTGGCCGCCGAGCTTGCCTTCGGTGCCCACTTCGCGCGCCACGCGCGTCACCTCTGAGGTGAACACCGACAGCTGCTTGATCATCGTGTTCACGATGTTGGCGGAGCGCAGGAATTCGCCCTTCAGCGGCCGGCCATCGACATCGAGGTGAACTGTCTGGAGCAAGTCGCCTTGCGCCACGGCGGCGATGGCCCGGGTGACCTCAGCGGTAGGCCACAAGAGATCGTCGATCAGCGTATTGACCGATGCTTCCATCTCGCCCCAGGCGCCCATGGACTGCCCGAACTTCACCCGCTGCCTCGTCTTGCCTTGCTTTCCGACCTGTTCGCCAACTTTCTCGAGTTGTTCGGCCATCCGTTGGTTGGCCGCCACGATCTCATTAAAGGTGTCGGCAATCTTGCCCGCGATCCCCACCTGATCGCTTGGCATGCGAACCGAGAAATCGCCCCCCTTCATGGCCTGCAACGCCGTAAGCAACTCCTGCAAGTCGATCTGTTCAGCCGCACCGGGGCCGTGACCATTCGGCTTGCGTTTACGCGTGGTAGCAACCGTGGGGGGCGGCAGCGGCTGGGCGGGTTCGGAGTGGGTGCTCATGAAGGGCTCCTCGGCACAAAAAAAGTGCGGGTCACGAGAACACCCTTGAGGGCCACTTGGACTTCACAAATGGCGCGTTAAGCCGCTGATGCCTCAGTGACAAAAGTCCGCGCCCCATGCCGTCGCCCCAAGAGGTGTAAAACCTCGCAGTGCCGCAAACGCGCGGTTGGCGTGAAAGTTCCTCGAGATGCTTGGAGGGGCAGGCTTGAGGTCTAATACCGTGCCAGAGAGTAGGCGAGAGCGCCCGTCCCGCTCAGAGGACTTACGACTGACATCACGGACCAGAATGTGCTCATTTTGATGCGGAGGACGTCTCCCGGGAAAATCCGGGTCATCTGGTCGGCTGGGACACTTTCCTCTCGGGTGCTGCCGTTGCGGCGGATGTATACGGTTTGCTCGCTGGCATGTTCCGTAAAGCCACCCGCCAAGGCTATGGCGTTGAGCGCGCTCATCCCGTTCACATAGGGATATTCGCCCGGGCGGTTGACCTCTCCGATGACATAGAAGGGCCGATAGGTGGTGATTTCGACGCTCACCCGGGGATTCTGCAGATATCCCCCGGCCAATTGGTCCGCGATGTCCGCTTCAAGATTAGCCGCGGTTTTGCCGCCCGCCTGCAGCTCACCGATGAGCGGCAGACTGATGTGGCCATTTCCGTCCACCTGGAACTCGCCGCCGAGATCGTCTTCGCCGAAGACAATCACCCGCACCTTATCCCCCGTTCCGAGGCGGTAAGCATCCTCGACGAACGCAGTAGTGGAGGGCCGCAGCAAGGGGCCCTCCTGGGCGCGCGCGAGCACCGGCAACAATAATGAGGCAAGTACTGCCAGCATGAACGAGCGCGACATGGCCTTCATAATATGATGCGCCGTCTTGAGAAATCCCTACGCGGGAACAGCCTCCGCAACGCTGCAAGAAAGCCACCACAGAAGCGGCACTTCGGGTGGCGGGCGGTCCGCTGCAGGGTGTGCCGTTGTGGGACGTGGAGGCGCCGGGTCTTAAGGGGGTCTATGACGGGAACCGCGACCCAGCGGCGCAGTTGCTTGGCGGCGGGGCTTGCCGCTAGGAACCCAGCTCCAACTCAAACCTGCGAAGGGCTCCATGCCGCTGGAAGCGATCAATCCGGCCACGGGTAAAACTCTGAAGCGCTATGAAGAAATGAACGATGCCGAGGTTAACGCGGCGATCGAAGCCGCGCACCAGAGCTTCTTGCAATGGCGGGAAACGAGCTTTGAGCATCGCGCAAGCCACATGCGCAAAGCGGCAGCGCTGCTGCGCGAACGTGCTCGGGAATACGGCAGGCTGATGGCAGCGGAGATGGGGAAGCCCATTCGGGACGGAATTGCTGAGGCGCAGAAATGCGCGACGGGCTGTGACTACTACGCCGAATACGCTGAGCGCTACCTGGCCGAGGAGCCGGTGGACAGCGGCCCGCGCAAGAGCTTCGTCGCTTTTCGTCCATTGGGTGTGGTGCTGGCGGTGATGCCATGGAATTTCCCCTTCTGGCAGGTCATCCGCTTTGCCGCTCCGGCGTTGATGGCCGGCAATGCCGGTGTGTTGAAGCATGCCTCCAATGTCCCATGTTCTGCGCTGACGCTCGAGCAGCTGTTTCGCGACGCTGGGTTTCCGGAACATCTCTTCCGCACACTGATGATCGGCAGCAAAATGGTGGGCGATGTCATCGCCCACCCGCATGTGCGCGCTGTTTCCCTCACCGGCAGCACGCCGGCAGGACGCGATGTCGCTGCGAAAGCGGGCGCGGCGCTGAAGAAGTGCGTGCTCGAGCTGGGCGGGAGCGATGCATATCTCGTGCTCTCCGATGCCGACATTGAATTCACCGCCGCGTCATGCGCCAAAGGACGGCTGGTAAATTCCGGGCAGAGCTGCATCGCCGCCAAGCGATTCATTGTGATCGAGAGTCTGCGCTCTCGCTTCGAACGGCAGCTCGTGGTCGAGATGGGAAACGCGAAGGTTGGTGACCCAATGGATGAGGACACAATGGTGGGTCCTATGGCCCGCCGCGACTTGCGGGACGAACTGCACGAGCAGGTCCAAAAAAGCGTGGCTAAAGGCGCGCGGCTGCTATGCGGCGGCGAAGTCCCCCGTGGGCCGGGAGCTTTCTATCCGGCGACCGTGTTGAGCGATGTTCAGCCTGGCCAGCCGGCGTATGACGAAGAGATGTTCGGGCCGGTCGCCGCGGTGATTGCCGCGAAGGATGTGGACGATGCGGTCCGTATTGCCAACGACTCCGAATTCGGGCTCGGCGGCGGCGTTTTCACCCGCGATCTGGCACTCGGTCAGCGTCTCGCCACTGATGGCATCGATGCCGGATCTGTGTTCGTGAACGCGACGGTATCCTCCGATCCCAAGCTGCCCTTCGGCGGCGTGAAGGATAGCGGCTATGGCCGCGAGCTTTCCAGCTACGGCATCCGCGAGTTCGTCAACATCAAAACGATCGTGGTAGCCCAGCACGGCGGAGCGCCAACCTCCGCGCACCACTCCGAGTGATACACCTTTCGCAAGAAAGAAGCGCGGCGCCTTCCGGCAGCCGCGCTTCTCTCCTTAGGCAAGAAGGAGAGGGACGTTAGCTTCCCCCACCGAGGTCGATGACCGCACGCCGGTTCTGAGGCTCGCGAACGCCCGGCCCCGTGGGGACCAGGGGTTCATCGAAGCTCCGGCCGACAGTGCCGATGTCATCGGGGGCCATACCCTGATGGACCATTTCTTCCTTAACGGAACTGGCACGCCGCTCGGAAAGGCCCTGGTTGTAGCTGTGCGAACCGACCGTGTCTGTATGACCGGTCACCAGGATGCGCACGGCGCCTTGTTGCTTGGCGGTTTTGACTGCCTCGGTGACCACAGCCTGCGCTTCAGGAGTCAAATTCGACTTATTGAAGTCGAAGAAGACGATGAAGGTCTTCACCGCTGGAGGAGGCGGTGGGGGTGGTGGAGGTGGAGGCGGCGGCGGTGGCGCTGCTACGGGCGGAGGCGGTGGCGGCGGCGGTGCAGCCTCAACCAGATACCAGCGGAGCCCAAGCATGACCGCGTGCTCGCTATCGTTCTTCACACTCGCCTCGAAAGGCGCAAAAGCGGTGCCGAAGCTCTTGTTGAGCGAAATGGAGCGATAGCGCCAGTCCAATGTGAGATCGAGATTATCGGTGATGGAATAAGCGAACCCGGTGAAAGCTTGCCACATGTATCCGTTGTGGGTGCCGTTCGCGAAGTCGAAGCCGCCCGATCCGAAATTAACGTCCGCACGCCCCACGCCTATGCCGGCGCCAACCGTGAAGTCGAACCGCGGCGTGATATGCCAGTCCCAGGCGGCATTTAGGAGGCCGGTCAGGTTGCTGATCTTGCCATCGAGGCCGGTCCCAGGGAGGAAGACCCGATCGCTGCCGTTGACGTCGTGCCTGTCCCAGCCGATCTCAGCCTCAAGCCTCAGCCCATATGGCATCCGGTAGCCGACCGTTCCAAGGAAAAGTGCCGATTTGTCGGTTCCCACTTTCTGGCCGGGGCCGCCGGGCGTGAAATCGACGCTAAGGCTGCCTAACCTGTCCCAGCCTGCTCCCAATCCGAGATACCAGCCGGTCGCATCGCTTGCCAAAGCGGGTCCGCTAATGCCGAGCAACGCAATGCTTGCCAACGCGATTTTGCGCAATTTCATCTAACCCTCTTTTAGCAGGCAGGGCCGTCCGCCCCGACTCAGCTTTTCTATAAGAGAACTGCGGCCGCAAGTGGAGCAAGAGGGGGACCCCGAAGCCCCCTTTTTCAGGATTTCCGGGCGTTCTGTGACTCAGGTGCCACATATAGCGCCTGAGCAGGTACGTGGAGGCAGGCCACGCTGCCGATTGCGCAGCGGCGATACCCTGCTAATGGAGGGACATGTCTGCTGAGGTGGAATCGTCCGCGCTTGTTCCTCTGCTTGATCTGGAGCCGATCGAAGTCAACATCTTCCGAGGCATAAGCCCTCCAGATCGGACAGAGCGCGTGTTTGGAGGGCAGGTTCTGGCACAAGCCCTTGTCGCCGCCAGTCGCACCGTTGAGGCGCGGCTGTGTCACTCCCTCCACGCCTATTTCCTTCTCCCGGGTGATCCGAAGATCCCGATCCTCTACGAAGTTGACAGGAGCCGCGACGGCACGAGTTTCAGCTCGCGCCGGATTGTCGCCATCCAGCATGGCCGACCTATCTTCCACATGGCGGCCTCCTTCCAGGTCGAAGAAAACGGACTTGAGCACGAGATCCCAGCGCCTCTAGATGTGCCGCCACCGGAGAGCCTGCCGAGCGAAGAAGAGTCCCGGCGCAGCGTGATAGAGCGCGTGCCGATGCGCTATCGGGAGCACTTCTTGCGGAAGCGGCCGATTGAACTCCGGCCGGTTGATCGAGGGGATATTTTCCGCCCGGAGAAGCGGCCGCCGCGGCAATCGGTATGGCTTCGCGCGACATCCAAGTTACCGGACGACATCGCCTTGCATCAATGTGTGCTGGCCTATGCATCGGATATGACCCTCCTGGACACCGGGCTAATGCCGCACGGGATCAGCTGGTTTTCCGATCCCATTCAGATCGCCAGCATAGATCACGGAATGTGGTTTCACCGGCGTTTCAGGGCGGACGAATGGCTCCTCCATGTCCAAGATAGCCCGAGTGCATCGCATGCCCGCGGCTTCAATCGCGGCCTGATCTACACGCGGGATGGCACACTGGTCGCGTCTGTGGCCCAGGAGGGGCTGATGCGCTTGCGCAAGCGGGATTCACCCGCCGCGCAGAATGACGACGCGAAGCCTCATGCGAGGTGATTCCGTCGATCAGCAGTCCGGGCAGTCCACCAGTGCGCTTTGCCGTGGCCGCGCATAGAACGAGTCAGACATTGTGAACGGTACTTTGATGACCCGGTTGGAAGGCGGCGTGTAGGTGTAGCTGATTTCCGCGAAGATCACGCTCGCTCCACTTGTGACCAGACCTGCCGGCACAGTGATGGAGGCGTTCTTGGTGCGAGCGAGTGTGTTCTGGGCCCGGCTCCAGGCCACAACGTATTGGCCTACGTGATTGGGATCTTCCTTGATGCTGGTGATGACGATTTTGGCACCGCTGCTCGGATAGGGATAGACAATTGCGTTGAGCGCGGAGAATACGTCGTTTATTTGACTGGCGGTGGTCGATGCGTTCTGCGCCACCAAATCCGCTGCGCTTGCGGCCACGGTGGTCACCTTTTGCCTGCAGATGAGTGCATTGCAAAGTTCTATCGTGCCCAGAAAGAGCAAGATCAGAATCGGCGCAATGAACGCAAACTCGATCGCCACCGTGCCGTCTTTGGCCCCAATGAATTTCGGAGTTTTCATGGCCCCCGCCTCAGAACGGTTCGTTGCGGAAGGCGGAGGCGGAAGTCAGGAGTTTCTGTCCGCTCGACAGGTCTGCGAAGAATGGCTTGAGCAGCGGCGTGATAATCGTCCAGGGATAAAAGGTCCGAACCAGCACGATGTCCCCGGGGCCTCCGACCGCGTAATTGTTTAGGTTCTGATTGAGCTGGCCATTCACGATCGGGTTGGGGATGGTGATGCCGCTGAAGGTGGAAAAAGATTCCACGTCCACTTGCAGATTGGCGCAAGGCAGAACCGGCTGAATTTCTCCGCAGATGAAATCATGGAACTGAAGGGCCGTCATGCTCTGCGCCTGAACCTGGCCTGTGCGAATAAGACGTGCCGCGTCCGCGGTCGCCCTCTCCAGAACGGAACTGCCGAAGAAGACCACGCCTGCCTCAAGCACGCCCAGCAGCAGCATGAAGAAGGGGATGGAGATAAGCGCGAACTCGACGATCACCGAGCCGCGCCTGTCCTTCGAGAACCTCCGCAGTAGCCGCTCCGGTGGAACGGCGAATGATGTGGCGCTCACGGCTACCTTGCGACGAGATTTTCCCGTTGGTTGGTTACTGCGGATCGGGTGGGAAACGAAGAGTCAGTTTCTTCTGTGGTGAATGATTCGCAAACGCAGGTGTTCCGGGTTGAAACAGAGTCCGCATTGTGAAGGGTAGTCATATCGACGGCACGCCATTTGTGCAGGCCTGCGTCCATCATTAACGCATCACAGGCTGCAAGAGCGGGTAACGAATTCGAAACCACGTTCTTAGTTTAGAACGGAATTTTCTCCCGATTTTGCGCAAGATCGGCTGGGATTAGCTCTGCGGGCTGGCAGTTCATGTGGATGCTCGATCGTTTCATCGGCTTCTGGCGTTCCAAGCGCGCCAACGTTGCAATCATCTTCGGCCTTTCTCTGGTTCCGATCAGCATCGCTGCGGGCTGTGGGCTCGATATGGCGCGCGCAATGATCGTGCGGGCGCGTCTGACGCAAGCGCTCGATGCAGCGGGCCTCGCAGTGGGCGGTGCGAGCTCTGCAGGCTATTCGCAAAGCCAATTGCAGACGCTGGCACAGCAGTACTTCAATGCCAACTACGTGATGGACCGGAGTTACGGGATGCCGGCTTCGGTTACCATGACCATCGTCAACAAGACGGCGACCTTGAGCTCGAGCGTGGCCATGCCCACGGTATTGGTCCGCCTCGCGGATATCATCGGCTGCGCGCATTGCGACACCATGAACATTCCCGTGTCTACTCAGATTGTTTGGGGGCAGACCAAACTTTGGGTGTCGCTGGTGCTCGACAACACGGGGTCCATGACGCAGACCGACAATACCGGTGTCAGCAAGATCTCGGCCTTGAAGACGGGCACGCACCAGTTGCTCGATATTTTGCAGGCTGCCGCGCAGAACCCAGGTGATGTGCAGGTCGCCATTCTTCCCTTCAGCAAAGACGTGAACGTGGGCACCTCAAACGGAAGCGCCAGCTGGGTGGATTGGACCGATTGGGAGGCGCCGCCGCCGAACTCGCTGCCGGCATCAACGGTTGGGCCGGGTTCAGCCTGTCCGTACAGCACCAATAGCAACGGTTATGGCTGCCAGGTCAATCCGACAAACGGCAGCATTACGACCGCCACGATCCCATCGAGCGGCACCTACTCAGGCTACATCTGCCCAACGGTTGACAATGGCACCAGCAACACCGGGCGAGGCGGCCATTACTACAACGGGTGCTATAACAGCACGAAGCAGATCAGTGGCTGTACGAGCAGTTGCCGCTACAATCACAGCTGGATTATCAACGCGCACTCCACCTGGGGCGGATGCATCGAGGACCGCCCGCAAGACTACGACGTGCAGAATACGTCTCCGAGCGGTACCGGCACGAATTTCCCTGCTGAGAACGCGCAATCCTGTCCGCCGGCGACGGTGATGTCCCTCAGTTACGATTGGAACGCGCTCAGCAGCAAGGTGGACAGCATGCAGGCGCAGGGCTCCACCAATCAGACAATCGGCCTCGACTGGGGGT
>JAFAVP010000255.1 GCA_019242395.1 Alphaproteobacteria bacterium | reverse complement strand
CGCCATCCTCGCATGGGCGCAGGAGCGCAACATCGATTGGCATTACATCGCGCCAGGCAAGCCGACGCAAAATGCCTTCATCGAAAGCTTCAACGGGCGCTTGCGCGATGAGCTGCTCAACGAGACGCTCTTCGCAAGGCTGCCTGGCTGTGGCGGCGGTATTTCCTGTCTATTGGATATAGACGTCAAACACCTGCGCGATGCTGAGGTCGTTTTGCCAGGTCACACCCCCGTCGTAACTCAAGGCATGCTTCGTTTGCTGGTCGTCATAGCTTCGCTGCCAGTATGTGAAGGAATCGAACCCAACTGGAGTCATCACAATCCAATAGGTCGTTCCTGCCGTTAAACTCGGCGCAGCCACTGATGATAGCTTTTCGTGCAAATAGACTTCGCAGCATGCAATTTCCTTGGACGTGAGAACCCACCCTTCGAGTATGGGATCGGTCAGCGATGGCGCGCCGGCGTTGTCCTTGACCAGCGTGACGGCGACTCCCTGAGTGCCACTGTACTGACCTGCGGCCACATCGATGTAGCTGAGGAGTCCTGAAGCCGATGGACTGAAAGCCACAGCGGTCGCCATGAAAAGTGATGAAGGGTGTTCCCCGCACTGCGCGGAAGCGGCGCCCTTGACGCATATTGCCGAGTGTGAGTTCGAAGAGTGATGCGCATGGAAGTTGTTGTAGACGCGCGTTTGCGCGTTTGCGTTCACCGCTCCGAGAATCGCGAAGACTAGAGCCGTTGTCCGAAACACATGCATTGCCCCCTCCTTTGTGGCTGCCCAGCCGCATTACGCTAGGCCTTTATTTGGAAAAGGCAAGGCCAGCCACCAGAAATTGGGGACACGACAGTGGACTGCCCCTGGACTGCCCCCTTTGGATGAGACACGTAATTCAGGGACAGGTTGCTTCCACATTTCCTCTTCGGTGCCGTAACACAGACTGGGAATTCGGTGACACGATACGTATTTCCTTGCCCGCTCGTCTCACAGGCCGCCGTTGCTAGCGGCGGTAATACGTAATACCCTCTTACCATGAACAAGCCCCTGCTCAGCCGTTTGACCTCGAAGGGTCAAGCCACAATCCCCGCGGAAGTCCGCCGGGCGCTCCGCCTGCGCGCCGGCGACCGGGTCGCTTTCGACCTCAAGCAGGGCAAGGTGACGCTCCGGCGCGCGGAGAGCCTGGACATCGCATTCCTGAAATTATCGGAAATGGCGTTCGAGGAGTGGAACAGCGCCGAGGACGAGGCTGCCTTCCGTGACCTATAGGCGGTGCGACATCGTCGCCATCGACTTTCCGTTCGTCGAAAACACCGGAAGCAAGCGGCGGCCCGGCCTGATCGTCTCTTCCGAGCGCCTGCGCACCGACTACGGCGTCTACTGGATCGCCATGATCACGACCGCGCCTTCCGGGCCGCTGCCGGGCGACATTGCAGTCACCAATCCGGAACGCGCGGGCCTGCCGCGCGCCTGCTACATTCGGCTCGGCCGCATTGCGACCGTCAACGATGCCCTGATCGGCCGCAAGCTTGGCGAGCTCACCCCAAAGGATCGGGTTGCCGCCACGGCGCTCCTTCGCCGCTATCTTCCCTAAGTTTGCGGCGGCGGCTCGCGCTAGAATTCGAGGCCGTTCGAACCGGGCGCGCAGGAGCCGCCACGTTCTGCTGAACCCACGCCCTCGCCGGAGAGGAAGTCCGACGAACTCAGCGAGTTGAAGAGCCAGATGGAACCGATGCGCCGCCAGCTCGCCGAACTCGCCCGCGAGCGGAAGTAGCCGTCGTGGTGAATGGATTACCTGTCACCGTATTCTCGAAGACGCCTGAATGCCGAGCGGATAGCGCTTTGTTGAATGGGCTCGTAGTCGGAAGTCGTCAAAGCTTCAGTTCGAACACCGTACCGCCGTTGTCGCCACTGCCATGTTCCCCCGCCATCGCCGCTGTGCCGAAGATGTCGCCGGCGCCATCGATCGCGAGGGATGCCTCGGGATTGGAGCCGTCACCACAATTGTCCCAGTTGCAGAAGGAATGCAGGACCGTTTCGCTCCAGCTGCTGTTGCCGTTGTTGATCAATCGGAAGGCCACGCCGCAGCCCCAATCGTCCGGGCAATGGCGTGCAGCTCCCCCTAGATCTGTCGCTCCAAAAAGGTTACCTGCCTCATCTATCGTCAAGCCGCTAAGCGGGTTGCCCCCATCTGCGCAATTGGCAAGGGAGCAAAATTCGTAAAGGACCTTGTAGGCGCCTCCGGCGGTGCGTTCGAAGACGACACCGCAGGTTGCATTGTTACTGTCGATGCACGCATCGTTCTGCAATCCGCCCTCAGCTGTTGCGGTGTACAGGTTGCCGCCGGCGTCGATCACAGGCTGTCCCACCGGATGGTTTCCATTCGCGCAGGCGCCGCCTTCACTGCAGAAGTTCCGCAAGGTGGCCTCCTTCCACGTTCCGGCGGCGAGCTTGTACAGGAGGCCACCCTGATATTTGCCGCCGTAAGCATTCGTGCCGAATACGTTTCCCGTAGCATCCACCACGGGAAGGTTGGGCCCGGACGACTCCTGAAAATCGTGGATATCGGCGAACGCCCAGCCTGAAGGCTTCAGCTCGAAGACATAGCCGTTCTGATACGCGCCGCCGCTGCTGGCGACGCCAAATAGCGGCGAGGCGCCATCCCAGGGCGCGCCGCTTTCCTGTCCCTCATAGGCGAGACCGTGGCACACATACTCAGCGTTGGTGAAGGTGTGCAGAACCTTGAGGCTCCAGCTTTTGCTGCCATGCGTGAGGCTAAAAATTGTGCCGCCCCGGTTTGGGCCGTCACAGAAACCGGCCACGCCGTAGAGGACCCCGTTCTTGTCCGCCACCAGATCGCCCGCCGGATTGGGACCGTCGCTGCAGGAGGCATTGCAGAAATTGTGAAGAATAGACTCGGTGTATCGCTTGCCATCGGGGGCGAGCTTGAACACCAGACCCTTATGATACTTCCCGCCCCCTGAGGTTGCGCCAAACACCTCCCCTGCCGGGTCGAGGAGCAGGCTGCCGTTCGGCCCGCTGCCGTCGGTGCACTGTTTGAACTTGCAGAAAGCGTGCAGCAATTTGAATGTATATTGCGGGGCCGCGCCGGCCGGGGTTGCAAGAAAGGCCATTGTCAACGCTGCGGCGCTGGCCGATGCAAGATACAAAAGTCCCTGGCTTTTGTTGCCTGGGCCGAACATCAAGCTCTCCACCTGTAATCCGCACGCCCCAAGGGCCAGTGCGCTCTGGAAAGATACCGCAGTCTTCCGCAACTGCCCAGCCAGCAAAAATGCTGCGACAGGATTATATTGCCGTGCTTTTAGCTCACCGCCTCTCGCGTTGAGCAGGCGGACGCCGGTTGCGGCGAACTCCTCGAGATTGCGCGGCACGAGGGACGCTGCCGCTAACCGCGCCGCGCCAGGATCCGCTCTCCGGTGGGTCAGAAAAATACAAACCTCTTGACCAACTTCGACCGTTCACTATATGTTCTATACGGCGGCAGAGAGGCAGCGGAGGACTTCATCATGGTTTAGGCCTTCGCGGGGACAGGGTGCGGCCTCGCGCTCACCCAAGCGAATTCAGGGACCATGCGGGAGCTGGCAGGACGCTGCCGGTTCACTGCGCGCCAATGGGCAGGTTCACTGCTTTCGCAACAGAGCCCGTGGGGAGGAGCATGGTGCCGTCCGGCGGCCACTTTAATGGGGCCAGCACACCGGCGGCGAGCCAGAGCTCAGGGCCAGGCGGGTACCTCACCCGCGCTTTCCGATCCAGCTGCAGCATCGCCGGCCGGAACAGCGGGGAAAAGCCCGCCTTTTTGATGCGGCCGCAGCCTAATGGCTAGCGGCTCAGGCTTTCATCCAGGCGGGTTCGAGCTGCGGCTCGCCGACATGGAAGCCTTGGAAGTAATCGACACCAAATTGCTCCAGCAGGTCGGCATCTTCGTCCGAGCCTACCCATTCGGCGACGGTCTCCAGGTTGAAGTTCTTGGCGAGGTCCACCAGCGTGCGCACGAAAATCTGGTTGTCTGGCGATTGCGATAGGCCGCGAATATAGGTGCCGTCGATCTTCACCATGTCCACTCGCAGCATCTGCAGATTGCGGAAGGAGGTGTAACCCGCGCCGAAATCGTCGATGGCGACGCGGCAGCCGAGCTCGCGCAGGTTGGAGATGAATTTCGCGCTCTCCTCGAAATCGTGCAACGCGGCGGTTTCGGTGAGTTCGACGATGATGCGCTTCGCCACCGCGTGGTTGGCGCGCACATAG
>JAFAVP010000166.1 GCA_019242395.1 Alphaproteobacteria bacterium | reverse complement strand
AACGCGTGCTCACCGAACTCGGCTGGTCGCGCGTTGCCGTAAAGGCGGAAGAAACAGAGGCGAGCGTTTGGCGCATGCAAAACGAACCGCGCAGGGAACGTCCAAGGCCCGCGCGGACGCGCGACAAGCCAAGCAAAGCGGCCAAGCAGCGGGGGAATCCGGATTCGCCATTCGCGAAACTGAAGGTGCTGATGAATGCAGAGTGAATCCCTACGCATCGACAAATGGCTTTGGCACGCGCGGTTCTACAAAACACGCAGCCTCGCGCAGGCAGCGGCGTGCTCCGGCGTACTCCGGCTCAATAGCACGCGGGTGGAGAAGGCGAGCGTCGCTGTGAAGCCCGGCGACGTGCTCACCGTGCCGCGCCGCCATCGCGAAGTGACCGTCGTGCGCGTCAAGGCACTCGGCATCCGCCGCGGCCCGGCCTGCGAGGCGCAAGGGCTCTATGAAGTGTTGAACGATACGGGCGCGCTTGATCAGACGGCCTCTGCCGCGTAAGGGACCCCCGTTCCGGAGTTGCCCATGACCTTCCTCGTCACCGACGCCTGTATCAAGTGCAAGTACATGGATTGCGTGGAGGTCTGCCCCGTCGATTGCTTCTACGAGGGCGAGAACATGCTCGTGATCGACCCGGACATCTGCATCGATTGCGGCGTCTGCGAGCCGGAATGCCCGCCCGAAGCCATCAAACCCGACACCGAGCGGGGGCTGGAACAGTGGTTAACGCTGAACGCCGACTATTCGAAGAAATGGCCAAACATCACCCGCAAGGGCACGCCTCCCGCAGATGCGAAGGAATTTGACGGCATGCCGGGCAAGTTCGAAAAGTTCTTTTCCGATAAACCCGGCACGGGATCCTGAAAGAAGCTTGCCGCCCGGAAAGTGCGTTTCCGGTATGAATCGCGACGGCTCTGGCTAACGGTCTGAAAAGACTGGCAATTCTCCGCTCGCTGAGAAAATAAGTCCTTTGCGATCAAAGGCTTGTTCAGGTCGGGCCTTCACAAAACCATAAACTTCTGCTATACACTTTTGCGTCGGCACCAGGCGAGGGATTCGCGCATTCCTGCGGCGGATTTTCGCCACCGCGTCATTGGTTTCGGGCGGACCGAAGCGTGCCGTCAGTCAAAGGGGTTGGGTTGTGCAGCGCAGCGTTATTCGACGCTGGCGTGAACGGGTCGGCTTTAAGGAATGGATCAGGGAATATGACAACGGCAGTGGCGAAGAAGAAGGTTCCGGCCAATTCCAACCGGAAGCTCGAATTCAAGGCGAACGACCATGTGGTGTACCCGACGCATGGAGTCGGCAAAATCACCAAGGTCGAAGAGCAGGAGGTTGCTGGGCACAAGCTGGAAGTGTTCGTGATCACCTTCGAGAAGGACAAGATGACCCTGCGGGTGCCGACCGCGAAGGCCAAGGCCATCGGTATGCGGAAGCTGTCCTCGCCGGACGTGGTTTCCAGCGCCCTCAATACCTTGAAGGGCCGCGCGCGCATCAAGCGCACCATGTGGTCACGCCGGGCGCAGGAGTACGAGGCAAAGATCAATTCGGGCGACCTGGTTTCGATTGCCGAGGTGGTGCGCGATCTGCACCGTGCCAGCGGCCAGCCGGAGCAATCTTACTCGGAGCGGCAGCTCTACGAGGCAGCGCTTGCCCGCATGGCCCGCGAGCTGGCCGCCGTCGAGCGCATCGATGAGCCGAGCGCGGTGAAACGCGTGGAAGGCGCGCTGCTGAAGAAGGCGGCGTAATCGAATTCGAGCCGCGACAAAGGCCCGGGTGACCTCCGGGCCCTTTTTCTTTCTGGCTTATTCCACCACCTCGACCGCTTCCGGTGAAGCGGCCTCGATTTCGTAGCCGTGCAGCCGGTCGATATAGCCGCGGACGCGGACAGATTTCCCGGCATAAGCTTCCAGATCGACACGGGCACGGCGAAAAGTTTTCATGTCTTCCGGCCGTGAAATCGGTGCGCCAATTGCGGCCAAAGTTCAGGTACCCGCGGCCACTGCTCACCTTCACGTTCAGCACCCTGCCCTCCACGATCTGAAACGTTCCCAGATCGGACCAGCGAAGCGACTCTGGTGTTCGCACGGCGTAGCGCGGAGAGGCCCACAGCCCTCGGTCGCCCTCGCGCGCGGTGGCTTCCGCCGCGTACAACTCGCGCGCGCATTCCCGGCGATCGGGGGCGATCGAGACCCTTGCCAAGCCACGCTGCAGCAGGGCCTCCTGCAACCACACGCCACCTGAAAGGATCACCTGGGCGCGCATTCTCGCGTAGCGGTCCAGTCTAGGCTGGCCGACCCGCAGATCCACCGCCTGTCCCGTAACCAACTGCCGCAAAGCTAGCATCGCCTGCCTGCCAAGCGCCGCATCGGCTGACGGCAGCCAAAGCAGCCCTTCCAGCTTCACAGTGTGGTGATCTTCCAGAACCAAATGGCCGCGCGGGCCGGTGCTCACAACCTTGGCTTTTCCGGCAGCCGGCGGCAGGCAGGAGGGCAAAGCCGCGGCCGGAAAAGCCAAGATTGCGGTCCAGCAAGCCGACAGCACGGCGACAGATTTGTGAAACACACGCTCTCCCTTGCAAAGATGTCATGCCAGCCCTGATTGGCGGCGCCGGAAATAAATGATACCGAAAGCACGTCGATTCATGCGTGGAGGACGCGGAATGGATCGCCGCTACTATCTCGCGAAGCTTGGAATCGTCGCCGTTGCTCTGGCGCTGGCTTTCGCAAGCACGGGCATGAGTTCCGGCCACGCCCACATAATGCATGCCGCCTCGCACTATAGCGCGCCGGCCGAAGTCCAAGCCGCCCTATGGCAGACCACCCGTATAGCCGGACGCGCCATCGCCTGCCTGTTTTCACACGGGCTGCTGGCACTGCTGTAGTCATGCCGTCTGATACCAGTTGACGCCGTCGCGGTCCGGTGCGCGCCGCATCACCCCACGGGCCATCAGGCAATTCAGGTGCGCAACGCTTTCGCCGGTTGCCATCCCGTAGTTGCCGCTCGTGATGCGGCTGCGGAACAGCGCGGGGAACACATCCACCGCCCGCTTCGGCTCCGCGCAGAGCGTGAGCAGCTTTTCCATGTTTTCTTCATGAGTATCGATCAATTCGGTGAGACGCCGCGGCGCGCCGCGAAACGGTTCGTTGTGCGACGGCAAGATCAGCGCGTCGGCCGGAACGCGCGCGCGCAGCTTGGCGCAGGAATCCAGCCAATCCTGCAGGGGATTTCCTTCCGGTTCGGTCGGGAACACGCTGACATTGGAGGAAATACGGGGCAGTATTTGATCGCCGGATATTAAGAGCCCGTCCTCAGCGCACCAAAGGCATGCATGTTCGGGAGCATGACCGCGGCCGATCACTACCCTCCAGACGCGGCCACCGATGTTGATCCGATCATCCTCCTGCATGCGGCGATAGGATTGTGGCAGCCGGTACACGCCGCGTCCGAACATACCGAAGCGAGCTTTGTAGTCGCCGATCTGATCTTCAGAAAACCCTGCGGCACGGTAGAAGCGCACCCCTTCTTCAGGCGCTTGCTGACCCGTGTCCGCTACCAGACTGCGGCACAACAGATAATCCGTGCGCGTCATCCAGAGCGCGACATCGAACCGCTTCACCAGCCAACCTGCGAGCCCGACATGATCCGGGTGTAAATGGGTGACGATCACCCGTTTCATCGGCCGGCCCGCCATGGCGCGTTCGAACAACGTCTTCCAGGCATCCGCCGTGGGCGAGTCGTTTATGCCGGTGTCAACCACCGTCCATCCGTCGCCATCTTCCAGAAGCCACAGATTGATGTGGTTGAGCTGCATGGGCAGGCGCATCCGCACCCAATGCACACCGGGCGCTACTTCCATCGTTTCACCCAGCTCTGGCCGAGCTGGAAACGGATAGTCCAGATTGCTGCCGGACCGGCCGGCTACCACTGTCACGGAGAGGTGTTCCCAAGTGCGATGGCAAGCACTATGGGTAGGCGCGGCAACGGTGGTCAAGCAGGCGCGGAGTGAGAGACGATATTCAGCTGCGTTACGGCACGGTCGCGATGATCTTCCATTGGCTCATCGCGGCGCTGTTGATCGCCAACCTCGCGCTCGGCCTGTATTTCGCTGACCTGCCCCGCGGTGACTGGCGCACGGAACTTGGCCAACTGCACAAATCCATAGGTTTGACGGTGCTGATGCTGAGCGTGCTCCGGCTGGCGTGGCGCCTCACCCATCCGGTTCCACCGCTGCCGGCGGGCATGCGGTGGGGACTGCGTTTTGCGGCGCGCGCCACCCATTGGCTGTTCTACGTCCTAATTATCGGGATCCCGCTGACGGGGTGGATTTTCGTCTCGGCTTCACCCGTCCCCACCATCTTTTTCGGCCTCTTTCACTGGCCCAATCTGTGGTTCATGGCCGACATGCCGCGCGCGCAGAAGATTCCGCTGCGCGAAACATTCAACAGCATCCATGTGGTATTAGCTTGGGCCGCGATTGTGCTGATCCCGCTGCACGTTCTGGCTGCGCTTTACCATCAATATATCCGGCGGGACGAATTGCTACTTCGGATGCTTCCCTATCGCCGCACCAGAGTGGAGACAATGCCGTGAGATGTGCCTTGTTGCCGCTGCTCCTATCGATGGCCACTCCTGCTGCCGCCGCGCAACATTGGAACGTCGACGCCGCGAAAAGCAAATTGGGCTTTACAGTGCCGTGGGGCGGTCAGCCTTTCAATGGTGTGTTTCGTTCCTGGAAAGCAGACATCGACTTCGACCCAGCAGACCTCGCACATTCACGCGCCGAGATCACCATCGACACCGGCAGCGAAGCTTCTGGAGACTCCGAAACGGACGACGGCATCAAGGGCGCCGAAGGATTTGCCACATCCCAGTTTCCGAAGGCGGTGTTCCGCACCGCAACGTTCATGCATCGGAACGGCAATCAGTATGTCGCAACCGGCACGCTATCCATCAAGGGGATTTCGAAGAACATAACCCTGCCCTTTACCCTCACCTTGTCGGGCAATACCGCGCATGTGGTGGGACATGCACAGGTGATCCGGACAGATTTCAAGGTGGGTACGGGCGAATGGGCCAAGCCGGACCCCGTCGCACCAGCCGTGACCGTGAATGTGGATCTCACTGCAACCAAAGGGTGAGCCTGGGCGGCGCTAGGAAGCAGAAACCCTGTCCTCTGGGGCGCCCCGCCCTGCCAACGCGCGCGCAGCCGCGACGAATTCACTCGGCATCATAATGACCGTCATGGTGTTCTGCTCCGCTCCGATTTCTGTCAGCATCTGCATCCGCCGTAGCTCCAGGGACTCCGGCGTCTTGACGATCTCGTCCGCGGCCTGCCGCAGCTTGATGGCGGCTTCCATCTCGGCTTCCGCCTTGATGATGCGAGCGCGCTTCTCGCGCAACGCTTCGGCCTCCTGTGCCATCGCGCGCTGCATGGATTGGGGTATCTCCACGTTCTTCATCTCGACGTTCTGGACTTCCACGCCCCAGCCTTCCGTCACCTGATCGACCCGCTGCTTGAGCAGTGCTGCTATCTGCTCGCGCTCCTTGAGCACGTCGTCAAGCGTATGCTGCCCGATCGCATTGCGGAGCGTGGTGAGCGCCACCTGGATGACGGCATCGCGAACATTCTGCACCTCGATGATGGCGAGATCCGGTTTCACGATGCGGTACCAGATGACGGCATTGGCCTTCACCGGGACGTTGTCGCGGGTCATCGCTTCCTGCTGCTCGACACCATCGGTAAACACCCGCATATCCACCATCACCGCCTTTTCGATACCCAATGGGATTATCCAGAAGAGCCCCGGTCCGCGCGTGGCCACGTAGCGGCCGAAGCGAAAGATGAGCGCCCGCTGATATTGCTGAGCGATTCGAAAGCCGCTGAGCAGGATCAGAACAATGACGCCGATGACGACCAGCCAAACCATGTGAATCTCCCGCCTATGGCGAAAGGCTATTGCTATGCGTTCGCTTCCACTTTGGCAAAGCGGCGGGGGTCGAAAGTCGGCTCCGGTGCCGCTCCGTTCAGGACAATATCACGCATGAGTTCGGCAATGGCGGGCGCAAAGAGGATACCGTTCCGGTATTGGCCGCTGGCCACGAACAGACCCTCCAGTGCGGAGGGACCGATCAGCGGCCGATCATCCAGCGAGCCGGGACGCAGGCCCGCCCAATGTTCCACCACGTCCCAACCTGTCAAACCGGGAATAACCGCGGAGGCGCGTTCCAACAGCGATTCGGCGCTTTGCTTTGTTGTGCGGGTGTCAAATCCTTCGCGCGTGACGGTTGCGCCAAGCAACAGCTGACCGTGACGAGTAAGCATATAAATTCCGTTGCCCCAGATCATACGTTTCGGCGGCGCTGCATTCCGCGGTGCGAGTGCCAGCATTTCGCCCTTCACGGGAATGATCGGCGGCACTGCTTCCGGCGGCAGTCCTTCGATCCGGCTGCTCCAGGCGCCGGCCGCCAGAACGAATGCATCCGCCCGGTACATGTGGAACGGCGTGCGCGCCGCCACGGCTCGGCCATTCTCGACCTCGATGCGCACGACAGGTTCGTTCACCTGCAATTTTCCGCCGGCACGTTGAAAGGCCACAGCGAGCGCTGGGCCGAGCGCACGGTTGTCCACTTGGGCTTCAGTCAGATCGAGCAGTGCCCCCGCAACATCCTCGCCGAGCAGCGGTTCAAGCCCTCTAGCTTTATTCGCCAGCAAGAATCTCCGTTCTGTACTCGCCCGCCTCTGCAGCTCGGCGGCTTCAGCGTCACTCCGTGCAATGATGAGAGTGCCGTCCTGCCGGAATCCAATGCCTATGTCCGATGCGGCTTCGATCTCCTGCGCAAATTTGGGCCAGAGTGCCGCAGAGTTGTGGGCCAGACGCCCCTCGGGCGTGTCGTTGCTTCCGATTTCGGCCGCGGCAGCAATCATGCCTGCTGAGGCCCATGTGGCGCCGCGGGCAAGCTGTGCGCGCTCCAGCACCGTCACTTCAGCGCCGCTCTGCCGCAACCGCCAGCCAATAGACAAGCCGGCAACACCCGCCCCGATCACCACGATTTTCATGCTGGTGCGCTTAGGGTTTCGCCGCCGCAGGGTCAAATCGCGTGACCGGCGCCTGCCTGCTTCCTATATTGGTAGGCAGAGATACAGGAGAATGAGAGATGGAAAAGGCGTTGTTCGGGGCCGGGTGCTTTTGGGGCGTCGAGCACTTCTTTCGCGAGGTGCCCGGCGTAATCGATGCTGTCAGTGGATACGCGGGCGGCAGCGTCGGCAATCCCACCTACAAGCAGGTGTGCAGTGATCGGACCGGGCATGCGGAAGTCGTCGAAGTCTCCTTCGATCCGGCGAAAGTGTCGTATGGGCGCTTGGTCGAGCTCTTCTTCAAGATGCACGATCCGACGCAACTCAACCGCCAAGGGCCGGACTTCGGCACCCAATACCGCAGCGTGATCTTCACGCATTCGCCGGAGCAGGAGCGGATTGCCAAAGAGGAACTGGAAAAGGCAAAGGCCTCCGCCCGCTACAAGCGCCCCATCGTCACCGCGATAGAACCGGCGAAAACCTTCTGGCCGGCGGAGGATTATCACCAGCGCTATTTCGAGAAGCACGGCGGCTCCTGCCACATCTCCTATGCTGAGGCAGTGGCGCAATGACCTCAACCCGGGCAGTGGGGGCGGCACTCGTGGCAATCGGATTTCTGGCAAACTCCGCCTACGGACAAATGAGCCGCGGCGACCGCTATTCCGGCGCGCTGTGGGCAACCCGCTCCCCCGTTTTGGCGCAGCACGGCATGGTGGCGAGCGAGCAGCCGCTTGCTTCTGAAGCGGCGGTCGAAATCCTGAAGCATGGCGGCAGCGCGGTGGATGCCGCCATCGCCGCCAACGCGATGATGGGCTTGATGCAGCCGGTGCTGAACGGAATCGGCGGCGATCTTTTCGCCATTGTGTACGACCCGAAGACGCGCAAGCTCTATGGCTACAACGGCTCCGGCCGCTCTGCGCGTGGCCGCGATCTGGCGAAGATGATGGCGGAGGTGGAGGCGGCGTACCGGCGCGCGGGGCTGCCGCCAAAGCCGCATATTCCATCGGTCGGTTCGCTGCCCATCACGGTTCCCGGCACCGTGGATGCCTGGTTCGCACTGCATGAGAAGTTCGGCCGCCTGCCAATGGCGCAGGATCTCGCGCCCGCCATCCATTACGCCACTATCGGCTTTCCCGTGACGCAGCTAATTGCGAAATACTGGAAGGGCAACATGGAGGCTTTCGAGAGGAACAAAGGCCTCATCGAAGAATTGGCCAACGCGCACCACACCTATCTGATTCCCGATGCCCATGGCGGCCACACGCCCGCCGAGGGCGAAATTTTTCGCAATCCCGATCTCGCCAACACCCTCACGGTGCTGGCGCAGAGTGGACGCGATGCCTTCTACAAGGGCGAGATCGCGAACACGATCGATGCTTATTTCAAGGCTATTGGCGGCGATCTACGCTACGAGGATTTTGCCGCACATCATGGCGAATGGGTCGAGCCGCTGTCGGTGAACTACCGCGGCTATGACGTGTACGAGCTGCCGCCCAACGGGCAAGGCGGTGCAGTGCTGCAGATGCTGCAAATCCTGAAGGCTTACGATCTGAAGAAGATGGGCGCGGGCTCAGCTGATGCCGTCACCGCCATGCTGGAAGCCAAGCGTCTCGCTTACGAGGATTTGGCGAAGTGGTACACCGATCCCGGTTTCGTGCACGTGCCGATGAAGGAATTGCTTTCCGACCGGTATGCTGACGAGCGCCGCAAGCTAATCCATCTGGATCATGCCAATTCGCAGATTGGCCCCGGCGATCCGAAGCTTCACGACGGCGACACGATCTATCTGACTGCCGCCGATAAAGACGGCATGATGGTGTCGCTCATCCAGTCGAACTATCGCGGCATGGGCTCAGGCTTGGTGCCGGATCACCTCGGCTTCATGTTCCAGGATCGCGGCGAACTCTATTCGTTCGATCCTAAAGCAGCGAATGTTTATGCCGCCGGCAAGCGTCCGTTCCACACCATCATCCCCGCTTTCGTGATGAAGGACGGCCAGCCCTTTATGAGCTTTGGGCTTATGGGGGGCGATATGCAGCCGCAAGGACATGTGCAAATTCTGACGGGCATCATCGATTTCGGCATGAATGTGCAGGAAGCAGGGGATGCGGCGCGCTGGCGGCACATCGGCAACACGGAAGTCACCGGCGAGCCATCGCAAGGCGTCGGCGATGTGGAGATGGAATCCGGCTTCGATCCTGCCGTTAAGGCGGAGCTTGCAAAGCGCGGTTACAAGATCGTGCCGGGCACCGGCAATTTCGGCGGCTATCAGGCCATCATGCGCGCACCCAATGGCGTATACTGGGGGGCCTCGGAAATGCGCAAGGACGGCGAGGTGGTGGGATATTGAATTTTTACCGGCCACGCCTAAGATGACCAACGAGATGGTCAGGAGCTTGCAGTGGGCGATATCAGTATCGCGGAAGCCAAAGCGCATTTGAGCGAACTTCTGGACCGGGTGGAAGCAGGCCAGACGGTGCGGATCACCCGCCGCGGCAAACCGGTGGCGCGGCTTGTCCCCGAAGCAAAGAAGAAGAAGCGAATTGACGTCGAAGCATTGCGAAAATTTACCGAGTCCATGCC
>JAFAVP010000053.1 GCA_019242395.1 Alphaproteobacteria bacterium | reverse complement strand
GCTGATGCCGTGATAGATCTCGCTGAAGGCGGCGTTGATGGTGTTGATGTTGCCGCCGTGGCCGTTCAGCCAGTAGAGCCGCTCGAAGCCGTGGCGCCCGAGGCTCTCCGCCCAGTCCTTCATCGCCGCGATCATGGTGGATGGCTTCAGCGTGATGGTGCCGGGGAACGCCATGTGGTGCTGCGCCTGGCCGACATTAAAGGTAGGTGCCACCAGAATGCCGGATTCATCCCCGGCGCGTTTGGCGATGATCTCCGGGCACAGCGCATCGGTGCCGAGCAGCCCGTTCGGCCCATGCTGCTCCGTCGAGCCGATGGGAATGAGAATGGCCTTTGAGGTTTTTAGATAACCTTCGATCTCCGGCCAGGAGGATAGGTGGAGTTGCATTACGCGGTCACAAGTCGTTCCAGTTTCGCGAGCGCCTTCTTCCACGCGGTGCGTTCTTTCTCAACATCGGCTTCGGCAGGAAGCTTGCTGATCTCCAGCATGATCTGCGATTTGCCGTCGCCCTTGGCGTAGAAGCCGAACTCCAGCTTGCGATCCTTCTTCCACTTGCCGCGCCAGTATTTCCGTTCGGTCTTGCTCGTCTCCTGAAATACGCCCGGCGGGAACCATGCCTTCCGCTCTTCCACATCCGTCGCCGCCGCGAACAATGCCGGGAGGCCCACCGGCATGACTTTCGTCACATTCACCGCGAAGGTGCCGCCGGCGCGCTCGTTCTTCTTGCGGCCGCCGCGGGCACGTTCGTATTCGACCGCGATCATCTGCGACCACCAGGCGGGGCAACCCTTGTCGTGCAGCAGGCGCGCGATCTCCTTGTGCGGCATTGTGCTCGCTCTGGCATTGTTCAGGATGACGAACCAGCCCATCCAGCCCCTGCCGGTCGCCGCCTCCACCTTTTCCTCGCTGTAGGAACGCGGCGGCCATTCGCCCTGCTCTGCCGCTTGTGCCTTGGCCGCCATGCCCTAATCTCCCTTCGGCGTATCCTACCGCACGAACGGACTTCCGCCATGGCCAAAGGGCCGCTCGACGGCATTCGCATTCTGGACCTGACCAGCTTCATCTTTGGGCCGTACGCCACGCAGATTCTGGGCGATCTCGGCGCCGATGTGATCAAGGTGGAAGCTCCGGAAGGCGACCGGCAGCGCAGCGTCGCCAGGGCGGCGAAGAACCCGGACATGGGATCCATCTTCATGGCGCTGAACCGCAACAAGCGGTCCGTCGCACTTGACCTGAAGCAAGAGGCGGATCGCGCCAGGCTTGCGGCGCTGGTGCCGGGCGCGCAGGCGTTCATCCACAATGTGCGCGCCGATGCAGCGCAGCGGCTGGGGCTCGACTATGAAAGCGTCGCCAAGCTCAATCCCTCCATCGTGTACGTTCATTGCGTGGGCTTTGGCTCGGATGGGCCGTATGCCGGTCGGCAGGCGTTCGATGATCTGGTGCAGGCGGCCTCCGGCGCCTCCGATCTACTCCCACGGGTGGACGGCAATTCAGAAAAGCGTTTGTTTCCCTCTTACGTGGCTGACAAGGTCTCCAGCCTGCATGCCGTATACGCCGTGCTGGCCGCGCTGTTCCACCGCGAGCGCACCGGCGAGGGACAGTTCGTGGAAGTGCCGATGTTCGAAAGCTTCACGAGCTTCCTGCTCGCGGAGCATCTGGCGGGCGCCACCTTCGAGCCGCCGGTCAGCCACATGGGCTATACCCCCGCGCTCACCGCCGATCGAAAGCCGCTGAAGACGAAGAACGGCGATATCGTGATGCAGTCGCCGAGCCGCGCGGCGTCCGCGAAGTTTTTGGAGCTGGGCGGCATTCCCAATGCATACGAAAGCGAGCGGTTTGCCGCCGCACCGGATTCGAAGGCGAAGATCGCGGCGTATTATGCCATGCTCCGGGAAGCCGCGCTGGCGCACACCGCCAATGAATGGATGGAACTTGGCCGCGAGCACCACATACCCATCATGCGCGCCAACACCTTGGAAGAAGTGTTAGCCGACCCGCATCTGAACGCTGTCGGTTTCTTTGAGCTGCGCGAGCATCCGGGCGAAGGCACCTGGCGCGCCATGAAGCCACCGGTGAAATTCTCCAAGACTCCGGCTTCCATCCGCCACGACCCGCCGCGCATTGGAGAGAACACAGACCAGATCATCAAGGAATAAAGCAGATGTCCGATACGCTGATTCCCGCCTCCCCCGAATGGCAAGAGCGCTCGTTTATCGACAAGGCGAAATACGAAGAGATGTATGCGCACTCGATGCGCGATCCGGAGGGATTCTGGCGCGAGGAAGCCAAGCGCATCGACTGGATCAAGCCGTTCACCACAGTGAAGAACGTTTCCTGGGACCCGGACAATTTGTTCATCAAGTGGTTCGAGGAGGGCACGCTGAACGTATCGGCCAATTGCATCGACCGGCATCTGGCGAAGTGCGCGCGGCAAACGGCCATCATCTGGGAGCCGGATGATCCCAATGAACAATCGCGCCACATTACGTATGAAGAGCTGCATCGGCAGGTCTGCACCTTCGCCAATGTTCTGAAGAAGCACGGCGTCAGGCGGGGGGACCGCGTCACGATATACCTCCCCATGATTCCGGAAGCGGCCTACGCGATGCTCGCCTGCGCCCGCATCGGCGCCGTTCATTCCGTGATCTTCGCCGGCTTCTCGCCGGACTCCATCGCAGGGCGCATCGAGGATTGCCAGAGCACCATTGTCATCACCGCGGATGAAGGAGTGCGCGGCGGCAAGACCATTCCGCTGAAGATGAACGTGGATGTCGCGCTCACGAAATGTGAAGGCGTGAAGACCGTCATTGTGGTTCGCCGCACGGGGAAGCACGAACTGATGCGCCCGGGCCGCGACCACTGGTATCACGAGGAAGCCTCGAGAGTTCTTACCGATTGCCTGCCCGAAGCAATGAGCGCCGAAGACCCGCTCTTCATCCTCTACACCAGCGGTTCAACGGGAAAGCCAAAAGGCGTTCTGCACACCTCCGGCGGCTACCTGCTCTACTGCGCCATGACGCACCAGTACGTGTTCGATTACCACGAGGGCGACATCTACTGGTGCACCGCCGATGTCGGCTGGGTGACCGGCCACAGCTACATCGTCTATGGGCCGCTGGCGAACGGCGCCACCACACTGATGTTCGAAGGAGTGCCGAACTATCCCAACACCTCCCGCTTGTGGGAGGTGATCGATCGGCACAAGGTCAACATCTTCTACACCGCACCCACAGCCATTCGCGCACTGATGCGCGACGGCGAAGCCCCGGTGAAGAAGACCTCTCGCGCTTCGCTACGATTGCTCGGGAGCGTCGGCGAGCCGATCAACCCCGAAGCGTGGCTGTGGTACTATCGCGTGGTGGGAGACAGCCGCTGCCCAGTGGTGGACACGTGGTGGCAGACCGAAACCGGCGGCATCCTCATCTCTCCCCTGCCCGGCGCCACCGACCTCAAGCCCGGCTCCGCCACCAAACCGCTGTTCGGCATCGCGCCGCAGCTGGTGGACGCGGACGGCCAAGTGGTGGACGGCGCGGCGAGCGGCAATCTGGTGCTGCTCGACTCTTGGCCGGGGCAGATGCGCACTGTGTATGGCGATCATCAACGCTTCATCGACACCTATTTCAAGACCTATCGCGGCAAGTACTTCACCGGCGACGGTTGCCGCCGCGACGAGGACGGCTACTGGTGGATCAC
>JAFAVP010000259.1 GCA_019242395.1 Alphaproteobacteria bacterium | reverse complement strand
ATGCGCCAGATGATTCATACGGCCTTTATTAAGGCCGGTATTAAGGCCGGCGGGGTGAGCTACCTTGTTAAACAGTCGCGGCTAAACCCCAAGGCATTTATGGGCCTTGTAGGGAAGATAGTCCCAACTCAGATCGATGCCACAATCCGCCGCGAACTGCCCGAGATGAGCCGCGATGAGCTGTTGGCGCTGCTCCAGGTCGAGCCAAAACGCCCCGTCACGATCGACGCTGATCGCAGTGCAGCAACACCAGATATTGTGCCGGCCCTCGCAAAACCGCGATGATGCGGCAGGGCCGCCCGCCGTGCGGTTTGAAATCACTGTTTGACACTGGATGGGCGCTCCCAAGGGCACGATCCCGCCAGCGGCTGGCAAAATGGGGCGCCGGCCGGGCACTCCGAACAAAATCACCCGCGATATACGCGAAATGATTCTTGTGGCCTTTCACGAAGCCGGCGGCGTGGCCTACCTTGTTAAACAAGCCAAGGCAAACCCCTAGGCATTTATGGGACTGGTGGGGAAGATCATCCCGGCTCAGATCGACGCTACGATACGCCGCGAGTTGCCCGAGATGACCCGCGACGAGCTGCTAATGCTGCTCCGGGCCGAACCAAGGGGCGCGATCACGATCGACGCCGACGCCGATCGCAGTGCAGCAACACAAGATATTGTGCCCGCCCTCGCAAAACCGCGATGATGCGGCGCAACATGACGCCTAAACCATTGAAATCGTTCAATCGTTATGTGTCAACCAAATAGAGATGTCACTCGCTCTGCCATTTAGAAATGTCACCGCGGTTGGGGTCGGCCGGCGGCCGATCAGGGGTTCTTGCAACCGTACCTGTTGTTTGACCCAGCGAGCATCCGCTCGCTCGGCTCGTAGAGCAGTTCAGCCAACTTGAACAGACCGGCATCGCTCAGATTTGCGCCGGGCGAGTTTTGATTCAGGTTCGCGGAGCAGGCGGCGAGGCGTTGTAAACAGCCTTCCGGCATGGTCTTCACTTGCTCTGGCATGCGGACGATTCGCAGCGATGAGGTTGCGACGCTGCCCAAAAATCTACGGGAACCGAGCAGAATTCGCCGGATTTGCAATTTCAGGTTCTGCCCGTGTGTTTCTCCCGGCATCGTGAGGTCGCGTGTTTGGCTACATCAGAGCGACCTCGAGAGAATGACCGCGGTTCGAGACACGTTCGACTACATCGTTATTGGCGCCGGCTCGGCGGGTTGCGTGCTTGCTTCGCGGCTCAGCGAATCCGGATGCTATCGCGTTTTGCTGCTCGAAGCGGGAAACCGCGACCGTAATCCCTGGATCCGTGTTCCGATGGGCTGTTCCCGGCTCAAAAACAATCCACACCTCACCTGGATGTACGAGAGCGAGCCGGAACCGGAGCTCAATGGCCGAAGGATGAATCTACAGGTCGGCAGAGTACTGGGCGGCACCAGCTCCATCAATGGCATGGTTTACATGCGCGGCCACCCCGCCGACTATGACAGCTGGCGCGAGCTTGGCTGCATCGGCTGGAACTGGCAGAGCGTGCTCCGCTTCTTCAAAAAGGCCGAGGATCAGGAGCGTGGGACAGACGAGTTTCACGGCATCGGCGGTCCGCTATGCGTCTCCGACCCGCTTGTGCGCCCGGAGCTGGCGGATCGTTGGATCGCCGCTGCAATCGAGGCTGGATTGCCCCCCAACGAGGATTTCAACGGTGAGCGGCAACACGGAGTCGGCCCGTTCCAGAGCACGACGAAGCGCGGCCGTCGCTGGAGCACGGTGGATGCCTATCTGCGACCGGCGCAAAAGCGGCGAAATTTGGCGATACGGACCAACGCGCAGGCGACCCGTATCCTGATCGAGGATGGCAAGACTGTTGGAGTGACGTTCGTCAGCCAGGGCGTGCCGCAGACGGCGCTTGTGCGGGGCGAGGTAATCGTCTCCGCTGGTGTGTTCAACTCACCTCACCTATTGCAATTGTCCGGGTTGGGACCGCCAGAGCTGTTGCAAGCGTTCGGCATTCCCGTGATCCGCGAGATGCCCAATGTCGGCGCTGACTTGCAGGACCATTTCAGCAGTCGGGTCGCGTTTCGCTGCACCAAGCGGATCACATTAAACCACGTAGCCAACGGTTTTGTTTCGCGGGGCTTGGCGGGCGCACAATACGTGCTGTTCAGGTCCGGGCCACTCGCAACCAACGCCACTGGCGCTGGAGCTTTCGCGTGCAGCGATGCGACTCTCGCTCGGCCCGACCTGCAGCTCAATTTTATCAACTACACGCTCGCTTCACGTGATCGGCACAAAGTACGTGCCCATCCATTCCCCGGCTTTACGGTCGACGTAGTGCATCTGCAGCCGCAAGCCCGCGGCAGTGTTCGGATGAAGAGCCCGGCTCCGCTCGCGCCGCCCGAGATTCGCTGTGACTTTTTGCGCACACAACAAGATGTGCAGGCGCTGACGGCCGGCATGCGGCTGGCGCGAACGATCGCCCAGCAGCCGGCACTCGCCGATGATGTGGCTGAGGAGGTCCTGCCTGGACCCGATATCAGAAGTGATGCCCAATTCGAGGCGAGCATCCGCGCGAACGGTACATCCTTCTTGCACCCCGCAGGCACCTGCAGAATGGGAAGTGACGAGGCGGCCGTGCTCGATCCGCGGTTGCGGGTGCGCGGGATAGGGAATTTACGGGTCGCCGACGCCTCGATAATGCCCTCGGTCCCCGCCGGCAATATCAACGCGCCGGTAGTCATGATTGGGGAAAAGGCCGCTGCCATGATCCTCGAAGATTCTCGGATGAGAAGCTGAACAAACCCGGCGCGCTGTCGATGTTGGTTAGACTGGATCTCGGGCGCACTGTGGGACCGTTAAAATCCCGTCGAGCACCTCAGCCGACCTTGAAGAGCCGCGCATCGCGCTGATCACGCCGCCGAGGCCCGCTGCGCTGCTCGGTTCCGCGACGCAGCTGCTTGTCGCGAACCATTGCCAAAACTGCCTCCAGCTGCTTGTTGTCAGCGATCGCGCCCTGGTCGACCTGGCGAACTGCGGATTCCGACGGTAACGGGACGTGCATTTTTGTAGCATAAGCGGACAGATCGGGAATGCGATGGCGCAATTGGAGGAAATTCGCCAAGAATGACGGGTGCCGGTCGCCGGCGTGGTGTCGCACAATCGACACCCGCGCCAGAGCGCGCTCGGACCCAGAAAGGCATAACACCTTGTTCTACCTCGAAAGCCAACCCGACCCATTCCGGCCTTTACCGCTTATGCTACAAAAATCGGCCGTTCGTTAGTTCTGCCCTCCTGATTCGAGTGCCTTTTGAGATTAAAAAGGGCTGCGCCAGTCCATCATTGATGCAGATTTATATTTAGATTTCCCAATGGTCCTAAATTATCGGGGTAGTTCGAGCTGTTCAAGACTTGAATGCCGGCATTGTGCCCGCCATTGAACGGCGTCACGGTACTTGGACAGCCGACCTTTTGTGCGTCGGTGGGCGAGTCGAACCACAGACCCAAATGGTAGGTGTGTACCGCGCCGGTCGCCGGGTTCTGTGCTGCATCCGGGAACGGCGGATTATTGAAGACGAGCGGTGCCGCGGCGGCACCGGGGGCGACGATGAATGTCTGGATGCTGAAGCGTCCCCTGAAGTGCTGCATCGCATTGCCGTTGTCGTCAGTTTCGAGGTCCCCCTGATACCAAGACAATCCGAACGGCGCGTTGGGCACTTGGATTATAAACAAGTGAAACTCGGTATTGGGAGGCAAACCGCTTACGGAAATAAACATATCTTCGACTATGGCCGACGACTGAATGCTACCTTGTATGCCCGACGACTGGATGCTAACTTGCGCCCTCGCATCGGGAAGACAGGTACGGGCGCCTTGCGACACAACCATCTCAAATGAGATGCTAGAAGAATATGTTATGTCCGCTGCGGGCGCTGCACTCACTGTTGCGAGGAAAAGGGCTGAGGAGATTAAAGTCGATTTCATGGATACTGCCTTCACTATTGTCGTCTCTTGGAGACGTTCCTCCCATGAATTCCGGTGACAGCGAGGTACCATCGTCTGTTTGGTTGCCTTGGTAACAGAGCTTCGGCCCGCCGGGTTCCTTTCTCAGCCGCGGCTATGGTTGACCCCGCGTCGCGGAGCTGGAACGCGCGTCGCCTAACCCGACATTCCCAGATTGCCGGGCTTCTGAGGGCGATTTTCCGTCCCGTTGAGGCACGCTGCAACGAAATTCGGTTGGCGCCTGACTGTGCCAGAAGCCAAATCGCCGGATTGGCGGGCTCAAAGGGCTAGAACATGCGGCATCCCCGCCGCGGGGCTCGCGAAGAGCATCAGCCGCGCCCCGGACGGCCTGGGCCGTATCACGGCTGCCTCGGCGATCGGCGCCGCGCTCGACCTGCTCGTCGACTACTGAGTCGCCGCAGGATGGTTGGGGAGGACGCGACCGCTGAAAAGCGTCAGCGCTCCCGCAAAATAGTGTTCGATAGAGAGAGGAGCCCTGTATTTGCCCGCACCAAAGGGGACCCGGCCGTCGGCTGCCGGAAAGGGACGGCCAAAGGGGCCCGAAACAAGCTCAGCCGCGACGTGAAGGAGATGATCCTCGGCGCGCTTTCCGCACTCGGCGGACAACGCTGGCTTGAGGAGCAAGCCGGCAAAAACCCGGTTGCGTTTATGACCCTACTCGGAAAGGTGCTGCCGACGTTTCGGGCGCGGATGGAGGAGCAATCGTCGTCGAGGTTGTGACCGGCGTCGATCGTGGCGACGGTTAGCCCCTGGCGGCAGTCCGAGGACAACGAGCTTCGCAAGATGGCTGACCGCATCCAAGCGCGCACCATACAGCGCTGCGGCCAACTGTTGCGGGAGATCGA
>JAFAVP010000276.1 GCA_019242395.1 Alphaproteobacteria bacterium | reverse complement strand
TATCCCGCAATGGGTGATCCACAATGGCGAATGGCGAAACATGTTTCCTCCATATAATTTGGAGCCCCGTTCCTATCGCCTTCGTGTCGTGGCCCTTTCAGATTCGCCGCCCGGAGAAAACGCATTCGATCTCACGCATGAGAACGGCAAATGGGAACTAGTCGAATGCGCTTAGCATCCCCTAATCGCCGCAGCGAAAATGTTGGGATTGCTCCGGTTGTTATATCGGAACTGGAATTCCGCGACGTACAGCGGAAGGTATTTGCGCGAAACCTTATGATAGCTGCCCATAACGCCACGCTTAATCAGGCTCCAGAAGCCCTCAATCGTGTTCGTGTGGACCGCGCCGACAACGTAATTCTTTGCGCGGTGGCGAACGGCATGGTGGGGGTAGTCACCACCAAGGCTGATGTACGCGCGGGCATCGTCTGTCGCGAGGATGGAAACCTTTATGGAGACGAACTGGCGAACAAAATTCTCGAACGTCTCTGTCTTTGTGTTTTCAATCACGCGAGCCACGACATTGCCAGCGCGCTGTACCGCGCCGATCACCACGAACTTGTTAGGGTCCATGTTGCCGCCGCGTACATGGTTTTTCTTCTGCCAGTGGCGGTTCTCATCCTTGCCGCCGACAAAGGTTTCATCGACCTCCACAATGCCCATCAGCTTGCGGAAGTCTTCATTGGCGAGGCCAGCGCGAACGCGCATGCACATGTACCAAGCCGTCGAATAACTCCCGAACCCCATCATGCGGTGGACCTGCAACGCGCTAATTCCCTTCTTGCTGGTCAGCATCAGATGCACGACGCGAAACCAGTCACGCAGAGGCTTGTTCGTGTTCTCAAAGACGGTTCCCGCGATCACGCTAAAGCGGTAGTTCGTGCTGGAAGGGGAACAGGCGTTGCACAGCCAGTTGAATTCCATGGTCCCGTGGGCCTTCACCTCGACATTGCCGCAGCGGGGGCAGGAGATGCCCGAAGGCCAGCGATTACGGGTCAGATAGGCCTTACAGGCCGCTTCGTCCGGAAAGGCCGCTTCCCATTGGGCGAAGGTCATTTGGTGGATTCTTTTCCGCGAGGCCATGGCAGGGCGTCCCTTGCAAGCCTCTGTAACTTAGGGTTCTCGGATGATTAGTCAAGTACCGGATAATCGCCCTCCGTTTGCATATACGAGCCATCTCCCAAACTGCGCCCGCACCGTTCCGGAACCACCTCGCTGGGGCCGCCCGTTCCGCGCGCGCCAAACGCTCCAGGGAAAACCATCATGCCTGCCTCGATCCGCGCCGGACCCTGAGTCTGGCCATGTCTGCGCGTGCTCACGCCTGCCATCGCCTCGTCGGAGCAAACTCCGAAACCGGCTCTGGCGGCGAAGAGACAAGCCCCATCCGGCCGCGAAGAAACGCAAGTGTCAGTGCCTCGGCCCAAACGCTCGCGAATGTGCGGCTCCCGTTGAAGCGCGGAACAATGACGGGATGAAAATCGATCGGTTACTCCGGTTGCAGGTTGGAGTCTGCCCGCCAAGCTGTCCGACGTGTATGTGGCGCACGACATGCGCTAAGGGATCGGATGGCCAATTCCCCACCGCTGTGGAAGGCTGAAGTCGCGCTCGCCAAGCGTGAAACGGCCGATGTAGCAGCCGCCTTTGAACTCACCGGGCCGCAGGTCGTGCTGATCGCGGAAGAACCATTCGCCGATTCCGCGATGGTCGAAGCGCTCTATTGCGAAATGCCCGATGGCGATCTGCTGACGCGGCTCGCGGGCCGCCCCGTGCATGTCGCGCTGCTGCCGGACATCGACTGGATCAAACTCAGCCAGCAAGGGTTGCCCCCGGTGCGCGCCGGCCGCTTTTTCGTGTATGGCGCGCACGACCAGGGCGAGGTTCCGCTCGGAGTCATTCCCATCCGCATCGAGGCGGGGCTCGCTTTTGGCACCGGCCATCACGAAACCACGGCCTTGTGTCTCGCTATGCTCAGCGATCTTGCCAAGCGGCGCCGCTACACAAATGTGCTCGATCTGGGGTGCGGCACCGGAGTGCTCGCGATCGGTGCCGCGAAACGATGGCGTTGTTATGTTGTCGCGTCCGATATCGATCCTGTCGCGGTCGAAGTTACCCGCGCCAATGCCCGTGCCAATGGCACAGGACCGCTCGTGAGCGCCGTGGGCGCGGACGGCCTCGCCAATCCTTTCGTAGCGGGCCGGGCTCCTTACGAGCTGATCCTCGCCAACATTCTGGCAGAGCCGCTGACGCGGCTCGCCCCCAGCATCGCGCGTTCCTTGGCGCCTGGCGGAAGTCTGATGCTCTCCGGTTTGCTGCATTGGCAGGAGAATCTGGTGTTGAGTTTCTACCGTCCGCACGCACTTGTGTTGCGCCACATCCGCCGCGATGGGCCCTGGAGCGGGCTGCTGCTTGAGAGGCCGAAGGCCACGGGATAGGTTCCCGCCTCCTCAATCTTAGGCCGCCACCATGGACAAGCCCTATCAGGTTTTTGAAGACCTTTCCGACGCCGCAACCGTGGCGCCGCGCCTGGCCGCCTTGCGTCAGGAACTCGCGCGCCGGGCGCTGGACGGTTTCGTCGTGCCGCATTCCGACGAATATCAGAGCGAGTACCTGCCGGCTTGCAACGAGCGCCTGGCCTGGCTCACGAGTTTTACCGGCTCGGCCGGCGCAGCCGTAGTGCTGAAGGAAAAGGCCGCCGTTTTCGTGGACGGCCGCTACACTCTTCAGGTGCGGCAGCAGACGGACACGCGAGAATTCGAGCCGCGGGATCTTACAACTGAAGGGCCGAACGCATGGATTGAAGCGAACGCACCCAACGGTGCGCGCATCGGCTACGATCCATGGGTTTTCTCCGCCGCCAGTGCGGAAGCCTTGCGCCAATCCGTCGAGAAAGCCGGTGCAACGCTCATCGCCACCGAGGGCAATCCCATCGATGCAGTGTGGCTGGATCGCCCCGCTCCCCCAAGCGACTCGGCCAAGCCGCACAACAGCGATGTTGCCGGCGAAAGCGCAGAGAGCAAACGCACCCGCATCGCCGAGGAGGTGAAGAAACAGGGCGCGGACGCCGCCGTCATCTCGCAAACGGATTCCATTTGCTGGCTGCTCAATGTGCGCGGCAGCGACACGCCGCACACACCGTTTGTGCTCTCCTACGCGATCCTCAATGCCGACGGATCCGCAGACTGGTTTGTAGACCGTCAGAAGATTACGCCTGAGATTGGCAAACACCTCGGCAATGCGGTGCGGGTGCGCGACCCGAAAGAGTTCACGCCGTCCCTGCGGGCTCTGGCCGGCAAAACCGTCATCGCGGATCCGAACTGGACGGCGGCCGCAGCATTCGATCAGCTGGAAAAAGCCGGCGCGAAGATCAAGCGCACTGCCGACCCCTGCCAGCTGCCGAAGGCCTGCAAGAATGCGGCCGAGATCGAAGGCGCGCGCCAAGCTCATATCCGCGATGGCGCGGCGCTCACGCGCTTCCTTGCCTGGATGGCACGTGAAGCGCCGAACGGACATTTGACGGAAATCCAAGCCGCGGAAGCCCTGGAAGGGTTCCGCCGGCAGAATGGAGCGCTCACCGATTTGTCGTTCGATTCGATTTCCGGCGCGGCTCCCCATGCCGCGCTGCCGCATTACCGCGTGACGAAATCGAGCAATCGCGCGATCAATCGCGACGAAATCTATCTCATCGACTCCGGCGGACAGTATCCCGACGGCACCACGGACGTGACGCGCACCATGATTATCGGAGAGCCGACAGGCGAGATGCGCGACCGCTTCACCCGCGTGCTCAAGGGCCACATCTCGCTGGCAACGGCACGCTTCCCGGAAGGGACGACGGGTGCCGCGCTCGATGCGTTCGCGCGGCGGCCATTGTGGGACGCCGGGCTCGATTACGATCACGGCACCGGTCATGGCGTGGGTTCGTACTTGTCCGTGCACGAGGGCCCGCAGAACATTTCCAAGAAGCCGATCCTGCAGCCGCTGAAGCCCGGGATGATCTGCTCGAACGAGCCTGGGTATTACAAGGAAGGCGAGTACGGCATCCGCATCGAAAATTTGATCGTGGTGACGGAGCCCAAATCCATTCCCGGCGGCGAGCGCCCGATGATGGAATTCGAGACCATCACCCTGGCTCCGATCGATTTGAACCTTGTCGAAGTGAAGCTACTCACGGACGAAGAACGCGTGTGGTTGAATCAGTACCACAAGCGCGTCCGCGAGACGCTCTCCCCACAAGTGGATGCGGAGACACGCGAGTGGCTTCAGCATGCCACCCGGGCGGTTTGATGCGGCGCGACCGATCCACAGCAGCGGGGCAGGTTCGACGGCTGAAGCTCGAGAGCAAGGTGCTGTTGGGGAACATGCTAGGCGATCCGGCAGAGCGCATCATCGATGTGTATTTGCCCGCGGGCCATGATGGACGGGGATTGCCGTTCCTGGTCGACTTGGTGGGCTTCACCGCTGGCGGACCTGCGCACGCCAACTGGAAGAATTTCGGCGAGAATTTGCCCGAGCGGCTGGATCGTTTAATCGGTAGCGGTGCCATGCCCCCGTGCGTGGTCGCAATGCCCGATTGCTTCACCAGACTCGGCGGTAACCAGTACATAAACAGCATCGCCGTCGGGCGTTGGGACGATTTCCTACGGCTCGAATGCGTGCCCTTGGTGGAAGAGACGTTTAGCTGCGGCGGCATCGGAAGGCGTGGCTGCTTCGGAAAAAGCTCGGGTGGTTACGGCTCGATCGCTCACGCGCTGTTGCACCCGCACTTCTGGGCTGGCGCGGCCTGTCATTCCGGAGACATGTTTTTCGAATGGTGCTACCTTCCGGATTTCCCGCGGCTGCTGCGATCGCTCGCGAAGCATGGGAATTCGATCGAGAAATGGATGGAGGCCTTCTACGCCTCACCCAAGGTGAAGGATCGCGACGTTCACGATCTGATGCAGCTCGCCATGTGCGCCACTTACGATCCGGATCCAGAAGCCTACCTCGGTATCCGATTGCCGGTCACGATGGATACCTGTGAGATCATCCCGGAGCGCTGGGCCAATTTCCGCAAATGGGATCCGTGCGTCATGGTGGAGGAGCACGGCGCCGGGCTGAAACAGCTGAAGGCGCTCTACATCGATTGTGGCGAGATTGATCAGTACAATCTCGTCTATGGCGCGCGGCGCTTTCATTGTGCGCTGGAGCGTCTCTATGTCCCACACACCTACCACGAATTTCCGGACGACCACTCATCGGTGGATTACCGGATGGATATCAGCCTGCCCATTCTGGCGAAGGCGCTTTCTGCCTAGGGCGGAAGCGAAGGGGGACCTCATGCGCAACGGAGTCGTGATCCTACTGTTCGGTAGCGCTCTGCTGGCGGCTTGCTCCGTCTGGGAGGTGAATCAGGACCCCGCCGGGATGAATTACCGCCGCGATGCCAACCAGGTGATCTGGGCGCTTCAAAATTATCGCCGGGATAACGGCGCCTTTCCAAGCACGCTTGCGATGCTCACGCCAAAGTATCTCCCGGCTCTTCCGGAGATCCCGGACGTGCGGTACAGCCCCGCCGACGGTTCGCTGCGCTATGCCTACATTCCGTCATGGCCGCAGCTCCGGCCGGTGCGCTGCGCCTCTGAAGGCAATACAACTGCCTGGCATTGCGCGGAGCATTTGATCGACAGGCCGCTTTAGGCAGTGCTTCGAGAGATCAGCGCCAGCCATGCGTCTTCATCGAGTATCGTCACACCGTGCTTCTGCGCTTCCGCCAGCTTCGAGCCGGCGCCAGGCCCGGCCACCACTATATCGGTCCTGGAAGACACAGAGCCCGACACCTTGGCCCCCATAGTCTCAGCGCGAGCCTTGGCTTCTTGCCGGGTCATTTTCGCGAGTGAACCGGTGAACACAACCGTTTTCCCAGCGACGGGCGAATCCACTGTGCGGGCCGCCGCAACCGCTGTAACCGTCACCTGCTTCAGCAGGCGATCGACAGCGTCGCGGTTGTGATTCTCGTCAAAGAAATTCTTGATCGCCTTGGCGACGATCTCACCGATGCCTCCGATATTTTCCAGCTCCGCAACTGCGTTTTCGCTTTTCATGGCGGCAAGGATCGCTTCAATCGTGTGATAGGCGCGCGCCAGAAGCTTGGCTGTTGTCTCGCCAACGTGCCGGATTCCGAGTGCGTAAATGAAGCGATCCAGCGGGATCTTCCGGCGCCGGCCGATCGCTTGGAACAGCTTGCGCACGCTCTGCTCGCCCCAGCCTTCGCGTGCCATGATCGCCTTCTCGCCCGCCCCGTAGCGCTCTTCGAGCAGAAAGATGTCGGCAGGTTCTGCAAGAAGCCCGTCCCCATGGAAGGCAGTGAGGTGCTTCTCGCCCAATCCCTCGATATCGAAGGCGTTGCGCGAGACGAAATGCTTGAGGCGCTCGACTGCTTGCGCGGGGCAGATCAGGCCTCCGGTGCAGCGGCGGGCCGCTTCTGTTTCTCCCGTTTTGGGATCGACTTCGCGGAGGGCATGGCTGCCACAGGCAGGGCACTTATCCGGAAACATGTATGGTTTTGCGCGGGAAGGCCGTTTCTCCAGTACAACGCGCACAATCTGCGGGATGACATCCCCCGCCCGCTGAACCACGACGGCATCGCCGATGCGCACGTCCTTGCGCGCGATCTCCTCTTCGTTGTGAAGCGTGGCGTTCTGCACCACGACCCCACCGACGGTGACCGGCTTCAGCTTGGCGACCGGCGTGAGCGTGCCGATACGTCCCACCTGAATATCGATATCTTCCAGAACCGTTTCCGCCTGCTCCGCAGCAAACTTGTGAGCGATGGCCCAGCGCGGGCTGCGCGACACAAAGCCGAGGCGCTCCTGGAGCGCAAGGTCGTCCACCTTGTAAACGACACCGTCGATATCGTAGTCGAGGTCTGCGCGCACGTTTTCGATGTCACGATAGAAGGCGAGGAGTTCCTCGGTTGTGTAGCAGCGGCGGATCCGTTGGTTTACCCGGAAGCCCCAGTCGCGAAAGGTCTTGAGCATCTCCCACTGCGTGCCGGCGGGGAG
>JAFAVP010000109.1 GCA_019242395.1 Alphaproteobacteria bacterium | reverse complement strand
GCTCGTCAGCTCCGTCCCATCGTCGGAGACGATGCAGGCTGGCAGTCCACGCGTTGCGCCAAGGACATCGCGTTCACGGCTCACCCGCAAGCCGGAGAGCGACCTGTCGGCCACCAGCGCTAGAATACGTAGAATACGGTGACAGGTAATCCATTCACCACGACGGCTACTTTCGCTCGCGGGCGAGTTCGGCGAGCTGGCGGCGCATCGCTTCCATCTGGCTCTTCAACTCGCTGAGTTCGTCCAATTTCCTCTCAGGCGCCGGCGTGGGTTCAGCAGCACGCGGCGGCTCTTCCTCCACTGCCCCGCGCGCGCCAGCTGCAAACGGCGTGAACATCTTCATGGCGCGCTCGAACATCGCCAGATTCTGCCGCGCCATGTCCTGGAAAATCTGCGGGCCGCTGCCGAAGGCTTCCGCCATGCGGTGGCGCATCTGCTCCTGATTTTTTGTGAAGCTCTCCATCGACATGTCGAGATAGCCAGGCACGAAGGCCTGCAGGCTGTCGCCGTACATGCGGATGAGCTGGCGCAGGAAGCGGATGGGCAAGAGGTTCTGCCCCTTGTTCTCTTCCTCGAAGATGATCTGGGTGAGCACCGAGCGGGTGATGTCCTCGCCGGTGCGGGCGTCGCGCACCTCGAACTCGACGCCCTCCTTCACCATCTCGCAGAGGTGGTCGAGCGTCACATAGCTGGAGGTCTGCGTGTTGTAGAGCCGCCGGTTGGCGTACTTCTTGATGACGACAGGCTCGGATTTCTTCTCGTCCGCCACGGTCCGGCGCAGCCTCGTTTTGCTTGCGAAACGGAGCAAGCTCAGCACCCGCCCCCGCCCCTGTCCAGCCCTTTTTCGCACCTGCACAGAAGGCGCGGGCGCCGCAATAACTGCAGAGAGCTAGTGGCCGATCAGGCGCAGCGCGATGGGTTTCCAGACCGGACTGCGATCCAGAAACACGGCCGCCGTCTGAAGCGCAAAGATGAAGCCGGCGGCGGTGGCGTAGGCGGGGTGCAAGCGCTTCCGCGTCATCAGATCGTAAGCACCCATGCCGAGGATCAGAAGATCATTGGCCAGATACAGCGAGGCGAACAGCGGCCAGAAACCGTTGCCGAGCAGCCCGTGCACGCCACCGCCAAGCAGGCGGGCGAAACCGGCATCGCTGATGTAGAGCGTGGCAAGCAGGATGAGGCGCTTGTGCGCCGGTGAGTCGTTGCGCCGCGCGAAGGCGGCGAACGCAAGCACTGCGAAGGCGGCGATGTCGGTCAGCTGGATGGCAAGAAACGGCGGGTCGCTGTCAGGCGTGCCCCAGTGGTAACGCTGCATGTAGAGGGCGGTCGCAGGCCCAAGGATCACCATCAGTCCAGCCAGCCACATCGCGGCCGCGCCGAGCTTGCGATGAACGCCGGCACGCCTCCGCCGGATCAGCAGCACCTGCGCGCGGTGAGCACCGCCAGCCAGCCGGCGAACACGACCGCATGCACATGGACGATGAGCGGGAACGGAGGTTTGTGCTGGGCAATCCCCGCGGCGATTTCTGGCACAAAGCCACCCAGGATGCCCAGCCAGATCAGCACGACATAGCCGAGAAAGAAGTTGCGGTCCCATCTGTGATAGGGCGCAAAGGGTGTGGGCTTTTGCGGCGCGGTTTCGACGACAGCTTCGATGGTCATGACGGCCGGCCCCCCAGACAGCACGGCATTCAATCAGCGCCTAGCTCGCGTGGCAACGTGGCTGGCTAGCGATCCTCACGCATCGAGCAAAGGCGTCATGCCTAGCGCGGAACAGCCGCGGCGCTGCCAGCAGATCCGCGCCCCAGATCAGGGTTATTCGCCAGCTTGAACACCACGTGCGCCACGGCTTTCGAGACGAACTCCAGAACCACGCGGCTGTTGTTCGAGAGGTTGTCGCACCAGCGGCGGGGCCAGTCGACGCAGCCGCCATTGTAGCCGGGAATCTTGCCCTCGAAATTGCCGGGAAAGCCGCCCCAAAGCCGCACTTCCCAATCGTGCTTGCAGCAGTTCTGCTGCGTGAGAATACCGCTGTTGGGCACGCCTGCCAGGCTGAAGGAGAGCGAGTCCGTACCGTCGTTGCCGAAGCTTGCGATGCGCGAGGCGATGCCGATCTTCCGGAAGTAAGCGGCGAAGTACCGGTTGCCGATCTGCGATTCCGGGATCACATTCGGCGGGAACTTGTCTCTGGCGTGTGCGTGCCCCGGATCTGCAATGAGGACAGCGTAATTTGGCGTGGCGGTCACATCCACATCGATATCGAAAGCGATCTTCTTGAGTTCGGCTTTCGGCAGCGTCTTTGTGTAGTACCGCGAGCCTAACAGCGCGATCTCTTCCCCGCCGAACCAGATGTAGCGCAGGTGATTCTTCGTCGGCGTGTGCGCCATGTTGAGCGCAAGTTCTAGGACCGTCGCCGAACCTGAGCCGTTGTCCAGGATTCCGGCCCCATAGATGGAATCCAGGTGTGCATCCACCACAACGGTGCGCTCCGGATCGCCGAAGGGGGAATCGGCGATCACGTTGTAGTCGGTGTCCGATTTTCGCTGCAGGTGGACGTCGATATCGACGCGCGGGTGCCCCCCCGAACGGCAGCGCGCGGCGAGGAGAGCGCCAAGATCATGCGACAACATCCCAAGCACCGGAATCCGTGCGTCTACGGTCAGCGGCGCGGGAAACGCTTCGCCGTTGCCATGGCGGCGGTAAACGGCTGCCGTGTCGCTCGGTCTGTTGTTATAGAGAATCACGGCAGACGCTCCGGCGCGCGTAGCATCGGCTACCTGAGCATCGAAGTCACAGACACCACGCGGGAGCAACGCGATGCGGCCGGGGATAAAGTGTTTGAAGTCAGTGGGAGAACATCCGCTTTCGGACTCCATATCCGGCTGGCCCAGCGCTTGCGGGAAACCGTGAACCGCGCCGCTGCCCGAGAGAGATGCAACAAACCAGCCTTCGCCCTGCGCGTAACTTCGGCCGTCAAGGGCAAACTTCGGCCGTTCGAGCAGCTTCGAGCGGCGCCACGGATACGATTGTATCTGCACGCGGTAGCCGGCGTCGCGCAGGAGGTGGGCGACATAACTGACCGAGGCGCGGTATCCTGGCGTGCCGGTATCCCGGTTGCCATGGCCAAACCGTCCGGGGTTCTCGTCGGCAATCTGCTGCAGGGCTTTGAGGTGTCCCCACAGTGCCGGCGCCCGGATGCATTCGAGGAGCCGCTTCTCCGTGTCGTTGTTCCTGGTCTGGCAATCGATAGAAGACGGTGCCGCGGCTGCCGGGCTCAACGGATGAAAGCCCAATAAGGCAGCCGCGGCGGCGTAGCACATCTGCACCCTCTTTGGTGCGCGTACCTGACAGCGTTGACGGCTCCACGTCTCTCCGAACGGCAATACAGCCTCCCATCCGCACCTTCCTGCCGAGCATAGCAGCTTGTGTGCACGGTTGCGTACGCCCGGGGCCAGCATGTACGGTTTCCCTGTGGGCACGGATGGTGTCCCGCCAGGATTGGGGAAATTTTCAAATGACAAAGCTTTTTGCACTCAGCACCGCGGCTCTGGCCACCGCGCTTTCCGCTACATCTGCCATGGCAGCGGCGGACAACTTCAACCGGCAGAGCTTGGGAAAAAAGTGGGTTGTGCCTTATGGCAACCTGTACATCGCAAACAACCAGCTTCAAGGCGATACCGGATCCCTCGGCTATGACAAGAAATCCAAGAACGACAATATCGCGTCGGCCACGGTCATCATGGGGGGCACCGATTTAGAATATGGCGCGGTCGCGGTGGGCCGCATCGCCCACGGCAAGAACGCATTCGCCAAGATCCAGAACGGGGACGGCGACAATCTGTTCGAGGATGGCGCGCTTTACGATGGCAATAATGGAAACGGCGTATTCTTCGCGCTCGATACCCCTGTTTCCAGCCCTGCAACCCTGACCCTCACCGTTTGCGGCACGGTGGGGATCATGACCATCGACAGCGCCGAAGGCAGGCAGTCATATGAGTACGATTACGGGAAGGCCTTCGGAACCGGCGGCGGACTGGGCACCTACGGCGCCGTCGCGCTCGATGACTACAGCAGCAGCACCGGCGGGTGCACCAAATCAGTCGGGCTAAAGGCCGTTAAGATCACGCATTCCACCGCGAAAGACCTGTCTTTGTCGAAGTAGCCGAAGCAGAGATCGCGTTTATGAGCGGAGCCCGCGCCTTAAACCGGCGCGGGCTTTCGTCCTGTGGACAGGAAGCCGCTAAGCCCGCGCGAAACGCTTGTATTTGATGCGGTGGGGCTGGTCCGCTTCGATGCCGAGACGGCGCTTCTTGTCGGCTTCGTAATCCTGATAATTGCCTTCGAACCATTCCACATGGCTGTCGCCTTCGAAGGCCAGCATGTGCGTGGCGATGCGATCCAGAAACCAGCGATCGTGGCTGATGATCAGGGCGCAGCCGGCAAAATCTTCCAGCGCCGCTTCCAGCGCCCGCAGCGTTTCGACATCGAGGTCGTTGGTCGGCTCATCGAGCAGCAGCAGGTTGGCGCCACTTCGCAAAAGCTTCGCCAGATGCACGCGGTTGCGCTCGCCGCCGGATAGCTGCCCCACCTTCTTCTGCTGATCGCCGCCCTTGAAGTTGAAGGCGCCGACATAGGCGCGGGAATTCATCTTCGTCTTGCCGAATTCGAGAATGTCGGTGCCGCCGGAAATCTCCTCCCACACCGTTTTGTTGGGCGCGAGATTCTCGCGCGATTGATCGACATAGCCGATCTGCACCGTATCCCCGATGCGCAAATCTCCGCCGTCCGGCTTCTCCTGGCCGGTCAGGATACGGAAAAGAGTCGTCTTGCCAGCGCCGTTCGGTCCGATCACCCCGACAATGCCGCCCGGCGGCAGCTTGAAGGTGAGGTTCTCGAACAGCAGCTTGTCGCCATACGCCTTGCTGACGCCCTCCGCATCCACCACGACGCTGCCGAGGCGCTCCGAGATCGGAATGAGAATTTGCGCCGGGCCGGTGCGCTGCTCCTGCGATCTCGCCAGCAGTTCCTCGTAGGCCTGAATGCGCGCCTTGGATTTCGCCTGCCGCGCCTTGGGCGATCTGGAAATCCAGTCGCGCTCCCGCGCGATGGTTCGCTCGCGCGCTTCTTCTTCCTTGCCTTCCTGAAGCAACCGCTTTTCCTGCTCCCCGAGGAACGCGGTGTAGTTGCCCTCGTGCGGAATGCCGCGGCCGCGGTCCAGTTCCAGTATCCACCCGGTGACATTGTCGAGGAAGTATCTGTCGTGGGTGACGAGGATCACGCAGCCTTTGTACGCGCGCAAAGTCTGCTCCAGCCATTCAACCGATTCCGCGTCGAGATGGTTGGTCGGTTCGTCCAGCAGGAGAATATCCGGCGCATCGAGCAGCAGTTTGCAGAGCGCCACGCGGCGCTTCTCGCCGCCGGAGAGTTTCGTCACATCCGCGTCCGGTTCGGGGCAGCGCAGCGCGTCCATCGCCTGCTCGACCTGGCTGTCGAGATCCCACAGGCCGGCGGCGTCGATCTTGTCCTGCAGCTGCGCCATTTCGTCCGCGGTTTCATCGGAATAGTTGGCGGCGATTTCGTTGTAGCGGTCCACCAGCGCCTTCTTCGCCGCCACGCCCTCCATCACATTGCCGAGCACGTCGTTCGAAGGATCGAGCTCCGGCTCCTGCGGCAGATATCCGGTGCGGATGCCGTCCGCCGCCCACGCTTCGCCTGTGAATTCCTTGTCCTGCCCCGCCATGATGCGCATGAGCGTCGATTTGCCGGAGCCGTTCACGCCGACGATGCCGATCTTCGCGCCGGGATAAAACGACAGCCAGATGTCTTTCAGCACCTGCTTGCCGCCGGGATAGGTCTTCGACAGACCCTTCATGAAATAGACGTATTGCGGCCCGGCCATGGGTTGCACCTTGCGGTTCTGATTGGAAGCCGCGCCTTCTAGTGCCCGCGCCGCGCAGTCACAAGCGGGAAAAGCCAGTTCGTGTTGCAATATCGCATGCAATAGGTAGAGTTCGGCATGAGATTGCTGCTCGACACCGCCGTTATGGTGGCTGCAATCCGAAGCCGACACGGCGCATCGCATTGGTTGCTCGATGCGGCGCTCCGGAAGAGGCGTTCGCTTACACTGTTGGTTTCTGTGCCGCTGCTCATGGAATACGAGGCCGTCTTAACTCGTGCCGCACATCTGCGCGCCGCGAATATTTCGCCCGAGGAGGTTGGCATTCTGCTCGATGCCGTTGCTGCTGTGGCCGAGCCGGTGACGTTGGACTTCCTCTGGCGCCCTACGCTCCCGGACAGTAACGACGATATGGTTCTGGAGGCGGCCGAAAACGGGCGCGCCGACGTCATCACGACGTTCAATCTGCGCGACTTCGGGTTAGCGACGAGCGCTTTCGGAGTGCCGGTGCTCACACCGGCCCGCACCGTCGAGATTTTGGAGAGAAAGAAATGAGGAAAAGCAATTTTGCCTTGCGGCTGCAGCCGTCGTTGCTTGAAGAGGCGCGAAAGCTTGCCGCTGCGGAGGGGGTGGCGCTGAATCAGCTCATCAATGTGGCCGTTGCCGAAAAAATCTCGGCTCTGCGCACCGAGGACTACATCGCGAAACGCGCAGCCCGCGCGAACATCCCAAAGGCGCTGGCCATTCTCGCCCGCGCGGGAACGAGTTCGCCGGCTGGAAAAGGCGATGAATTGGCGCGGAAACGCACTTCGAATCGGAACTGATCAGAAATTGATCTTCGCCCGGCTCAGCACGGTCAGCGAATTGGTGCCGTTCTGGCCGCCGGCATTCATTTCGTATCCGGCATTCGCCTGCAGTGCGAGCGCCCCGTTGAAGAAGGTAGTCACGTAGCCAAGCGCGATATCGGTCTCGCTCGCCTGCCGGCCCAAAGCAAATCCTGGATAGCGGCCGAGAAGGTTCACACGATTCTCCAGGCCGGCATCCGCGAGGCTGATGCTGCCGAAGTAGTCGTCGGAAGGCCG
>JAFAVP010000110.1 GCA_019242395.1 Alphaproteobacteria bacterium | reverse complement strand
GATCGGCTTAATACCTCTCACTCCCCCTCGCTGCCGGTCCGGAAGAGACCTGCTCATGACCAAATGGCCGAAAAGGCGGTTCAATTTCGTAATTTCTTTGCGTGAGGCTCAGACAGGTTGAGCGCGGACACCAGCATCGCGGGCCCGCTGCCGCTCTATCAACTTCACGCACCAGATCGAAATTTCATAGAGCACGATCAGCGGCGCCATCAGCGTGAATGGGCTGATGAAATCCGGGGGGGTCAGGATGGCCGCCACCACGGTGATCGCCAAAATCGCATAGCGGCGCATCCCGCGCAGCTGGGCGCTGGTCACGAGTCCGACGCGCCCCAGTAGCGAAAGCAGAACCGGGAGCTGGAAGGTGAGCCCGAAAGCAAAGATCAACGTCGTCACGAAATCCAGGTACTCGCTCACCTTCGGCATGAGCTCGATACCAAGATGGTTGGGTCCGCTGGGGGTTTCGTACCCAACGAAGAAGCGGATGGCGAACGGTAGCATCACATAGAATACGAAGGCGGCACCGATCAGAAAGAGAACGGGTGTCGCGATCAGAAACGGCAAAAACGCTTTCCGCTCCTGCCGGTAAAGGCCCGGCGCCACGAACATCCAGACCTGACTCGCAATGATGGGAAAGGCCAGGCAGAGGCCCGCGAAAACCGCAAGCTTCACATAGGTGAAGAAGGTTTCGTAGACGCTGGTATAGATCAGGTGATGATTGGGCTGCCCGCGCAAAGCGTGCGCAAGTGGTTCCGTCAGGAAGGCATATATATCCTTCGAAAACCCAAAGCAGACGCCGAAGCACACGGCCAAGGCCAGCAGCGACCAGATGATCCGCTTGCGCAATTCGACCAGATGGTCGAGCAGCGGCGCCTTGCTCGCCTCGAGTTCCGCCTCTTCTTCCGGCGTGCGCGAGGTCATGTCGGTGGGGGTTCTGCGCTCGGCAAAATCGGCTGTGCCGAGGCGGTGTCCACGGGCTCCGGTTCGGGCGGCGCAAGGGCTGGCACGTCACCATGCCTCGTTTCCAGCGGCGGCATCACCGGTTCATGCAAAGCCTGTTCGATCCCCGCGAAGGGACGCTCATTCCGGAGGGCTTGTATTTCGGCACGCAATTCATCCAGCTCAGCTTGGCGCGACATTTCGTCAAAACTTCGCCTGAACTGATCGGCCATGGCGCGCGCCTTGGCCATCCAGCGCCCCAAGGTGTGCATGAGCCGCGGCAGGTCTTTCGGCCCGACCACGACCAGCGCCACCACCAGCACAATAAGGATATGGCTCCAGGAAAGGTCGATCATGGAAAAGGCCTAACGGCCGACGGTCTGATCCTTGTTGATGACCGCATCTTCGCGCCGGTCCGCAAGCGGACGAGGGCGATGTTCGTCTTCATCGGGCTCGCTGAGGCCCTTGCGGAAGCTTTTGATTCCTTTGGCCACGTCGCCCATCAGCTCGGAAATCTTGCCACGGCCGCCGAACAGCAAGACGGCGATCATTGCCACAATGAGAATGTGCCAGATGCTCAGGCCACCCATAACTATCTCCTTCGGCCCTCTTTATACACGGCCATCCTAGGCCCTCGCCGCTTAGCGATGGTTAAAGACCGTGAAAAGGCCGGTGGCAAGGTTACACCAGGACGATCTCGGCCTTAAGCCCGAAAATCTGCGCGAGCGCCGCCAGACGCTTTTGAACCGGCTCGCCGGCAATAGCTTCGCGCCGCCGCGCCACTTCAAGAATAAGCCGAGTATCGTTCGGCCTCAGAGCGTAGTGCGGCAATTCGCCGACAGCGGAAGCGGAAATCGCAAAGGCTAGCCGCGCGGCAAGCCCGATCTTCAAGGCCAGCTGATGGTCGGGCGCGCTTAGAAGTCCGTGTATGCCTATAGCGCGTGGATATTCTTCGTCGCCTGAGTAGCGGTGGAAGATGGCCGTGGCGATCAGTGCCCGGATACGGTGTGACGCTCCTACAAATGGTGCTGTGAGTACCTGGCCCGAGGCACCGGTCGCACGGTCGTCCGGATGGCGGCGCCATCCGATATCCGAGAACAGGGATGCGGCCTCCCGTATCCGCCGGGCTTCCGACCCCTCGTTGGCAAACAGTGGCGCGATCCAACGAAATAGTTCCGATGCGTGCGCTGGCGCTCGCGACAGCCTCCGGTTCGCGCCTGCCGCGTATTCCAACAGCGGATCTTTCTGGCGCTCCTCGGGCACAAGTTGCGCGTGCAGCAGCCCTTCGCGAAGGCCATTGGCCGAGATCACCACCCGCTCGATGTCGGTAGCAAGCAGCAGCCGCTCCAGAACGACGGCTCCGAAGGGTAGCGCTTCGGCCCTGCGGCGAGAGACAAGCCGCATTCTGTCAAGCGACTTCTTCGACATCTGGGAGATCACCCGCGCCAGTTTCAGCGCCCGGGCCCTCGGAATCTCGTACTGGTGCAGAACATGGAGCGGATAGCGCATCTCCTCCATATCGACTCGAGCAAAGCTGCGCCAAGCACCACCCACGGCGAAAAGCGTACTGCCGCTTATCGACGCTAAGCCGCCGACTTTGGACAAGCCCTTATCGATGATGTCGCGTGCCTTGCTGCAGTCACCCTTGGCCAGGTCGATCAACCGCAACGGACCGAATGGAAAGGTGAAGGCGTCGCCAGTTCTCCCGTTTCGCACAGACACGATATCGAGACTGCCACCGCCAAGATCGGCGGCGAGACCGTCAGCCTCGGGTATCCCGGCAATCACGCCTTCTGCGGCAACATGGGCTTCCTGTTCGCCCGACAGTATGCGGATCGGCCCCCCCCAAGCGGCCTCGGCCCGACGCACGAAATCTCCTCCGTTGGGCGCATCGCGGGCTGCGGCAGTCGCCACCGCCTCGCGTGAGGTAGCGTGATGCGCGTCGGCCAGCATGCGGTATCGCGCCAGCGCCTGGAGCGCCGATTGGATGCCTGCCTCGCTGAGGCGCCCGCACGAAACCATGTTGCGGCCGATCGCGCAGATCGCCTTTTCGTTGTGCACGACTGCGGGCGTACGGGAGAAAGACTCGTAAATGACAAGCCGTACGGAGTTAGAGCCTATGTCGACGATGGCGACCGGCTCAGTGCGGACGCGCCCGGAGCGGGTGGCAGAAGCAGCAACACTTGTGTCAGCGAGCGTCATGGGGTCAGTCGAGTCTTGTGCTCGCGGCGGCCGGCCGTTTCTGCGCCATCCTGAGCGCACGGCCCCGGCCCGACAGCGATGGATTCGTCATGAAGTATGTGTGGGCGGAGAAGGCTTCCTCGCGCCTGCTGGCAGGATCCCGAACGTAGGTTCCATCCGGTTGCATCCACCAGCTTTGGGCCTGATCCTTCAGGAGCGCTACCATGATTTGTCCCAGGACCTGTTCATGGACCGTCGGATTTTCGATCGGCACCAAGGCCTCAACGCGTCTGTCCAGGTTGCGTGGCATCCAGTCTGCGGACGAGATGAAGACTTTAGCCTTGGTAGATGGCAGCGGGCTGCCGTTGCCGAAACACACAATCCGCCCGTGTTCGAGGAAACGGCCTACGATGCTCTTCACGCGTATGTTCTCGGACAGCCCAGGCACACCAGGCCTCAGGCAACAGATGCCCCTAACGACCAATTCGATGCGAACGCCTGACTGGCTCGCCTTGTAGAGGCCTTCGATGATCCGGGCATCCACCAGGGAATTCAGCTTTGCCCATATGGCCGCTGGACGGCCCGCCCGAGCATGGGCGATTTCTTCCTGGATCGCATCTGCCAGCTTGGCTCTCATGTTGAGGGGCGAAATCGCAATCTTCTCCAGGGCCACGGGCTCAGCATATCCGGTGACGAAGTTGAAGAGCTGCGCGGCATCGCGGCCAAGTGCCGGGTCGCCTGAAAACAGCGAAAGGTCCGTGTAAATCTTCGCGGTGACGGGATGGTAGTTCCCGGTGCCGAAATGCACGTAAGTGTGCAGCTGGCCTGCCTCGCGGCGCACCACCAAACTGATCTTCGCGTGGGTCTTGAGCTCGATGAACCCATACACGACTTGCACACCCGCCCGTTCCAAGTCCCTGGCCCACTTGATGTTGGCGGCTTCGTCAAAACGCGCCTTCAACTCCACGAGCGCTGTAACCGATTTTCCGGCGTCCGCGGCTTCCACGAGGGCTTTGACAATGGGCGAATTCTCAGAGGTGCGGTAGAGCGTCTGCTTGATGGCCACAACGTTCGGATCGGTCGCTGCCTGTCTTAAGAATTGCACAACCACGTCGAAGCTCTCGAACGGGTGATGCACGATGATGTCTTTTGCCCGGATAGCCGCGAAGCAGTCGCCGCCATGATCGCGGATGCGTTCGGGAAACCGGGCCACGAACGGCTTGAACTGCAGATCCTGCCGCTCTTCCAGAATGAGCTGCTTGGTATCGTTCAACCCCAGCAAATATTTGACGATGATTAGGTCCGATAACTCGACATCCAGATGGTCGGCGATATACCGCCGGAGATCCAGCGGCATGGTCTCGCTGCACTGGACGTGGATGACGGAGCCCCGGCGGCGGCGGCGAAGCAAGCTTTCGAACAGACGGACCAAATCTTCCGCCTCCTCTTCCACTTCGACATCGCTGTCACGAATGATGCGAAAAAGACCGGTGCCATTGACATGATACCCGGGAAATAGTTGGTCCAGATAAAGCCCGATCGTCCGCTCCAGGGTTAAGAAGCGCGCTTCGCCGCCATCGTTCGGCAGGCGGATAAAACGTTGAAGCTGCGGCGGAATGGGAAGGAGTGCCGTGACGCCTTTCCCGTCCTTCTTGCGCGTAAGCTGCAGGGCGAGGGTGAACGCAAGATTGGGAATGAAAGGAAAGGGGTGAGCGGGGTCCAGCGCGAGCGGCGTCAAGACGGGGAATATCTGCTCGCGAAAATGCCGGTCGAGCCATTCACGGTCAAGTTGGCTCAACTCCTCGCGCTTCATCACGACAATTCCCGAGGAACGCAATTCTCCCCGAAGTGTCGACCACAACTCTTGCTGATCCGCGATGAGTTCGCCCGCGGCGTGTTCAATGCGCACCAATTGCCGCGCAGGCGTAAGGCCGTCATCACTGGGAGTGGCGATGCCGGCACTCACCATACCGCGCAGGCCCGCCACCCGGACCATATAGAACTCGTCCAGATTGGAAGCGGAAATTGAGAGAAACCGCAATCGCTCAAGGAGGGGGTGTCGCGGATTGCGTGATTCTTCCAAGACCCGGCGATTGAAGGCGAGCCAAGAAAGTTCCCGGTTTATGAGCCTGTTCGCCTGCACGTCTCCACCCACGGATCCATGCGGCTGCACCCTTCCGGGTTCCAGCAGGAGGTTCTCTCCTGCATCAAAGGCTGTGCCGTCCGGAAGATCAGCCTGTGTGTTCGCCATGGCCGGGGTCTATTGTGGTTTTATGCTGGAACGTTGCCGGCTTCTGAGACTCGGTCATGGCACCGCAAGAAGTACCGCACTCCGAAAGGACTTCCCTGATCAAGGCAGGGCTAATCGCGCGAAGTTCGGCAAGCGCTTTGGCATCCGTGCGCGCGATAAAGTCGCGAATGGCAACCGGAGACCGTTCCAAGGAACGGAGCATCTGGTCAACCATGCTGGCCGAAACAACCACCTGCCTGTCCGCAAACAGTTTGCCTGCAAGTTTCCGCAATAGGCTTTCGTCTGCGGCGCCCATTGAGAAGGAAACAAGAGCCGCAAACCGGGAAGCAAGGTCGGGCAGGACGGCAGGCCACAATCTTGGTTCGCGCCGGCCGGTAAGCAGGACTGCGCTTGCTCCTGTTGCCGATTCGAGCAGATCAAACATGGCGGCGTCACGAGCGGGATTTGCAACACTGGAATCCACATCTTCGACGATGACGGGAAGCGAGCGATCAAGCAAAACGAAGGCACTGCCGCTCAGGGCGCCTGCCGGAACCCGCTGCGCCCCGCTCAGGGCGCTCCAGATCGAAGCCAGATGCGACTTCCCCGATGCGGCTGGTCCATATAGTGCCGCAGCCGGGATTGTCCATCGAGGCCAGGTTTCGATGAAGGCAAGAGCGTCCCGATTTCCTTCAGCCACAATGAAGTCGGCGCGTGCCGTGGATGGTTTAGTCGACAAGGGCAAGGGGATTTGCGAGATCATGAATCTCAAGCTGCGGTGCGGTAACGGGCCGCAAAGGCCTTTAGCCACAGGTCGCCATAGGCCAGCCAAGAGGCAACGGTGATGGCGGCAGTTATCAACGCTGCCCCTTCCGCAGACCTTGGAGCCTCTATCCTGAGCGCCATCAGCAATAGAATCAGCGCGACATATGCGACCTGGACCGCAGTGCAAAGCTTGCCGATCGGCAACGGTTCGATGCGCAGCGGCAGGTCCAGCAGACGCGCTGCGAATATGGCAACGACGATCGCCACATCGCGGCCGATTACGACGATCATTAGCCATAAAGGCGCCTGATGAGTCGCTGCGAGCGCTAGAAAGGCCGCCAGCATAAGAAGTTTGTCAGCGGCCGGATCCAGGTAGCGTCCCACCTGCGTGGTAAGATCAAATTTCTTGGCGAGAAAGCCATCCGCAAGGTCAGTGAACCCAGCGAACGCAAACACCACAAAGGCGTACATCTGATACCCGTAGAGCAAAAAAGCTGCCAATACCGGCGCTGCTAGAAGGCGCAGAGCCGTAAGCGTGTTCGGGATCTGACGCATCATTCTTCCGCGCCCCGCGTGTCCGAAGGCTTGCCGCGGCTGATCCACCACGACCCGCCACGTTCCGCTACCGTCAGTTCAGACTTTGCGGCAGCGGCACTCAGTTGCTCCACGCTGCCGAGGTAGGACAAAGAAACGCGCGCTTCCCCCGTGTTGAGCGCGACCACCTCCACATCGCTGACCGAGGGAATGGCTGAGATACGTGCAAGGAGCGTTGTCCAATCCTCGAGCGAGGCAATCGGGACTTCTGCAAGAAGACGAGCCTTCTTGTTGACATCCACATTTCCCCTCGCCTTCAGCGCCTCTTCGATGGCTGACTCTGCCTGCTCGGCTGCTCCGGCATAGGCCTTTTCAGGAGGGGTGCCCGGCGGCACAGGAATTTCTAGGTCGGGTACTACCACGGCCCTGCCCGGCCCAACTCCCCGGATGTGCACGTGCATCTTGCTGGCCGCCGGATTGCTGGCCTGGAGCAGCATTGCCGCTCCAGCGTGAACCCGCGAAGCGGAGGCTGCAATCTGCACCCAACTGGCGTCGGAAAAGCGCAACCCCCCTAGCGCTGATTGGTCAACATTATCACCCACCGGTGTGACCAGCGGAACCTGTGCAGCGGCGTATTTTGGGATGGCCAGCGCGTCAGCCCATGGGGAATGGGCACTGTAGGTGGGTGACATGGCGACCAGAAGTATGGAAGAGCCCGACTGTTCGGACACGCCGAGATTGGCTGAGCGCAGTAAGTGCTTCACCGCGCCGGGGTTGAACACATAGGTGACTCGCGCCATGTAGCGGGTCGTCGAGCGCTTCTCATTCACAACCGTATAGCCACGGATAAGCCGCTCCAGGCTGGCATCATCCACTTTCGGTAACTTGTCCCAGTCCTTCTGCGGAACCAACCGATGGGATAACTCGCTCCACGCGCGCGCACGTCCGCTGTTAATCGCATTGTTCTGGGCAACAGAAGCGGCAGCGGCCGTGGCGTCCACAGGCACCGCTACACTAAACGGATCGCCCTTGGTGGGCGTCGCTTTCGCAGGAGCCTGAGCAGGTTTGGACCCCGGCTTCCCGGGCGGCCCAGCTCCAATGAGGAGGGCCGCAGCGGCACACGCACCGGCAAACGGAAAAAAACGCATGGGAACCCTTTTGTTGCCGATTATAGAGACTGCCGGCGGCCGCTGAAAGACAGAAGGGCTGAAACTTGCGAGCCGAGAGCTTGGCTGGTTTAACCCTACGAGCATACTTGCATGTGTCGCCTATGAACCGCCCATCGGGCCACAACGGGCTGAATTACAAGGATGCCGGGGTCGACATCGATGCCGGTGAGGCGTTGGTACAGCGGATTTCGCCGTTGGCGCGGGCGACCCGGCGGACTGGCGCGCAAGCTGACCTTGGCGGTTTTGGGGGCCTCTTCGATATCAAAGCAGCAGGCTTCAAGGACCCTGTTCTGGTTGCCTCGACGGATGGGGTTGGCACCAAACTGAAGATTGCCATCGATACCGGTCTGTTTGAGTGGATCGGTCAGGATCTGGTGGCAATGTGCGTGAACGACATTGTCGTTCAAGGCGCCGAGCCCCTTTTCTTCCTGGACTATTACGCGACGGGCAAGCTCGATGTGGATGCCGCAGCCACCGTGATCGGCGGCGTTGCGAATGCGTGCAAGGAGTCGGGCTGTGCGCTGATCGGAGGCGAGACCGCCGAGATGCCTGGCCTTTACGCGGGGCAAGACTTCGATCTTGCCGGCTTCGCGGTTGGCGCTGCCGAGCGGGGAAATCTGCTCCCGAACATCGAAGCGATGACCGCGGGTGACGTTTTGATCGGAGTTTCGTCCTCAGGCCTGCACTCAAACGGGTTTTCTCTCGTCCGGCGCGTGGTACGGGAACTGGGTGCCACCTACGATTCGCAAGCGCCCTTTGCCATGGATCGCACATTGGGTGAAGCGTTGCTCACGCCGACAAGACTCTATGTAAAGAGTACGCTTGCAGCCATCCACACGGCCGGGGTGAAGGGCCTCGCGCACATCACAGGCGGGGGCATTACAGAAAACCTGCCGCGCGTGCTGCCCAAGGGGCTGGATGCCGAAATTGATCTTAGTACCTGGGCACCCCAAGCCGTCTTCGGCTGGCTGGCGAAGTCTGCGGGAATCGAAGCTCGAGAAATGCTGCGAACGTTCAACTGCGGGATCGGCCTTATCGCCGTTGCGAGCGAAAAGGCGGCCGGGCACGTGATTGATGCATTCCAGGAATTCGGTGACCGAGCAACGCGCATCGGCTCGCTTGTCATAGGCGGTACTGAGCCAGCGGTGCGCTACACCGGCGCACTCAAACTCTGATGGAACGCGTCCGCACCGCTGTTTTGATCTCTGGTCGCGGCAGCAATTTGCAGTCACTCATTCATGCCAGGCACGAGCCGGACTATCCGGCCGAGGTTGTGCTCGTCATTTCCAACAAGGCAGATGCCGGCGGGTTGGTCATCGCCGAGCAGGCCGGCATTCCGGCGAAGGTCATACCGCATAAACAGTTCGCCTCACGCGAAGAATTCGACGCCGCTGTCGATGCGGCCTTACGGGAAGCCGACGTCTCGCTGGTCTGCGAGGCTGGATTCATGCGGATTCATTCGGAATGGTTCGTGAAGCGCTGGGAGGGCCGCATCCTGAACATCCACCCCTCCCTGCTGCCCGCCTTCTCCGGCATTCACGTGCATGAACAGGCCTTGGCGGCGGGCGTGAAAATCTCCGGCTGCACGGTGCATTTCCTCACCGCCGAACTGGACTCCGGCCCCATCATAGCGCAGGCAGCCGTACCTGTGTTGCCAAACGACACCGCAGAGACCCTCGCCGCGCGCGTGCTCGAACAGGAACATAAGCTTTATCCTGAAGCGCTTAGGCTTGTTGCGAGCCGCAAGGTTACGCTGGAAAACGGACGGGCCGTTTTTCCACTGATCAGAAACCGAGACCCGTGAGCTTGGCGGACACTTCCCACAACCGGCGCGCGCTGGTATCGTTTTGCGCTGCTCGCGACGGCGTATCCACCCGAGACTTATGGTAGTAGCCGCCGCTCTTGCCTTCCACCTCCGGCGATGACGCGAGATGGATGATCGTCTCCGCGCCCTGCTCCGGCGTTATGGCAAACCGTTTGCCCACGCCGATGATCAACTGCATCAGGCCACCGCTCTGATCCCCGAAACGTGTAGCGACAAATCCGGGATGTAAGCAGTTCGCAGTCACGCCCGTGCCGGCCGACCGCCGCGCCAACTCGCGATTGAACAAGATGTTCATCAGCTTCGTACGGCCATACACGGCGAAGCCGGAGTAACTGCGGGCTGATTGCAAATCGTCGAAGTTCAGGCGTGCACCTTTGTGGGCGTCAGACGCCGTCGAAACAACTCGCCCGCCCGCCGTTTGCCCTCAGCCGTTCCAGCAACAGATTGGTTACGACGAAATATGACAGATGGTTCAGCGCGAAGGTGCGCTCGAAACCGTCCTCGGTGACCTGCCGGTGCGTGAACATAGCGCCAGCATTGTTGATCAGAACGTCAATCTGCGGCTCGCTTGCGGCGATCTCTTCCGCTACCCGCTTCATATCGGCAAGCCGCGAGAGGTCGGCATAATGCACAGTGTGATCGGCATGGGCCGCCACCGCGCGCAGGTGCCTGCGCGTCGCCTCCCCGCGCTCCCGGTCGCGCGCCACGAAGACAATGCGCGCGCCTTTCTGAGCGAGGCGGTCCGCCGCGACTTCGCCGATGCCGGAGGTAGCGCCCGTGATGACGACCACTTTGTCGCGCATCGCGCCCGGCGTGTAGTCCATCAGCCGCAGATGTCGAGATCGCTGAAGAAGAAGCGTATCTCGTTCTTCGCGGTTTCCGGGGCATCGGAGCCGTGGACGGAATTCGCCTCAATCGATTCCGCGAAATCCTTGCGGATCGTTCCGGCGTCTGCCTTGGAGGGATCGGTCGCGCCCATGACTTCCCGATTCTTCGCAATGGCGTTTTCGCCCTCCAAGACCTGCACCACCACCGGACCGCTGGTCATGAATTCCACAAGGTTGCGGAAGAAGGGCCGTGCCTTATGCACGTTGTAGAACGCCTCGGCTTGTGCCGTCGAAAGCAGCATCCGCCGCTGGGCCACCACGCGAAGCCCGGCCTTCTCCAGACGGGCGATAATTTCGCCTGTAATATTCCGTCGCGTCGCGTCGGGCTTGATAATGGAAAGGGTCTGCTCCAGCGGCATTCAGGGCTCCAAATTCGGAAAAGCGCGCGCCTTATAGGGGCGGCTTTGCGGCGCGGCAAGCCGTGCTAAGTACGGGTTATGCTGGTCATTGATGATGTCACGGTGCGGATTGCAGGGCGCGAAATCCTGAAGGGCGCGACCGCGAACCTGCCTGCGGGACGGCGCGTGGGACTGGTTGGCCGCAATGGCGCAGGAAAGACGACGCTGCTGAAGCTGGTTCTCAATCAGCTGCACGCGGATGTTGGCGAGGTACGCGTGCCCGCGAATTGGCGAATCGGCGCGGTGGCACAGGAGGCGCCCTCCGGTGATGTCAGTCTTATCGATGCAGTGCTGGCAGCGGATGCCGAGCGCTTGCAATTGCTGGCGGCTGCGGAAGGCGAGACGGACACAGATAAGCTGGGCGATATCCACCATCGCCTCCATGCCATCGATGCCTACTCCGCACCGGCACGCGCCGCCTCCATTCTCGCAGGACTGGGCTTTTCTGCGGAAGATCAGTTGCGTCCCTGCGGTGAATTCTCCGGCGGGTGGCGTATGCGGGTCGCGCTGGCCGCTATTCTGTTCGCTGCGCCTGAACTGCTGCTGCTGGACGAACCGACCAACTATCTCGATCTCGAAGGCGTGCTGTGGCTGGAGGATTATCTGCGGCGCTATCGGGGCACGGTTCTGATCGTTAGCCACGATCGCGACCTGCTGAATGCGCTGGCCGAATTCATCCTGCATCTCGAGCGGGGCAAGCTAAAACTCTACACGGGCAACTACGACACGTTTTCGGATGTCCGCGCCATTCAGCGCGCCAACGACGTTGCTTTCAACAAGAAGCAGGAGGCGGCGCGCGCCCACATGCAGTCCTATGTGGACCGCTTCCGTTATAAGAAAGAAAAGGCGCGGCAGGCCCAAACGCGCATGAAGATGATCGCGAAGCTGGAGTTCAAGAATGTTCCGCTGGACGAGCACATTGCGCCCATCCGATTGCCAAAAGCCCCTGAAGCCAGTCCGCCGCTCATGACGTTCAGCAAGGCGTCCGTTGGCTACGACCCGGGCAAGCCGATCCTCACCGATATCACCCAGCGGATCGATCCGGATGATCGGATTGCATTGCTCGGTAAGAACGGCAACGGCAAATCCACCTTCGCCAAGCTGCTCGCTGAAAAACTCACATTGATGGGTGGTGAAATGGTTCGCGCCAAAAAGCTGCAGGTGGGGTATTTCGCGCAGCACCAGCTGGAAGAACTCGATCCTGCGCTTACGCCAATCGAAACTCTTGCTCGCTTCCGGCCCAAGCTCAGCGAGCAGCAACTCCGGACGAAGCTCGGATCGATCGGGCTCCCCGCAGACAAGGCGCTCACCCAGGTTGGTCATCTGTCCGGCGGCGAAAGGGCACGGCTGATGCTGGCACTGGCAGCGCTCGATTCTCCCAACATGCTGATCCTCGACGAGCCGACCAATCACCTGGATATCGACGCCCGTGAAGAATTGCTGACAGCGCTGAACGATTTCGAAGGCGCCGTTATTCTCGTCAGCCATGACCGGCGGCTGATTGAAGCGACGGCGGACCGGCTGTGGCTCGTTGCCAGCGGCCGCATCCAGCCGTTCGATGGCGACTTGGAAGACTACAGGCAGTTCCTGCTCTCCGGGGAAGAGCCGAAGGCGGCGGAAGAGCGGGTGCCAAAGCGCTCGAAGGAAGACGCCCGCCGGGAGGCCGCTGAACGGCGTCTCAAGCTGAAGCCGTTGAAGGATAAAATCGAACTTGAGGAACGGCAAATCGCAATGTTGACAGCCGAAATCGCGAAGCTGGATGCAGTGCTGGCCGATCCCCTGCTGTTCCTGCATGATCCTGGAAAAGGCAGCGCTGTTTCCAAGAAGCGGGCGGAGGCTAGGCGCAAGCTGGATGCGGCGGAGTCGCGTTGGCTCGCAGCAAACGACCAATATGAGCGCGAGGTGACCGAGTTGGAGCAAGTCAGCTGAGGTTCTGCCGGGCGATTTTCACCCACTCCCGCTGGCGGCTGCGGTAGTACGAGGGCGCGCCGCGCATGGACTCTACAATTTCCCGGAATACACGCTGCGCACGCTCCGTCTGCCCGATCTTTTGAAGGAACAAGCCGTAGCGGCAGCGCGCTTCTTCGCCCGGATATTTCGGCAGCACCTTTTCGTATTGCTGCAGGGCTTCTTCGTTCCTGCCCTGGAGTGCGAGAGCGCGGGCATAATCGAGTTCTGCATCGGCATTGAAGGCTACAGGATCAGCCGCCTTCAGCCGTTCGTACGCCGCCTGCGCGCCTGCGCCGTCGCCGGCCAACAATCTGGCGCGGGCAAGACCGTGCAAAAAAGCGGGATCGTTTTCGAAGCCGCCCTGCATCGCGCTCTGATATAGATCGATGGCGTCCTGGAAGTAGCCACGCTTGATGCATTCGTCCGCCAGTTCGCGCTTTGCCTGCCCGGAGCCGACGAGTTCCACCTGTCGCTTCTTCTCGCGGTAGCCGCGGCCCGGATCGACGGTGTTCACCACATCGTCGGTGAAGCGCCGCGCCGTATCACTGCGCGCCATGTCGGGAACGACTGCGAAGATCAGATATGCGATACAGCCGATCAGCGGAAGGAACATGATCGGCAAAATCCAGATGTAGGAGCGGCCGCTACGGATCACATGCGCCGCGAACGCGAACTGGATAAGCAGGACGACGATGCCGGGTCCGTACAGGGACATTGCCTCAATCCAACACGCGCGCAGCGATCGCCACTCTTACGCCTGCTTTTCCCATTTGCCGCCCGCGGATTGTTTCCAGTACGTCACCTCGTGTTCCGCCGCCTTGCATTCGGTCCGTTGCCGGCGCGCGGCCGCCAGAGCATCGGGGTCGCGCCCCTCGAACAATATAACGATTC
>JAFAVP010000256.1 GCA_019242395.1 Alphaproteobacteria bacterium | reverse complement strand
CTCCATTTCCACGTGCCAGCGCGAAGCATCGTCCCAAGACGCACCGGCATACCAGCCGGCGCGGTTGTCAAACTCGCTGAACAGCGGAGTGGATTCGGGCGGTGCTTGGCCAAACAATATCGCCGTGGAATCCGGCACCCGCAGATGGTCGAGCAGCCCGGTGGGGCGGTCGTCCATGGCCCAGCCTCGGTCCGCGATCATCACCCCAGCGGGATCGTTCCAGCCAAATCCTGCCGCAATTAGTTCTAGCGTGCCTCGCGGCGTGCGCCAATCGAGCGTCCCTTCTGCGCCAACAGTACGCAGCTCCTCGCCGAACCATGAATTGATGGCCGATGGAGTGATCGTCCAGTAGCTCGACCACCCGATTTCCGTGTTTTCGAGCGAGAACGGGGCAAAGAAAGTGCCGCCCTTTACCGACCACCGCCATTCGCTCGTCGAAACTGGTCGATACCGGAAGTAAGCCTCAAGCGCATCCACAAACGTGCGCTGCTCCGGTTCGATCCGCAGGACAGTAATTGCGAGCACTTCCGGCGTTAGAAGAGCATATCCCTGTGCCACCGCGCCCGCGAATTGAATATCGGAATCCCTCCGGCCGTAACGAGTTTTCCCTAGCCCGCCCTGCAACCACGAAGTTTCTTTGCTGGGCAAGAGCAGTCGCAGATCGAGATATCCGGCAGCGCCATAATCAATCTGCGCCAATGCTGGGGTGGCAAGTGCGCAAAGGGAGAAGGTAAGAAGGGGCCTCACATCACGCCGCCGTGGGGACGGCGTGGTACACACGGACCGGTAAACCAATCGTCACGGTCGTGCCAGAACCGGGTTGGCTCTCGAGATCGAGTGTGCCGCCGTGGAGCTCAAACACCGCCTTGGCAAACGGCAACCCCAGCCCTGCCCCCTGTTGCTGTCCATCGAGAGCAGAGCGAAGCCGATGAAAGGGCCTCACCACATGGCCCAGCAACTCTGCGGCAATCCCCACTCCAGAGTCGGCGATACGGATCGAGAGCCAGTCGGCCTTGGCATAGCCCATCACGCGAACCTCCCCGCCGGCTGGTGTGAATTTAATGGCATTGTGGATGACATTGGTGAATGCCTGCCTAAGCCGCGCTGCGTCGCCCTCAATTTCGGGAAGGTCCTCAAACTGGCTTTCGAGTGCCAGGGCGACGCATCCTGAATCTGCCAAGGGGTGTAGCCTGATCAGCGTCTGCTGCAGGATGTCATTCAGGCGCACCGGCCCCTTGGCCAGAATGAGCCGGTTTGACTCCGTCTCGGCCACATCCAGTATCTGCTCCAGTAACGCCAGCAGTTGCTGTCCGCTCCGGCCAATGTCTCTGGCGTAATCAGTGTATCTCGGAACGCCGATGGGCCCTAAGATCTGCTGCTCCAACATTTGGCTGAAGCCGACGATAGCATTTAACGGTGTCCTCAACTCATGGCTCATATTGGCAAGAAAGTGAGATTTTGCCTCGTTCGCGCGTACGGCCTGCTCGCGCGCGAGATTGGCCTCTTCGGCTGCATGCGTCAGCGCGGCCTCGCGTTCCGCGATGGCACGCGTCATGGCGATGAGGGCTTCCGCCAAATTTCCGATTTCGTCCTGCTGCGCGATGGTCGGCGGAGCCGTATAGTCTCGAGCCGCAATGCGCTTTGCGGAAGCGGCTAAGGCTTCGATCGGTCGGGAGACACTGCGCACGATCACCATCGCTCCGGTCACAGCTGTAGCTAGCGCCAGCATCAGAAGCAGAAGCAACGGAATGATGATGTTTCTGTAGGGAGAGAGAGCCTCATCCAGAGAATAGCTGAGAATGGCGATTACCGGTGCGCTGGGGGGTGTTGTCGGAAGCTGTGAGGCCACGATCAGATAGTGATGGTTTTGCTGCACGATCTCCGTAGCGCCGGTCGGAGGAAGGTCGAAGTGGAAGCTGGAAAGCCGCAGCCCTGTCCGACTTTCGGCTCCCATTTGCCAGGCTCCTTTTTGGGTACCGGTGGCCAACAAGATCCCATGCGATCGAGCGGAGATATTCTGCAACCGGTCCAACAAAGCGCTATCAACAGGAATGAAGGCAACCAAATAGGCGATCGGTACCGGAGCGCGCACCGGCACGACGACGATCCAAAATATATGATCGCCAATCACGACAGAGGACGTTGCCTCCCCTCTGTCTGCGGCCTGCCTCAGCAAAGCAGGGAAAACGAAGCGCTTCTCGGCCGCTGTGTGCAAGGCCGTGTCCTTTTCCAGCGTACCATCTAACCCAACCAACATCATGCGGGCCGCGCCTATACGCCGGCTATGATTACGCAGCGCTGAAATTTCTGTGTTGCCATTGTGCTGTGCGATCGCGGAGCGCAACGCGTAGTCCAGCGACGACACCTTGACAGCGTCTGTTACCCTCTCCGACAAGAATTGGAGCTGGCGGGTGAACACATCCATCTCACCCATCAGTTCATGTTTCGCCCGGACCACCAGACTTTGACGCAGATAAAAATACGCAAAGGCGGCCGTCAGCGACTGAACCGCAACGAGCGTGACCACCAAGAACAGGATCAGGCGGTAGCGAAAGCCCATGGAAGCCTCAGTAGATTCCCATGTGCAGGTGCCGAGAGGAGGGGATGATTGCCAGAGGCAACGCGAGGGATAAATCGGATGAGCCTTTTACCGTCACGGTAGTAGCGGGAGGCGGGCGGTCGAGGGGCAATTGTGGGTGCCACACCACCGCGCGGTAATCGCCCGTTGGAAGCTCAGGAGCTTCCGCGCGGCCGTTTTCATTGGTCAGTACGGCCCACGGTGCGTCTGCCACGTATACGTACGCAATCATCTGGTCATGAATATTGCACCCTATGGACGCGACCCCGGCCTTGTCGAAGACCACAGGCTCGGACCGACGTCCCTCGTCCACCTCAAACTCGAACTGCTTGATCGGGGAAAATGAGTAAACTTGGTGCCTCGTTGTATCGTTGTTCGTGAAGAGCGCGTGGCCGCCCCTCCTGATGATCGTGACCAGCGGAATGAATGTCTCCTTCCGTTGGTCTATGATGGCTTCCACAGGCAAATGAGGGGCGGATGCGGAGCCGGCGAGCGGCGTCAGCGTAACCACGGCGTTGGGGGCCGGCCGACCCGCCGAATCATACACTGCCAGATGAAGCGTGGCCGCACAGGCTGGAAATCCTGTCATCGCGGCAGGCAAGAGGATAAGGAGCGCTATTCGGGGCATCCCCTCAAGGTAGTGCGTATTGGTTACCCTTCGCTTTGCGTCCGGTTGACGAGGAGTAAACGTGCTCTGGCCGTCGTCCGATGCAAATAGGTAAGTCTCGCCAATTCGCTTGGCCGATGTATGATACTGCTGCCCATGAGGGGGAATGGCATGGCCTTCTGGAACCGGCGCAAGCCGATGGATATCGCGACCGCTGCGGATGATCCGCACCGTCTAAAGGCAACATTGAATTGGCCGCATCTGGTAGCAATGGGAGTGGGCGCCATCGTAGGCACGGGCATATACACCCTTACTGGGGTCGGTGCCGGACTGGCCGGCCCAGCCGTGATCCTCTCCTTTCTCCTTTGCGGCCTGATTTGCGCCTGCGCCGCCTTCTGCTACGCGGAGATGGCGACTCTGATCCCTGCAGCCGGCAGCGCCTACACATACAGCTACCACGTCTTGGGAGAGTTGCTGGCGTGGGTTGTAGGCTGGAGTTTGATCCTCGAATACACCGTGGCGGCGGCCGCTGTTGCGGTCGGCTGGGCGGGTCATGCAACTCCACTGTTGCAGGCTGCTGGTTGGAATATCCCCGATCGGCTGCTGCACGGCGTCGCGACTGGAGGACTCATCAACCTCCCAGCCGTCGCAATTGGGGCCGCCGTAACGCTGTTACTGATTGCCGGCACGCGTGAAAGCGCCACAGTCAATATTCTGTTGGTGCTGATCAAATTGGCGGCACTGCTGCTGTTTATGGCTCTGGCAGCCCAATCTTTCGATGCTGCACGCTTCACACCGTTCGCACCCTTCGGTTACGGGGCTGTACCTGATGGCCACGGAAGCAATTTCGGCATGCTCGGCGCAGCGGCAATCGTATTTTTCGCCTTCTATGGCTTCGATGCTGTCTCGACCGCCGCGGAAGAAACCCAAAATCCTGGGCGGAATCTTACCATTGGCATTATTGGCTCAATGGCGCTTTGTACCACCATTTACGTCGCCGTCGCAGCACTTGCCGTAGGAGCCATGCCTTATCAGCTCTTTTCGAAAGCACATAATGCGGCGCCGCTCGTGTATATTCTGCAATCCCTCCATCGCGGCTTGGCGGCGCGAATTGTCGCCGCTGCTGTCGTAATTGCCATTCCTAGCGTCATCCTCGTGCTGATGTATGGTCAAAGTCGCATATTTTTCGTCATGGCGCGTGACGGCTTGTTGCCACAATCCTTGGCCACAGTGAGCAAATCCCGTGGCACACCGGTACTCATGACCAGCATCACTGGCGCAGTGGTCATCCTCATGGCCGCCACTCTCGACCTAAACCGGATTGTTGAGTTTGCGAACGCAGGCACATTGTGCGCCTTCGTTGCAGTCGCGGCTTGTGTGCTTGTGTTGCGAAAACGTGATCCCGCTCGACCGCGCATCTTCAACACGCCTGCCCCATGGCTTCTTGCACCGGTGTGTATAGTGGGCTGCCTTTTCCTTTTTCTCATCGGCCTGACAACGTTCACCAAAATCTGGTTCGTTGTGTGGAATGCCCTTGGGTTAGTCTTCTACTTCGCCTTCGGTGCGTGGCGTAGCCGCTTGGCGCGCGCTTCCGCCTGAACGATCAATCTCAAGGACTCGCATGGCCATCGAGCCACAACCGGTGACTGCGGGGCGGCGCATGAAGCTGGTGGTCACCGCCGCCGCTGCCGGTACGGTGTTCGAATGGTATGACTTCTTCATCTACGGCTCGCTCGCGCCGATCATCGCGAAGCACTTCTTTGCCGCTGCCGACCCCACGCAAGGGTACATTCTAACGCTGCTCACCTTTGCGGCAGGGTTCTTCGCGAGGCCTTTCGGTGCAGTGATTTTTGGACGGCTGGGTGACCGTACGGGTCGAAAGCGGACTTTCCTCATCACCATCTCTGTAATGGGCCTCGCGACTTTTCTCGCAGGCCTGCTGCCGGATGCCAATGTGATCGGACCTGCCGCGCCGTGGCTGCTGGTCGCGCTACGCATGGGACAGGGCTTTGCGATCGGCGGCGAGTATGGCGGTGCTGCCATTTATGTAGCAGAGCACGCTCTAGGTCACCGTCGGGGCAGCGCAACCGGGTGGATTCAGCTTTCCGCTTCTATCGGCCTCCTGCTCGCCCTAGGAGCGATCCTCATCGTGCAGAGTGCAATAGGGACAGAGGCCTTCTCCCATTGGGGCTGGCGCATCCCTTTTCTGCTGTCTGTCATCCTGCTCGGGATTTCTTTGTGGATTCGGCTGAAACTCGAAGAGTCACCCTTGTTCCAGCGCATCCGCGAAGAAGGCGGGCTCGCGAAGGCGCCATTGCGCGAAGCGCTGCTCGATCCTCGTAGTCTGAAGCGTATCCTTATCGTCTTGTTCGGGATTCTGACGGGCCAAGGCGTAGTTTGGTATTTAGCCCAATTCTACACGCTCTTCTACCTAGAGCACGTTCTTAAGCTGGATCTTGCGCATAGCACATTCCTGATCATGGCTATGACGGCGATCACATTGCCCTTTTACTTGCTTTTCGCCTCCGTATCGGACCGCATCGGGCGCAAGCCCCTGATGTTGGCGGGGCTTCTGACTATCGCTATTGCCACCTTCCCGATATTCCACATGCTGACCGAAGCAGTGAACCCAGCGCTTGCGCGCGCCGCCCAACACGCGCCTGTGGTCGTCACCGCAGCGCCAGCGGATTGCTCTCTGCAATTAAACCTCACTGGTACGGCCAAGTACGCGAGTTCCTGCGATATTGCTAAGGCGGCACTTACCAATGCCGGCATTCCCTATCGCAACAGCGTCACCGGGGCCGGCGGCCTCGCCCGAGTACACGTGGGTGGTACCGCCCTCCTGAGTCCGGACGGCAGAAAGCTTTCTGCTCTCGCACTTGCAGTCGCAAAGAAGGATTTCGCCGGGCGGCTTGCTGCCGCGCTGCGTCTTGCTGGTTACCCGGACGCTGCCGATCCCGCCGTAGTCTCTTATGGCCGCGCGTTGCTGTTGCTTATCGTGCTGGGATTTGCCGCCGCAGCACTCTACGCGCCGCAGGCGGCCGCCCTCGTGGAACTGTTCCCGACGCGCATCCGCTACACGGCCCTTTCGGTACCCTATCATGTAGGCGTGGGCTGGTTTGGCGGCTTCTTGCCAGCTATTGCTTTCGCGATTGTAGCCGCAACAGGAAACATCTACGCCGGATTATGGTACCCGGTGATAGTAGCCGTCGCTGGCTTCCTGTTGGCACTGTTGATGCTACCTGAGACTTACCGGGTCGACATTGAATAAGGGGGGAGCATAGAGCCAGTGTGTTTCCGTTCTGCCCGGCTGCTAGGGGGCTTTCGAGAGCGATATGGGAACCCACCCCACGGATAAGCCGTTGGCACACGGGGCTTAGAATCGGGAGTTAAGAAATGTCCAAGTTTGCCAGCATTGCTCTTGGCCTAATGGCCGCTTCTACCCTGGCCGCGTGTGCCACCAACGATTCTCCGCCGCCACCCGCGCCGCAGGCAGACATGCAGAGCCAGCAGAGTACGACCACTGTCGATCAGTCCAGTGCAGGCACGGCGTACAAGCAGCAGAATACAGCCGGTCCAGCCACCGGCGGTTCTGGCGGTGGGTCGGGCGGTCGCTGAGTTATCGTCCCAATGGTAGCGTTGGCACAGCCGCAACGTGCCGGCGCTATCTTACCTCTATGGGTACGCCAGCTTCCTTCTTGGTCGGCCGGATCACCAGGGAGGATTTGACGCTGGCCACGTTCTTGGCGGCAGTAAGGGTGTTGGTGATGAAGGCCTGAAAGCTCGACAGATCCTTCGCCACGCATTTCAAGAGAAAATCCACTTCACCTGAAAGCATGTAACACTCGCGCACCTCAGGCCATCCGCGCACCTGCTCCTCAAACCTCTTCAGGTCGGCTTCCGCTTGACCGGACAAGCCCACGAACACATACGCACTCACCTCAAAACCAAGCAACTTAGGATCGACCTCTGCGTGGTACCCGCGGATGTACCCGGCCCTTTCCAAGCTGCGCATCCTACGCAGGCAGGGGGGCGCCGTAATCTTTGCGCGTCGCGAGAGCTCAACGTTTGTAATACGTCCACTCGCCTGCAGCTCTGAAAGGATGCGAAGGTCGATCCCGTCGAGCTTGTGCTGTTCCATGAGCTACCTTCCCTTGCTCGTCGCATTAAACCGTGTCGCAATCGGTTGAGCAATAAAGTTTCGCGTACATAGGCCTTCCGAAACGGGACTTTTTCGCGGGTTTCTGATATGCTCAGGCCCTATTCTCATCACAGGATCGCGAGGATATGGGGGCCGGCTGAAGTAGGCTGCACAAGTTTTCGGCCCGCGAGGTTTCCGGCCCGCGCCTAAGCGCGCTGAGGACGCGTTCCCGTCCTCCCTACTGATGGAATGCGGATTCCACGTTTTGTAAGTGTGAATCCCGATGGGGTCCGAGGTACCGGCATCTCGGCGCCGCCTTGGCGGAGTTACAAGCGAGTTCGTAAACGCCTAGCCAGCTATTCGGACGTAGGGGCGAAACTAAATCCAGACGGTGGCGCGGCCAGAGGGTCGCACCCCGTACCATCGCCTGATGCTGAACACTCACCACTCCATGAAGTACGGACGATCCTACTAGCACGATGCAATCCCAAATGCGTTAGATTTTCGGGCAAGCTCAACATGGATTTGGTACACTAACCAGGTGAGCCACGCTGCAATCGGTCGGCAATATCTTCGCGAACGGACGTTCTATGTGCCCGTGAGCGCAATGGCGAATACGGCCAAATCGCCTCTCAAAATCCTGGAACGTCTAACCCGCCGTGCCCTGGTATGACCTTTGTCGCGCCGGAAACGTGGGTCGTGACAGAAGGCGCGGCCGGTATGGAAAACCAATGCCTCGGCTTGGCAGAACGCTTGCCTTTTTCTATTCGCGTGTTCCGGCTCCGGCTCAGCCGACCGTGGCGCTGGTTTGCACCGCATTCCCTAGGCTCCGCGCTCAAGCATTTGGACGCTCCCGCCGATCGCCTCGGTCCACCATGGCCCAGATTGCTGATTGGCTGCGGGCGGCAAAGCATCCCGCTTTCGCGGGGGGTCAAACACGCCAGCGGAGGCAGAACCTTCACAGTGCAGTGCCAAGACCCGCGCGTGAGGGTGAGGAATTTCGATCTCGTAATTCCGCCAGCGCACGATAGCACCAAAGGGCCCAACGTCTTCCCTATCGTCGGCAGCCCGAATCGTATTACCCGGCATAAGTTGGCGGAGGCCCACGAGCACTTCGCGGGTGTTTTCGGACGGTTGAGATCCCCTAGGGTGGCGGTGCTGGTAGGCGGCGCGAGCCGCACTCATGGGTCACTTGACCAAGCAAGCGCCAACACATTGGGAAAGATGCTGGCCCTGATCGCGCCCGAGCATGCGATCATGGTCAGCACCTCGCGAAGAACGAGCCTGACTTCGGAGATGCAGCTGCGTGACCAACTGGCCGGCACAGATGCCTTCATCTGGGACGGCACTGGGAGCAACCCCTATCTCGGGATGCTCGCCTGGGCCGATGCGTTCGTGGTCACTTCTGATTCGGTGAACATGATGTGCGAAGCTGCCGGCACCGGTAAACCCGTTCATATTTTTTCCGTGCCGGGCGGCTCCCAGAAGGCTCGGATATTCCAACATTCGCTGACGCAGCGGGGAATCACCCGTCCATTCGAGGGCAAAATCGAGAGTTGGTCTTATGTGCCCCTGGACGAAACCGCGCGGGCTGTGGAGCACATAAAGGGCCTGCTTGACCTTCGGTCACTCCCTTCCGATATGCAGTCTCAGGGGCCGTAACCGGTGGGCAGCGCGCTCCCTTCGAGGGCGCCATGGCTGACATTCACGCGAAGGTCGTTATTTTGGGGAGTGGCGCAGCCGGCTGCACAGCCGCCATCTATGCGGCACGTGCCATGTTGAACCCTCTCATGATTGCGGGTCTTCAGCCGGGGGGCCAGCTCACAATCACGACCGAAGTCGAGAACTATCCGGGGTTCGCTGAGGTCATCCAGGGCCCATGGCTTATGCACCAGATGCAAGCGCAGGCTGAGCATGTTGGAACCAAGGTGATGCAGGACACCATAACGGCGGTCGATCTCGGCCGCCGGCCCTTCTCGCTGATCGGCGACACCGGCGCCCACTATTTGGCTGACGCGCTAATTATCGCAACCGGAGCACAGGCTCGTTGGCTCGGGCTCTCATCCGAGGAGAAATTCAAAGGATTCGGGGTGTCCGCATGCGCGACTTGCGATGGATTCTTTTTCCGGAACAAGCGAGTCGCTGTTGTAGGGGGAGGCAACACAGCGGCAGAGGAAGCGCTGTTTCTCACAAACTTCGCGGATAAGGTCACGCTTATCCACCGCCGAGCCGTACTGCGCGCTGACAAGACCAATCAGATGCGCCTCGCAGCGAATCCGAAAATTGAAATCATTTATGATTCGGTCGTGGACGAAGTTCTGGGTACAGAAGATCCGCGTTCCGTGACAGGGGGTCGCATCCGCAATCTCGATACGGGCGAGGAGCGCGTGCTCGATGTCGATGGGCTCTTCGTCGCTATAGGCCATGTTCCGGCGACGGAATTGTTCTTCGGTCAACTCGACCTCGACGGCGATGGATATATCAAAACCTCGCCGGACTCGACACGCACAAGTATTGCCGGCGCGTTCGCCGCAGGAGACGTGAAAGACAAGGTATTTCGGCAGGCAGTGACCGCCGCAGGCATGGGCTGCATGGCAGCGCTAGAAGCCGAACGGTTCCTTGCCGGGGCGCATTAGGAGCGGGCATGGACTGGGACAAGCTTCGCATTTTTCACGCAGTAGCATCCGCCGGGAGCTTCACGCATGCGGGACAGATGTTGGCGCTCAGCCAGTCGGCAGTAAGTCGTCAAATCAGCGCATTGGAAGAAGAGATCAACACACCTCTGTTTCAGCGACACGCGCGCGGCCTCACTCTCACGGACGAAGGAGAGTTGCTTTATGGCGCTGTCAGCGACGTGCTCACGCGGCTGGGACAAGCCGAGGAGGCGTTAAAAAATGCACAATCGGCTCCCCGCGGATCGCTAAAGGTAACGTCGAGCCACGGACTTGGCACATACTGGCTCCTGCCACGCATAAACGAGTTCGTTCGAGACTTTCCCGAGCTGCAGGTGCATCTGGTTTTTGAGGATCGGGAGCTTGACCTGGCGCAACGCGAGGCGGATCTTGCGATCCGCATGCGCGCACCCGTGCAGGCGGATCTCATTCAACGTAAGCTGTTCACGGTTCACTATCATCTCTGCGCGAGCGGCGATTATATTGCGGCGCATGGTACGCCCCGCAACCAGGAGGAGCTAACCGAACATACGCTCATTGCGTATGGCGAAACCGCCGCGCCGGAAATCCGCGACGTTAATTGGCTGATCGACACCACCCGCCGGATCAACTCCGGCTGCGGCCGGGCTCTTCGCATAAACAACATCACCGGCATTTTGCACGCTGTGGAGGCAGGAATCGGGATCGCTGCGCTGCCCGACTTCCTCACGGCGGAGCGGCCGCAGCTAGTCAGGATACTTCCTGAGATGGAAGGGCCCACCTTTGACGTTCACCTGGTCTACTGCGATGCGCTGCGGCAGTCCAAGCGAGTTGCTGCGTTCCGCGACTTTCTTGTCAAAGCGGCGAAGGATTGGAATTACTAGGCTGCCGCTTTCCGCTGCTGCACAACCTGATCTGCCAAGCGACCGGTCAGCTCGGCAAGATGATCGAATTGCATCTGGTAGGTGCCGACCCCTTGAGTCAGCGATCGGAGGTCAATGATCAAGCCGTGCAGTTCCGACAAAGGCATGTGGGCCTCCACCGTGTCCCACCCCTTCCAGCCAAGGCGCGCATCATAGCCCAGCAACTGCCCACGCCTTCCGCTCACCACCTGATTGACTTTGGAGGTCGCGTCGTTCGGAACGTGAATGCGGACGTGCATAATGGGCTCGAGCAGGACTGGCGAGCAATTCGGCATGCCTTCCTGCATTGCGATTCGCGCTGCGGTTTGGAAGGCAGCATCCGATGAATCTACAGTGTGATACGAGCCATCAACCAGCGCGACCGTGAAGTCCACCACAGGAAAGCCGAGCGGCCCCTCCTGCATGTAATCGGCGATGCCTTTCTCAACCGAAGGAATGAACTGGCGCGGCACGACACCCCCCTTGATCTTGTCCTCGAATACAAAACCGGATCCGCGCGGCAGCGGCGCAATCTCAATGTGTACATCGCCGAACTGACCATGACCGCCGGACTGCCTCTTGTGGCGCCCGTGCTGCCTGCCAGGTTTCCGGATCGTCTCTTTGTATGGAATCTTGGGCGGATGCGTGCTGACCTTCAGACCATACTTGCTCTGCAACTTCTCCACTGCGACCTTGAGGTGTATTTCGCCCTGGCCGCACAATGACATCTGCTGCAGTTCGGCATCTTGCTTGAAATGCAGAGATGGATCTTCTTCTTGCAGTTTATGAATGGCCGCTGTGAGTTTCACCTCGTCCTTTCGGTCCGTGGTTTCGATGGCCAGTTCATAGACTGGGGTCAGTTGCTCGATTTCGGCCGTTGGCAGGTCCGTCTTGGACGATGATAGGATTTCTCCAGTAGCTACCCCTTCCAAGCGACCAAGAGCCACTGTATCGCCGGCTTTAGCCTCGCCCAGCTTGCTCTGCGCCTCTCCCTTCAGAGCGAATATCCCCCCCACGCGCACGTCGCCGCCCCCTCGGCGATGAAAAACGCCGCTATCCTTTAGGGTGCCGGAGATGACGCGCGCCAAGGACAGCTTGCCATGCGAGCCGTTGAACGTCTTCAGAACCTGCACGATGGTTTCTGTACTGCTCTTCGTACCGAGGCGTTTCGCAAGTGAACCCACACTCGGCACTTCATGCCGTAGCGCCTTCAGCAGGCGGTGGATGCCATTGTCGTTCTCGGCCGATCCGATCAGCACCGGCACGATCAACCCCTGGGACAACTCCTTCGAAAGGTCTTCAAAGATTTCGTCTCGCGGCGGTTCAATATCAGAAAGAAGTTCTTCCATCAGATGCTCATCGAAGTCAGCCAATTTTTCTAGCATCTGATAGCGCGCTTGTTTCTCTTCGTCCCTGATATCACCCTTCAGCTCAATCACCTGCGATTCGGCGTGGGTGCGATAAACAAAGGCGCGCTCAAGAGCCAGATCTACAAAGCCGGTTACAACTACACCGTCCAAGATCGGAATTTGTCGCATAAGGAGCGGCTTGTCGCTTGCTTCCTGCAGCACCGACAGCAAGTCGCGCACGTTGCCTGCCGCCTTATCAATCTTATTCACGAACAGAAAATGCGGAATGCCGGAATCCCCAAGGCGTTTAAGGAATGGCTTCAGCATTTGTACCTTGCTGGCCTCAGGCTCGCAGATAACAACTGCAGCATCGATGCCTGAAAGCACGTTCAATGTATCTTGAAGGAATTCGATTGAACCGGGACAGTCCAAGAATGTGAAACTCTCGTTTAGGTACGTCGTCGTCGCGCAATTGACCTCGACACTCATCTGCCGCGCGCGGGCCTCCGCTGAAAAGTCACCGACAGTATTGCCTTGAGCCACAGAGCCTTTCCGTTGAACCGCGCCCGTCGCTGTCAGAATAGCTTCGAGTAGCGTGGTCTTCCCGCTTCCGTACGGCCCTACTAGCGCAACGGCGCGAGGACCGCTCTCCCCAGTTCTTCTTGGCATCGTGGCCTCCTTCAAAGAATGCCGATGCTGGCGCCCTTCTGGGCTGCATTGCAAGAGGTTCTGGCGAATGCGTGGTTGCTAACAAGAAATGGGCGGGACCACGCCCCGCCCATCTCCGACGCCTAAGACGAACGTCAGTTCACGGTGACAGCCACCCCCTTCGATTGGATGCCGTTCACGGCTACCTTCAGCGTGCTCGCACCGGTTTCGCACGACGATGGAACATCGAATTGAGCGTCCATCGTCTTCGTGCCCCCCACACCCATCGTGGAAAAATCGTGGGTACGCGCGAAGCAGACATCGCCCGTGCCGTTGTTGGTGATCATGACGACAGGAAAGTTCGTCGATTCCTGCGCATCGTCACCATAATACGCTCCTTGGGACAACCCGTTGAACCTCTTGCCGCTGATGGGGTTGTTGGTGCTGCCGCGGCTGAGACTGTCCGGTGCGCTTGTGATGCTCGGCAGCCAGGAGGCGTCAGGCTTTCCCTTTGGTGTGTACACCGCCACTTCCGGCGCGGTAGGCGATTGCCCATCGTTGCTGTAGAGCACCCCGCCAGTTGGCAGAAGGAGGAAGCGTCCTTGGAACGAGGTATCGTTGGGTGCATCCTTCGTGTCGTTCACCTGAGTGAATTTGCTGCCGTCCCACTCAAAGAAGTGAGCCGGCGCATTGAAGACGCCCGGACTCGCTTCGACCAGTACATTGCCACTGGGGAGAACTGCCGCAGGACCATCCGCCACATCATATCCGGAGAGCGGCAGGCTCGGAGCCTTGTTCCAGGTGTTGCTCGCATAGTCGTAGATGCTGTTGCTAGGCGTCCCCCCAAACCAGATCACGGAGCCATCGGGGCGGAGCACGCCGGGCCCCACTTCATGAGAACTGGTGTCGACAAGATCGGCCGTCGTGTTGGGGCCGGCAGTCCACTTTCCGGTGGACGGATCATAGATCTCGGTCATCGAGAACTGTTGTCCAAGCCCTCTGTTCGCATCCACCGTGATAATTTTGCCGTTTGGCAACTGCGTCCAGCCCTCTTCGTCATTCACATCACCTTTGCCCGTGCCAGTGAGAGACCATGTCACTTTGGTGCCCTTGATCGCTGCGGTGGCTTGTTGAGCGGTGCAACAATTGGCAACCATGTAGGCCCCTTTGGGCAAGACGACGCTCTGCGCATCGCCGATTGTTGACCATCCGGAGGGAGGAGCAACCGAGGTCCAGCTGTCCGAGACCGGGTCGTACAGGGCACCCTTGTTTGTCCAAGCCCCGCTGCCGCAATTCCCGTCCGAAGAATTGTACTCACCTCCGTTGATCATAATGCGCCCGTCTGGGAGCACTTCAGAGGCAAAGAAGAAGGGATAATAACCGGAGGGCAGACTTCCTGCTTGCGTCCATTTGCCATTGACGTAGCTACCCTTGCTGTCGGGAGTTAGGCGATACCATTTGGACGTGCACCAGCTGTGCATCAGTACGGTGCCGTCGGTCATCAGGAGAGAGGTGTCCGGGCCGGTCGGGCCAGGGAAAGCCTTCTTAAGGTCGGTCCATGTTCCCGACTGCTTGGAACCTTGATAGGGTGCCTCCACGGGACCGACATGACCAATCGGACCAAGCGGATGCAGGCGAAAATGGTGGGCGCTGGCGCTGGTCGAAAAGCAAATAACTGCGGTAACGGCAAGCGATGACACAGTCAGCGCAAGATGGCGCTTCAAGATCATTTGTAACTCCCCTTCGAAGAAGCTCTCCGGCCATGAGGGCCAGCGGCACGCGCTCGATGCGCACAGATGACAATGGCCGAAAACTTTTCAGCTGTCACCTGCGGGTTTTACAAATCTGCAGAGTTCCGCGGCGCCATCTCGGAGTAGACTGGATGGGCTTGCGGGCCGCTGTTACATTGGGCTGGGATGGTTAATAATGAAATCATACACCTCTTATGCGATTCTCCTGTTGGCGTTGTGCAGCTGCAGCAACGAGGATCGAAGCTATCTGCTGACGTATCAGCATCCAGCGCTTCGGACTACCATCGCAAGTACTAGCCAGCGCACGCAGGCAGAAGCCGGTTCAACTGGAACGGGACCACTCGTGGATCGGTCAGAGTTGCAGGCGCGCGCGTCTGTTCCGCCTATCCAAGAGGTATCGCAGCCCGATCCGGTCTACGTTCCTGCACCTCCTCCGTCCGCAGACACAGAGGACACCCCGGCTCTGACCCTCAGAGAGTCGGACCGCTCACCTGCCCAACCGGCTCAGTCTGGGAAGTCCGCCTCGCCTCCACCCGAAGCGGCTCAGCCCGGCGCATTGTTGAACCACAACAACTCACCTGCTGAGGACACATCCTCGGCCGCCACAGCTTCAACCCTTGTACTGCCAATATCACCGGCGCCTACCACGGCGGCGACAGGCCAGATGAACCAACTGTCCGTGGGCGCGGCCGCGGAAGCGTCCAGCCCAGACAGTTCTCCGCTCGCCGCAGCTGACGCATCCCCGAATTCGTCAGCCGCACCGAAGGTTGTCCTTCTGCGGCCGCCTCCTGCGCCTCCTTCTGTCATCGTTGAGTCCAGCCCTCCAACCTCAGGGGGACCTCCGGCGAATATCCCGCCCCGCGCCAGAGGCGCGAGCCCGGTTACGGCGATGGTGCGCCCCGCCCCGCCCCCTGAGTCACAACCGGCCGCCCCATCGCCTGCGCCGACTGTGCCGGTTCAGGCGGTGGTTGCGGCCGGCGCAGAAGCTGCTGCGGTTTCCACGCCCGCTGCATCGGCCGAAATCGAAACCCGTTGCCGCAGGGTTGCAGAGCAGCGGAAAACCGACGGCGCTGCAAATGGATACGATAGCGCGACACAGAACGAAATCTTCACCGGGACCTTGAAGAGCTGCATGGACTGGGCCGCGCAGCATCCCTAATCTGATCAACCCGTGAGAGACCCGGACGGCTCCTGACTCCGCCATTAGAGGCGCACGAACTTACTAGGTTAAGCAACCCGCCGACTGCGGGCGCTGGCTATTGCAGTATCGTAGCTCTTCACGCTGGGGTGATTACCGGATCGGATGAATCCGCTCCAACCCTCGTGTAAGATCGAATGGCCTTCAGGTTGGGAGAGGTGCCGTGAATTTCAGAACATTATCGCTGGTATTCGCCTTCGCCGCGTCCATGGTGGCATGGGGATGGCCTGCGACAGCTGCTGTGACCGTTATCGGAAACGGTCTCGGCAACTCCTGTTATCAAAGCGCTGAATTCGGGGGAGAGCCCAAAGAAGGCATTCGTCTTTGCACACTTGCGATCGACCAAGAACCGATGCCGCTGAGCGACAAGTCCGCTACTTACATCAACCGGGGCATTCTGCGGGCGCGATTGGGAGACTCCGAGGGGGCGCTCACCGATTACAACGCAGGGCTGGCAATGGATGCCCGTCACGGCGAAGGCTATGTGGATCGGGGCGCCGTTTATATTGCGCTGCAGCGCTTCGACGATGCGATGTCCGACATTAACAGGGGCATTGAGATGGGCGCCAACAAGCCGCACATCGCTTACTACGATCGCGCAATCGTCGACGAAGCCTTGGGCAACGTTCGGGCCGCCTATCTGGATTACAAAAAAGCAGTCGAGCTTCAGCCGGACTTCACGCTCGCGAGCGAGCAGCTCAGCCGATTCAAGGTCGTACGCAAGGACACTGAGCACTAGGAGTATTTCTGGAGTAGTCAGCAAGTGAACCGCCGGTAGCGTGCGCGCCGCGGGGAATACACCGGCGCACTCCGCATCCCCCCTCGCTGGTATCAGGCTCCTCCTGAGCCGCATAGGAGTTATGAGGCGGTTGCCGGTCAGCGGAAGAGCCCGCCCTCGCGCCGCCGGACTTGCACGCCGATCAGGCAATGACCGGGGCAATTCCTCAGCAATCCCCGGCGCCAGCGAGCATCGCGCTCTTGAAGGCGGACACGCCCCGCGCCATTCACGACCTTGGGGACTTCGGACGCCCAAACCCTTGCGCGCCTCGCATTTGCCTTTACATGTGCTGTGGCTACGGGGCTTGTGTTCGGCTTTGCACCGGCTATGAAAGCGGCGCACCTCGATCCCACCGTCGCGTTGGCCAGCGAACAGTCGAACCGCGAGTCCCCGATGAAGCTTTTGCTCCGCTCCACTTCGGTTGTCGCGCTTGCCCTCGGCATGGCCGGTTGCGAGACGCCTATCCCGCAGGTTCTCGGTCCACAGCACGTCCCGTCCAACTTCACGGCCCCGATGGCGCAAGGGGCGCCGGTCTGGCCCTCGGCCAATTGGTGGGCCCGCTTCGGGAGCACGGAGATGACCGGGCTGATCACCACAGCTCAGACGGGTAACCTCGACCTGGCGGCGGCTGCCGCGCGTGTGCTGCAGGCCCAGGCACAATCGGAGATTTCCGGCTCCGCCCTTTTCCCCAGTCTCAGCTTGCAAGGGTCGGCGCAGCGAAGCCGGAACGGGGCCGGGCAAATCATCGTCGATCCGGTGACGGGACAGCCCACGGGCACCAAAGCCGCGACAGGAAATGCATTCGGCTTGACGCTGGACGCCTCGTACCAGCTCGACCTCTGGGGTAAGGCCCGCGCCAATTTGCGCGCCGCCGACCAGCTCATCCTCGCGTCCACATACGCGCAGCAGGTGGTCGCGCTGACGGTCACGGCCAACGTTGCCAACACCTATCTGGACGTTCTCGCGTTGCGCGAGCGGCTGACGATTGCGCATCAGAATGTCGATGCGGCCCGGCGCGTCCTTGCCATTGTGCAGGCGAAGGTGACGAACGGAGTCTCCTCCCGTCTGGATCTCGCGCAACAACAGGCGCAGCTTGCGGCCATCGAAGCGACAATCCCCGCCCTTCAAGAACAGGAGCGTGAGGCGCGTTACGCACTGGCGATTCTGTTGGGCCGCCTGCCGGAAGGATTTGACGTGACCGGCACAAATCTCGACGGCGTGGTCACGCCGGTTGTGGCGCCCGGCCTCCCTTCGGAGCTGCTGCGCCGGCGCCCCGATGTGGCACAGGCCGAAGCCAACCTCGCCAGTGCGCACGGCAATGTTGATGCCGCCCGCGCCGCCTTCTTCCCGCAGATCGGGTTGACCGGGTCCGGCGGGTTCACTGGCGCGAAGCTCGCCTCTCTCTTCACCAATGGCGGCTTCGGCTGGAGCATCGGTGCAAGCCTGTTGCAAACCATCTTCGATGGCGGACTGCTGGAAGGCCAGTTCGCGCTGAGCAAGGCCCAGCAACAGGAACTCGTGGCGACTTATCAGAGCACCGTGCTGAACGCGTTCTCTGATGTGGAGACGACTCTCGGCCAGGTTTCCAGCCTTGCGGATCAGGAGCGTTTGCGCACCGAGCAAACGAACGCCGCGGCGGAAGCGTTTCGCATCTCCGAATTGCAGTACCGCGAAGGCGTGACCGACCTTCTGAATGTGCTGACCGCGCAGCAGGTGCTGTTCTCGGCGCAAGACACACTGGTGCAGATCAAGCTCGCCCGCTTGCAAGCCAACATTGGACTCTATCAGGCGCTGGGTGGCGGCTGGAGCGAAGCCGCCGATGCGGCAACGCAAGCTCTTCCCGCCCAGACGACACCGGTGACAGCCGGACCTGCCGCTCCACCGCCGCCGAGCGCCACACCCGTTCCCGCAACCCCGAAACCCATTGCCATTCCCGGTTCGCAATCGGCCACACCCCCGCCACCGCGGCACTAGGGGTGCCAAGCTGCTGATTCGGCAGCAAAACTGCCTTGCGGTTGTTTTCACAAAAATCGTGTGCCCCCCTCCCCCGTCTGCGGCGAAGCACGCGACAGCGTGTTCGCAACGGGACGAAGCACGCGAGAGCGCGTTCGAAAAAAGGGAAACCAAAGTTCCCATTCGAACCTCCAAAAAGTTGAGTGGTGCCCCGGCATTCTTTCCGTTCTCCACGCCAGATGTTGTGGCCGAAAATCGCCGGCACCATTTGAACTCAAGCTCCGGCACATTTTCATCAGCATGATGGATCGCGCACCCCCTCTCCTCGTGATGGCCGGGCTGGACCCCACCAGCCGTCGCGCAAGCATCGGCGAGTGCAGATGACTCATCTCGAGGCGCGGATGCGCGCCGGATGACCAGATCAGCGTGTGTGCGTTGCTTCATGCGCGGGATTGTAAGGCCGAATCTGCAATGGAGATCGGATTTATTTTCGCCGTTGATTCGAAATGGCTTTCAACGATTCAGCGGAGAATGGAGCGCCTTTCACCTCCCCCTACGTGGGGAGGTCGACACATAGAGCGAAGCCAAATGTGTCGGGTGGGGGATTGCATCCACACGGCCCCCACCCGCGTCGCTACGCTCCGCGACCTCCCCACGTAGGGGGAAGTGAAGGTACTAGCTCGGCGGGTTGGCGCGCAGATATGGATAGCCGTTGTTGATGCTCGGATCGCTGCCCCAAATCTTCGGATCGAACCCCGCCGGCAATCCGGATTTCAGTTGTGCGTCGCTAAGGCCCTCCACCCCCGGGCAATAATCAGTACCACATCCGGCGCTCTCGCCAGAAGTTGTCGTGTCCCAATAGTCGATTGTCAGAGCATCTTGGCCATTGCCATTACCACCCGCAAATCCACCAAGGTAGTTGAAGGAACCACCGAGCACGATCTTTGGTGTACCTGTCGAATATGAATGGGCAACTGTGCCGCCACTCCAGCCAACATCACCGTTGAAAGCCATGAAGCCTCCAGCGCCAGCCCAACGGTCGCCGTGGAGAACCGTTGCAGAACCCGTTGCGTAACAATTGTCGATCTTTCCCGGCCCGTGCTGTGTGGCCACGAAACCTCCGGCAAATCCCAATACGTTTCCGGTTACTGAAACTGCTGAAATCGAGTAAGAAGTATCAATGGCAGCGGAATTTAAACCAACAAGCCCCCCGCCATACATTCCGCCGCCGCTTACATCCAAGTTACCTTTAGCGTATGATGCGCTAATTGATCCCTGCGCGTTTATTCCTGCTAATCCTCCAGCATATTCCTCGCTTGTCATGCCCTTACGCGCGATCTCGACACTCGCTGAACTGAACTCAATTTTTGCTGCGTTTACCGACCCATTGATTCCAACAAGGCCTCCAGTGGCAAACGCTTTCCCATCCAATCGTCCATCGACGTGAGAACTTGCTACTGTGCCCCCGTCGTTTTCAGCCAGCAGCAATGCTGCGTACGACGCTTTTCCACGCCATCTCACAGAGCTACGGCTGAGAATAAGGTTCCGAAGGACGCCACCCGGACCTAAGTAAGTGAAAAATCCAATCTTCTCTTGGGCCTCAGGCAGTCCGATTCGTACGTTGATAAATTGATTACCCAAACCCTCGAAGGAGCCAGAAAAAGAATTGAGGATTGGCGGAGATGAATAGGTGCCGTCCACCGAGGCGTCATAGTCAGTGGCCAGCGCGTAGAAGCCGGCTGGGTTGGCGGCGATGTCTGACGCGAGCGTCTCGATGTCGTACACAAGCGTGTAGTTGTTGCCATCGATCATCAGGCTGCTGCCCGCATCCCAGAACTGCACGCTGCCGTGCTCCGGCACGATGATGAACTCGCCTTCGCTTTTGCCTTTCGCGACTCGGCCATTATCGCCGGTGTCGTTCGTGGTGACGGTGAGCGCGCCCTGACCTGCCACCGTCACCTGCTTCTCGATCTGCACCGAGCGCTGCGCGTCCAGGGTGAGGCGGCTGCTGCTGGTCCACGACAGCGGCTGGTTGATATCGATGTCCTTCGCAAGACTGCCGGTCTTCACCGCAACATCGCCGCTCGCCAACATGGTCTGAAGATCGGCGACGTTTAATACCGCTTTCTGCGCGGTCGCCGTACAGACGCCGGCGTCGCAGCTCATGTTCTGTGTCGGTTTGCTGGAGATCGTCACATCGGCATGCGCGGCTTGCGCGGCGAATGTGACTGCCACTGCGACCAGCGCTGAACGTCTTCGGAACATTGTCATCCCCCGGTGCGATACCGCATTTAACATCAATCTCGCACGATTGAGTATCCGCCTCTCGCGGGTCCTATAAACGCAAAGACATTTTCTTGCCGGTTCCATTCGCAGATCGAATCACCTGTGGATGAATCCGAAATTGCAAGCGAAATCTGTTGCGGCCTTCAAAGCCCGCGCATAGGCTCCTTGCAACTGAGGCGCCGGCAAGAAACCGGGAGTGGCGCTCCCGGGGACAAGACGGAACAAGCTTCAGCCCGTGCCGCAATCGAATGGCGATGCCAGCCGCAAGGCAGGCGACGCGAGGAGAAAGCGGAACAGCTCACGGGACTGTTCTTCGCGGAGGTACGAACGCGAAAAAACAGGGCGATGACTTCGCGAACGACGCTTAATTCGTTCGGCGAAAACGCGGGCGAGCGATCTTCACGGATGGCGAGCCAGCGTGGCGAAAGAGGGGACTTTGCGGCGACGCAGAGCCCCTTCTGGAACCGAACCAGGCGCCGGGTGCATTGTCTTTCTGTTACTCTTCCGAGTCGGCAGCGAAGATAGGCACCGCAGGCGCCACGGATCTGGGCGGGATGGCTTCACGGCCTCCCGCCCATTTCGTTTTTGAGCGTCGACGCAAGCGCAGAACTTTGTCACTGGCGGGCGTACGTGCTTCAGGGGTTTCGTATGAAGCCGTGAGAAATGTTGCTGCCGTTCACGAAAAACCCTGCGATGATCGCGTCGCTGTTGATGCTCTCGGGCGCCGTAAACGTAGACCCACGGGGATCGAAGGTCTTGATCCTTCCATCCGCCGCCCGCACGAAGCCGTGGTAGATGAAGGTGCCGCCCTGATTGTATGAGCCGGTGACCACCCCTTGGTCATTGATGGCGAGGGGCTCGGTGGCATGTCCTTGCGACGGGTCGAACGTCACGAAGCCGCCGCCAGGCGCCCTCACGAAACCCACAGGCGTGCCGGACTGGACATAAAAGAATCCGGTGACCGCGCCGGCGTTGTTGATGCCGTAGGGGAACGTTTGTTGTGCGTTGGGGGGATCGAACCCCGTGAAGGTCCCGTCCGCCTGCCTCACGAACCCGGAAATTCCGATTCCGCCCGAATACTGCCCGGAGACCGTGCCTTTGCGGTTGATGCTCCAGCCCAGCGTGAAGAGAGAGAAAGGAGCATCGAATTTGGTGATCGTGCCGTCTGGCGCGCGCACAAAACCATGCTGCACATTGTCCGTCGAACAGGCAGCCGTGTCGCAGTAGTATCCGGCGATCGCGCCCTTGGCGTTGATCCCGTGCGGCCAGGTTCTTTGCGAGCCTGCCGGATCGAAGCTGGTAATGGTGCCATCGGCTGCCCGCAGGAAGCCGTGATACCGTGCACCGTCGAAATAGCTTCCCGTAACCGTGCCGCCGGCATTGATTTGCCAGGGAAAGGTGTTGACGGCTTCCGGCGCGTCGAAGCTTGCGATCGTGCCGTCCGGTTGGCGCACGAAACCGTGCCGGGCCGAGCCGTCATCGTAGTTTCCCGCAACCACGCCTTTGTCGTTGATGCTGTAGGCGTACGTCCCTACCGATCCCGGCGGATCGAAGATGGCGTACTTTGCTTTGGCCGCCGCTGACCCGCTGCCAAGGCCGGCAAACGCAAGCGTTAGCGCACCGGAAAAGACGATGTTGACAAAGCCGGACATGATACCCCCCTCACTCACGCGCCTTCTCCAAGACGCCGGAAGAGCACGATCTATTTCATCCGCCGTAGTCTTTTTTCACGCGGGCCTCCAAAGATCCCGCTAGGGCGTGCGCAGGAAGCCGCGGGTGCCTTTCGAATCCTTGAAATAGCCGGCGACCACGCCGTCGTCATTGATGCTCAGCGGCTGCGTGAACGTGGCGT
>JAFAVP010000268.1 GCA_019242395.1 Alphaproteobacteria bacterium | reverse complement strand
GCTGCTGCCCGCGGCCGATTACGAATACTACCTCTCCTATGTGAAGCCGCAGTTCGCGTTCGTAGATGAACAGAACCTGCCGGAGTTCGGGAAGGCCTTGGCGAGCTCGCGGCATTGCGGCGGCGGAAAGAATCTCATCGTTGTGGGCAAACGGTTCGATGAGTGGGTGGCCCGCGAAACGGATGCCGAGCCGTGGTCTACCAAGAAGGATGATCCCGCCGTCTGGCTGTTCACCAGCGGCACCACCGGCAAGAGCAAGGGCGCGGTGCACACGCACGGGCATTTCCCGTTCAACACGGAAGTCTATGCCAAGCAGTTCATCGGCATCCGCGAGTCCGATATTACGATTTCCGGCGCGCGGCTGTTCTTCGGATATGCCACCGGCACCAACCTGATGTTTCCGTTCGCGGTCGGCGCTTCCACCGTGCTGTTCCGGGAAGCGCCGACGCCGGAACTCCTGTTCGATAAAATTGCGCGGCATCGCGCCAGCGTCTTTACGAGTGTGCCCACGCTCATCAACAAGATGCTGCAAACTCCCAAAGAGAAGCGGCGCGAAATCTCGAGCCTCCGCTTCATGTGGAGCGCGGGCGAGCCGTTGCCGCGCGATCTAAATGCCCGATGGGATGCCGCTTTCGGCGTGCCGATCATCGATGGCATCGGCAGCGCGGAGAGCTTTCACATCTACATCAGCAACCGCCCTGGCGACGTGCGCCCAGGCAGCCTCGGCAAGCTGGTGCCGGGATACGAAGCGAAGCTCGTGGACGATGATGGCCGCGAAATCGCTCAGGGCGACATCGGAACATTATGGCTCAAGGGCGACAGCGCGGCGCTCTACTACCATTCGGCTTACGAGAAATCGAAGGAGCATCTGCGCGGCGGCTGGATCGTGAGCGGCGACAAGTTTCGCCAGGATGCGGAAGGCTACTGGTATTACGAAGGCCGTGGCGACGATCTGCTCAAGAGCGGCGGCATCTATGTCAGCCCGCACGAGGTGGAGAACTGCCTGCTCCAGCACGAGGCGGTGCGCGAATGCTGTGTCATCGGGAGGAAGGACGAGCATGGCCTGGAAAAGCCGCTGGCGCTGGTCGTCTTGAAAGAGAAATCCCGTCCCTCCCCCGATTTCGAGGCGGAACTGATCGGATTCGCGAAGGCGCGGCTGGCCCGCTACAAGGCACCGCACTGGATCCGCTTCGAAACCAATCCGCTGCCCCGCAACGATCGCGATAAGATCGACCGTAAGCGGCTGAAGGCACTGCACGGCTGAACATGCAATTGCAAGGCTTGAACCGGGATCTGGTTGGCGTGCCCGGAGGCCGATGGCAATTGCAAACGCCAGCCCTGGTCATCGATCTCGACATCCTCGAGCGCAACATCGCGCGGATGGCGGAACACGGGCGCCGGCACAACATCGCGCTCCGGCCCCACGCCAAGACACACAAGTCCGTTGAGATCGCCAACCGCCAATTGGATGCCGGCGCTCTCGGCATCTGCGTCGCCAAGCTGGGCGAAGCGGAAGCGCTGGCGGAGGGTGGCATCGAATCCCTGCTCATCACCTCGCCTGTTGTGACGGAGCGCGGTATCGCACGGCTGATGGCCCTGAACGCGCGCGTGCCGGAGCTGATGGTGGTCTGCGATTCCGCGGAAGGTGCGGCAAGGCTGGCAGTGGCGGCGGAAATGACCGGCAAGACGCTGAAGGTGCTGGTGGACATCGACCCCGGCATGGGCCGCACTGGGATTGCACCTGGCGAGAACGCCATCGCGCTGGTCCAGCAGGTCGCGAACTCCGCCGCGCTCAAATACGCAGGCCTGCAATGCTACGCGGGCAATCTCCAGCATCTGGAATCGGCGAACGAGCGCCGCGATGCTTCGCTCTCGGTGATGAAAACGCTGGCGCAATTGCGTGATGCGCTTACCGCCCGTGACTTGGCGCCCAAAATTCTCACGGGCGGCGGCACCGGAACCTTCGACATCGATCCAGACGCGCGAACGCTCACCGAGCTGCAGGTTGGTTCCTATGTCTTCATGGACCGTCAGTACAACGATGTCTGGCAGAAGCCCGCCGATCGCGCGCCCTTCGAGACCTCGCTATTCGTACAGACCACAGTCATCAGCGCCAATCGCGACGGCCTCGTCACCACCGATGCCGGCCTCAAGGCGTTCGCCACCGATGCCGGTGCGCCGCAAATCGCCACCGGGGTGCCGGAAGGCGCCAGCTATTTCTTTTTCGGCGATGAGCAGGGTGGCGTTCTCTACGATGCAAGTGCACAAAAACTGAAGCCTGGCGATGTGCTCACCTGCGTCGTGCCCCATTGCGATCCCACGGTGAATCTCTACGATTGCTACCACTGTATTCGCGGCAACACGCTCGAAGCCATTTGGTCCATAGAGGCGCGCGGCCGCTCCGCCTGAACTGCCCACCGATCCTGCGCGTTAGCTGAGTCTGCTGTTCATGCCCGGTTCAGCCGCGCGAGGACAAATTCCAAGCGATGGCCCCCAAGGGGCGATGAGACAAAGGATGGAACGATGACACGACTGAAGAAGCTTTTCGCAGGCGCGCTCGCCATGGCCGGCATCGCCGGCGGCGCGACGCTCGCGACCACCGCGCCAGCCGAAGCGCGCGTCGTGGTGGGTCTCGGGATCGGCGTGCCGGGCTATTACTACGGCCCCGGCTACTACCCGCCCGGACCGTGCTATGACTACGATTACTACTACAACGGCTATTGCGGCTACCCGACCTATGCCGGCGCCGTGTTCATCGGCGGCCGCTGGGTCTATGGCCCGCACTATTACCGCTGGTGGGGCGGACGGCCGTGGTTCTGGAATCACGGACGCTGGGCTTACTGGGGCGGCTGGCGCGGCGCGCATTTCAACTGGAATCATGGCGGCTGGCGCGGCGGCTGGCACGGTGGGTGGCACAACGGCTGGCACGGCTGGCATGGCGGTGTACGGGGTCCGTCGGTCCATGTTGGCGGGCACATCGGCGGCGTTCATGTCGGTGGCCACCTCGGCGGCGGGCATCGTCACTGATCGTCCTGCCTTGAGTTAGGCAGGCGAGCTTGGCCCCGGCGGACCCGTTCCGCCGGGGTCATGTGTTTTGGGTTGACCGCGCGCGTTTTCACAGGCGTAGCTTGCCGCATGCGCCAGCCAAACGATCTTTCCGCCTTCTGGCTTCCGTTCACCCCCAACCGCCACTTCAAGACGGCGCCGCGGATGCTCACGCGCGCCGATGGCATGTACTATTACGACGGAACCGGCCGCGCGCTGCTCGATGCCTGCGCCGGTCTGTGGTGCGTGAATGCCGGGCACGGGCGAAAGGAAATCGCAGAGGCGATCGCGAGGAGCGCCCGCGAGCTCGACTACGCGCCGAACTTCCAGTTCGCGCATCCGCAAGCCTTCACCCTCGCGCAGCGCATCGCGGCCCTGGCGCCGGAGGGGCTCGAGCATGTGTTCTTCGTCAATTCGGGATCGGAGGCGTGCGATGCCGCGCTCAAGGTCGCACGTGCCTACTTCCAGAAGATCGGGCAAGGAAGCCGCTTCCAACTGATCGGCCGTGAGAAGGGCTATCACGGCGTTACCTTTGCGGGGATTTCGACGGGCGGTATCGGCAACAATCGCAAGCCTTACGGCCCGCTTCTTCCGGGTACGGACGATCATCTGCCCCTGCCCTACGGAGCCAGCATGCGGTTCACCCGCGGCGAACCGGAACAGGGCGCCGATTATGCGGACTCATTGGAAGCGTTGGTGGCGCTCCATGGCGCGGAAACGATCGCAGCGGTGATCGTGGAGCCGATGGCCGGTTCCGGCGGCGTCTTCGCTTCGCCAAAGCATTACCTCAAGCGCCTCCGCGCGTTGTGCGACCGGCACGGCATCTTGCTCATCTTCGACGAAGTGATCACCGCGTTCGGCCGCCTGGGCTACGGGTTCGCAGCGGAGCGCTACAAGGTGACGCCGGACATCATCACCTTCGCCAAAGGTGTTTCCAACGGTGCGGTGCCAATGGGCGGCATTGTGGTCTCCAACAAGATCCATGATGCCTTTATGGGCGGCGCCGATCACCAGATCGAGCTGTTTCACGGCCATACTTATTCGGCGCATCCGCTCGCCTGCGCAGCCGCGCTTGCCACGCTCGACATCTACCGCGATGAGGACCTGTTCGCCCGCGCACGCAAGCTGGAGCCGGTGCTCGAAGAAGCCGTGCACGAACTGCGCAGCGCGCCGTTTGTCCTCGACATCCGCAATGTTGGATTGGCGGCGGCCATCGAACTGGAATCCGATCCAGCAGCGCCCGGCCGCCGCGGCTATGAGGTCATCCTGCGCGCCTTCTGGGACGAAGATCTCGTTGTGCGCGTCAGCGGCGACACCATCGCCCTGTCACCGCCACTAATCGCGCCCGAAGCCGACCTCTCTCACATCGCCGAAAAGGTCAGGCGGATTCTCAAGACACTTTCCTGAATAAGCACGAACAGCGGCTCACCTTCCATCTGGAATGAGGACGGCTGCTGGCCGAAGCCCGCCTTCTTAGGGCTTGTACAGTTCGGCATCTCCAGCAACCGGGAATTCGCCATTCAGATAAGCGTCTCCGCCGGCAGCCATCAAGGTTCCGTCCGGTAAAGTGGCCACACTGAATTCGGAACGCTCGTGCTTCATCGGCTTTGCGGGAGCAAACATGTCCTTGCCGGGGCAGAAGGTTTCGCATGAGCTCAGCGTCACGAACATTTCGCCTTTGTACGAGTAGCCGCCGATGACCAACACCTTTCCGTTCGGCAGACTCGCCACACCGAAATATTCGCGCGGTTCCGCCATCATGCCAACGGCTTTCCATTTGCCGCTCGAGGGATCGAACACATCCGCCTCACGGCCAGGAAGCCCAAGGCCAGTGTCACCACCGGCGACCAGCACACGCCCATTTTTCATCGTGACGCTGACATGCACAGCATGCGGGTGCGGCATCGGCGCATTCACGGTCCACGTGTCTTTGACGGGATCGTAGGTTTCGTTCTCGGTCAGCGTCCCCGTGGAATTGTAGCCGCCGGTGACCAGCACGCGCCCGTCCGAGAGCAGAATGGCAGAGAAGCTGGCGCGATGCGCCTTCATCGCCGCTGCCGCGCTCCACTTCGCGGTCGTTGGATCGAAAATTTCGGCCGATGCCGTATCGGCGGCACAGCCATAAGCGGAGCAGCCGCCCATGACGAGCACGCGGCCATCCGCGAGCTTCACCGCCTGATGCAGATAGCGGCCTGTTGTCATCTGCCCTGGCATGGACCAGCTGTCCGTCGCGGGATCGTAAATCTCCGTGTTCGATCCGCTGCCGCATGTGGACTTACAGTAGCCGGTGACAAGAACGCGCCCATCGTTCAGCAGCGCCGGCGCCGGGAGAAAGACGTCCGGCAGAGGGGGCGTCGAGGCGGATTTCGTCCATTTGTTTGTCGACGGATTCCAGATCTGCGTGGTGGGCGGCCACCAGCTAATCACGCTCGGAATGCCAACCGAGACGACGCGGCCGTCCGAGAGCGCGAAAGCATTCCCGGCGTTCACACCCGCGGCCAGTTTACCGGCGCCACTCCAGCCCCTTGCACCGGCCGGCAGTGTCGCCAGCAGAGGAAGTACGAGTGCCGCAGCAGCCAATACCCTCGATTCTATACGCATGAGTTCCTCTCAAGAATGATCCGAAGCATTCTCCCCGGAGCACGGGCGAAAACCTTGACAAGGATCAAGAACAAACAATTCGCCTAACAAGATCCGCGCCCAATCCCACGCACTCGTCAGCTTTGCGGGGCGCTTCGTTGCTCTCGGACACCTTCACTTGAGGCAGGCAGTCCCTTAATTACGGGTGAGAGTTCTGAGCGCAATCACCATCAGAACAGAGTCAGAGAGAAGTGTTAGCCGCGCGGCCTTTCGAGCCCCCACTCAGAGCGCGCGGTTGGAGCAGGCTGACTGGGTGCCCCCGCGCGGTCAGCCTGCTCGCCTCACAGGTTTGCCGTTGGTGCCGGACATCAACAACATGGATCGGACGCCGCCATCGAGGTGGAATCCGATCGCTCAACCCCCCCACGGCCATGAGCCATCCAGCGAACCGTCTGGGAACGAAACCTCTTGTTGTGCGCGTCGGTGGCGACACTATCGCCCTTTCGCCTCCGCTGGTCACCACCGGAAACGATCCGATGGCGATCGTCCATAGCATTCGCGCTGAGCCAAGCGTCCAGAATCACGTCGTTGATTGATGGCACATTACGGGGCTGGCATGGTGGCTGCGAGCAGATCGCCGCTGACCTCTCCAGAAAGCGATGCCATGGCCTGGCGATCCCGGTCGTTCCACGCCGCAGTCAAGCGCCCGCGCGTTCCGTTCTTCGCCTGGAAACGAAGGTTTGCACGGATAGCGCCGCTATCCTGATTCCAATCGAGGGTGCCGGAGACAGACAGGTCTTCCGTCCACAACACATCCTTCAGGACATAATGCGTCCGGTGTCTGTGATCGGTGTACGCCCACTGACCGCCGCGCAGACCTACGCCGCTTCCAGAGTAGTTGATGTTCCAGCGGACAAAGGCGTCCCCCGCGGTCTGCACCGCAGCGGAAGCAAGCGCAAGTTCAAGGCGGGTGGCGCGGTTGCCGTAAGCCGGCACCGCCGCAATGGCGTCCTTCGCATGACGGGCGAAGAACGGCACGAGCCTCACCTCCTTCACCCGCGAGGCGCAGGAGGTGTCGCCAGCTTCGTGCGTTAGCACGAAGTGCCGCACGATCTCCTGTGCGCAGTCGTCAATATCGTAAATCGCATCGACATGAAAACTGTTCGCCACCACAACCTGCTGCCCATGCGGATATTGCCTCGTGACAATGGCGCCTTCCGCGGGCGTGGTGAGCATGTCGAGTTCGCCGTTCATCACCAGCGTTGGCGCTTCCGTGAACTTGGCCCCGTCCGGGATGGGTTTGCCGGGATCGTAAGGCGGCTGCTTCACCGGCCAGTCGAGGCACAGATTGAGGACGCTGGTATCGATCGCAACCGTTTCGAATTCGGCGATGGTGAGGGGATCGTACAAACCTGGCTCGTTCTCCTTTTTCCGCGCAATCGCTTTGTCTCTTGCTTCATGGCGTCGGTCTGGCTTTGCCAGCATGGGATATATCTGCTGGTAATCCATGCAGCTGACGGCAGCGAAGAGCCCGTAACTGAAGAAGCGCGCCGCCTCCGGATCCTCGTTGGCGTTGTTCTCCGCGATCAGCCGCAACAGCGGCTGCCGGTCGCCGTCGTGCAGGGCACGAATCGCGGCATCCAGGTCCCGATAGTTCACCGGGCCTTGTCCGCCGCCATAGAGCATGAGGCCGATGCTGCCAGGATCGACTGTTACATCGCGCATTCTCCCGTCGCCGTCGGCGGCGCGCCCGTGGATCGGGTTCTTGCGGCTCTCGCGCACAAGCCGCCGGATACGAACGAGAGGATCACCCTGGAGGCTCGCGCAATAGCTCGATCGCTGACACACCAGACGAAAGCCGCGGCGAACTACCTCTCCCGCATGCGAATACCACGGCGTTTCTCCAATAACAGGGTAAGCGCCATCCAGCACAACGCTTCGTAGCCGCTGGGGGTAAACCGCGGAGAACACCTGTCCGAAGAACGTGCCATAGCTGTCGCCGTAATAGTCGACCTGGCCGATGCCGAGTTTATCGAGCACCGCCGCCAAGTCTTCCGCCGCGAGCCGCGTGCCGTAGAGAGTCGAAGCACGCCCAAGACGACGGCCGCACTCCCCAATCTGCTGCGGCTTGCGCACCACCGTTTGCAGATTGGGGCAGTGAATGGCGGAGTCCCCCGTGCCGCGTGCGTTCACCATCAGGATATCATGATCGCGCCGGAGCGGCGCAAACAGCCGTAGATAGCCATAGCGGCTGGCGATGGTGGGATAACCGGGTCCACCCTCCTGCGCCACAATCGTCCCGGCACTCTGCGCGGCGCGATCCGTGTGAAGGTAGAGCCGGTAGGTGATCGGAATGCGTCCTTTAACCTGCCCTGAAGGATCGAGTGGCCGCATCAGTACGCCACAGAGGGCGTCAGCCGGACACTTTCCACTTGCACGCAAAAACTTTCCGAAGGGTCCGTGTGCGGCGGCGGCGGACGTTGCGCATAAGATCGCCAAGTACCCAGCAAGCGCACGCGCTTGTTTGAGGAATTTCATAGCCAGCTCCGGAGCCGCGCCACTCACCCGCGGTTTCGGACAGCATACTCCTTCGCCTCCACCGGCCCAATGGGCTGCGCGATCCGAAGCTGGGAGGAACGGACGTCATGTAATGGATTCATACTGTGCAGAACCGCAGAGGCACGATAATATTCAGTATACGCATCTTCCGTCTAAAGATAGCATTTGTAAAGGCGGGCCAAACGCTCTCCATGCCTCCGAGTGTCAGGCATCTGCAAAGTTTTTTTTCCGGAACAGGTGGGCAGAAACGCGGTTGACTCTCCATGGAACCCGCGGAGGGAAACCAAAGGGAGAGAACGATGACCCGAAGCACTCGTTTGGCAACATATTTGGCTCTTGCAACCGCGCTGACTGCGGTGCCCGCATTCGCGCATGGCGGCGGTGGCGGCGGCGGACCCGGAGCAGGGGCTGCGCCGGCGGCGGCAGGCGGTGCGGGAGCAGGCGCAGGGGGCGGCGCAGCGGCCGCAGCCAGTGGGATGCGTGAGCTACGCGTCTTCACCAACAACGGACCTGCGTTCAGCACAGGCTCTCGAATCCGGACTGACGCGATTCCGGCTGCGTCGGCCTCTGGCACGGCCTCACGCATCCGCACTAATGTGATGCCGGGCGAAACCGCGTCAGGAACCGGGTCGCGGGTCGCCTCCAACGTCAAGCCTACTCAGAGTGCCTCGGGCAGAGACGCGCTCATCCATTCGGACCCGCCCCCAGGGGGGCCGCGTGCGACCCCCGCCTCATACGGGCACATGTACTCCTATGGACACGTCTACCCGGTGATGCCGACGGCGCTGGGTCCCTCGGCGCACCAGTCCGCGACGGCGGCCCAAGGACGCACGATAGCAGCCACTCCCAGTAAAGGGCATGTGTACCGCGTGATTCCGCCGCCCCAAGGCCCTTCGGGGATCAGCACCACGGCAGCCGGCAGCGATGGACATGTCTACCGGGTAATACCCCCGCCTCAGGGTCCGTCGCGCGCAACGGCGACCGCGGCGGCCGGCAACGGGCACGTATATCGCGTTATACCACCGCCCCAGGGACCGTCGTCGAGTAATTTGACGGCCGATTGAGGCAGTCCGCGAGGCGGCTCACAGGGGCCGCCTCGCTGCCGCCTTTTTTACGCAGGTACCCTTCGAACCCTGCTGCCGAGCTGCCAGCGGCG
>JAFAVP010000193.1 GCA_019242395.1 Alphaproteobacteria bacterium | reverse complement strand
GCCAGCACGCGTTTCAGCGGCCTCAATCAGATCAATGCCGGGAACGCCGGGCAGCTTCGGGTTGCATGGACATTTTCTCTCGGCTCATCACATGGACAAGAGGCCGTGCCCCTGGTTGCCAATGGCACGATGTATGTCGTCGGTCCTTATCCGAACGAGCTGTTCGCGCTGGATGCCATCACGGGCGATCTGAAATGGAAGTACACTCCAAATACCGACCCTGCATCGCAGGGCGAAGCATGTTGCGATGTCGTGAACCGCGGCGCCGCCTATGACAGCGGGAAGATCTTCTACAACACGCTCGACAATCACACCGTGGCAGTTGACGCAAAGACGGGGAAGGAAGTCTGGGCGGTCAAACTTGGCGAAATAAGCCGCGGCGAAACCATGACGATGGCGCCGCTGGTGGCCAAAGGGAAAGTCCTCGTCGGAAACAGCGGCGGCGAAATGGGCGTAAGGGGCTGGCTCACAGCCCTCGATGAGAATACCGGCAAAATCGCCTGGCGCGCCTATTCCACCGGCCCAGACAAGGATGTGCTCATCGGGCCCAGGTTCCATCCCTTTTACAAATGGGAGCAGGGAAAAGATCTTGGCGTGAAGACCTGGCCGCCGGACAAATGGAAAATTGGAGGCGGTACGGTGTGGGGTTGGATTAGCTTCGATCCCAAGCTCAACCTTATCTACTACGGCACGGGGAATCCCGGCCCTTGGAATTCGAACCAGCGCCCCGGAGACAATCTATGGACAACGTCCGTCTTCGCGCGGGACGTCGATACCGGGCAGGCCGTATGGGCGGATCAACTGGGCCCGCATGACCTCTGGGACTACGACGAAATCAACGAAAGCGTGCTTTTGGACATGAACATCGCCGGCAAACAGCGGCCGGTGCTGCTACGCCCGGGCCGCAACGGTTTCATGTACATTATCGACCGGAGAAATGGACAGATACTGGCGGCCGACAAGTACGATACGGTGACATCTGCCTATGGCGTGGACTTGAAAAACGGCCGCTACCTGCCGGTAACGGCCCTCACGCCGAGCCTTGGAAAAACCGTGCAGAACGTATGTCCCGCGGCTCCGGGCGCGAAAGATTGGCAGCCGGTGGCGTATTCCCCGGTGACACGCCTGCTCTACATCCCGCACCAGCACATCTGCATGGACTTCAAGACGTCCGAAGTGGGCTACATCGCGGGCACGCCATATGTCGGCGCGACAGTAGACATGTATGCGGGCCCCGGCGGCTATCGCGGGGAGTTCGCAGCCTGGGATCCGGTGAAGCGCAAGAAGGTTTGGGCCATCAAGGAAAACCTGATGGTGTGGAGCGGTACCTTGGTGACGGCCGGCAATGTGGCGTTCTACGGGACCATGGACCGCTGGTTCAAAGTGGTGGATGCGCGCAATGGCAAGCCGCTTTACAAATTTCATGCGCCATCGGGCTTCATCGGCCAACCGGTAACTTACCTAGGCTCGGATGGTACGCAGTACGTGGCCATCCTTTCGGGGGTGGGAGGCTGGGCGGGCGTGGTGGGAAACGCCGAGGTTGATCCCCGCGTGCGGGCCGGCGCGCTTGGTTTCAACGGCGCGAGCCAAGACATTCCCCAATACACGAGCGGCGGCAGCACGCTACTCGTCTTCTCCCTTCCGCGATCCCCGAATGCGAAGAATGGGAATGCGAAGGCTCATTAGCATTGGCTTTATCGTTCTCCTGCTGGGGCTCACAACCTCGGCGCGGGCCGGAGGTACGCTGCGCGTTTGTGCCAACCCAAACGATCTGCCGTTCTCGAACCGGCAGGGAGAAGGGTTCGAAAACAAGCTCGCGCAGCTTCTCGCCCGCGACCTCGGCGAGCGTGTCGCCTACACCTGGACCGAGGAGCACGAGCACTTCATCAAGAAGACCATCAATGCCGGAAAATGCGATGTACTCTTGGGGGTGCCCACAGGCTTCGACGAAGTGGACACGACGCAGCCTTACTATACGTCCGGCTATGTCTTCGTGTCGCGCAAGGACCACAACCTGAATCTCTCGTCGATGCGCGATCCGCGCTTGCGCGCTTTGAAGATCGGCGTCCATGTCATCGGCGACGACAACACGCCTCCGTTGGAGGCACTCGCCCGTCAAGGCATCACGCAGAACATCAGGGGGTATATGATCTTCCGCGACACGCAAGTGAAAGGTCACTCTCGGCTGATCGATGACATCGCGGCAGGTAAGGTGGATGTGGCTGCCATGTGGGGGCCGCTTGCCGGCTACTACGCGCAACATGCTTCAGCGCCGCTAAGGGTGTCGCCCGTCGCGGATACGGCGAGTTTCGCCCCGGTACTGTTCCAGTACCCGATCGCCGTGGGGGTGCGGAAAGGCAACTCCCGCCTAAGGGAGCAGCTGAATGCAGCGATTGCTCGGCACGGCTCTGAAATCCGAAAGATGCTGAAGCGATACGGAGTGCCTCTGTTGGAACCATCGCCGCACGCTGCCGGTTGAGGAAGCATGACGACGCCCACTAAACCTGTGTTTGCGGCATTTGGAGGAGTGGCAGCGATCGTTGCTGCCATCATCTTCTTGGGCGGACAGTCCACCCTCAATCAGCCCTCCCCGACGCAGCAATCTCCGGCGCCTCCGGCAAACGGGCAGACCACACCGGAGCAGAAGCCCGCCCGGGTCCCACCACCGCCCAGCCTTTACGGCGGCAGTATCCCCGCCGCGGCGCTGCTGCGGGTACCCGTGACTGGGGTCGTTCCGGGCAACGTAAACACCGCCCCAAACATCAAGAGCCCGCTCGCCAACGATCCGAACGCAGCGCAGCGCGGTATGAAGGATTTCGATGCCTTCAACTGCTCAGGCTGTCATGCGGCGAACGGGGCGGGCGGCATGGGGCCATCCCTCAGCGACAATATCTGGATTTACCGCTCAAGTCCCGCAAACATCTACCTCACCATTGTGCAGGGGCGCGCCAAGGGTATGCCCGCCTTCGGTGCCATGTTGCCCGACCGCGTGATCTGGGAATTGGTGTCCTACATCCAGAGCATCAGCGAGCCGCCCACAGGGCAATTCGGCAAAACCACCTCCCGCGATCCTCTTTCACCGGATGTCGAGCAAGTGCCTCCAGAGAAGATGCAGACACCGCAGCCCTGGAATTTCACCGAATCGTTCTCCAAGGGACAGCGGCCTGGTGCCTTCCCCTAGCGTTACGCCGCAGCGTCGATCAGGACAGAACGCAGCGCCGCGGCGAAGGCGTCGATATCCGTGGCCATCAAACCCGCGATATTGATGCGTCCGGAGGGAGCCATATAGATGCCGCGCTCTTCCTTAAGACGCTCAATTTGCAGCTTGCCGAGCGGCAGGGTGGCAAACATGCCATTTTGCTTTGCCAAGGGGCTAAGATCGAGGCTGTTGATGCGGAGGCCGGAGAGTTTCTGCCGCACGCCATTCAATTTGCCGCGCATTTCCCCCACTTCTCGCTCCCATTCTGCCCGGAGGCGAGCGTCCTGAAGAATGGTGCGCACGATGGCGGCACCATGGTCGGGCGGCATCGAATAATTGGTTCGGGCGATCCCCATCAGGTTGGTGCGAACCGCATCCGCCTTGGCGGTATCGGCTGCGCGCACGAACAGGGCGCCTGTCCGCTCGCGGTACAGCCCGAAATTCTTGGAGCAGGAAACCGTGAGAATTGCTTCGGGACAATTGCCAAACACATGCCGCGCACCGGCCATATCTTCATCCAGCCCGCGTGCGAAACCCTGATAGGCGGTGTCGAGCAATGGAATAAGCCCGTACTCATTCAAGGTACGCGCAATCTCCTGCCATTGCTCAATCGTGAAATCTGCGCCTGTGGGATTGTGGCAGCTGGAATGCAGCACGAAAACGTCGCCACGAGTGGCGGACTTCATCGCTGCTCGCAACTCATCGAAACAAATTGCCTGCGTTCCCGGGTCGAAATGCCGGTAATCGCGAAGCGGAATCCCGACGGCGGAAAAAATCGGCTGGTGATTGGGCCAGGTGGGAAGTCCAAGCCAAATTTGCGCGTTCGGATTGGCGACGCGGATGAGATCCGCAGCAAGCCTAAGCGCGCCGGTGCCACCGGGCGCCTGCAGGCCGATCACGCGCCCATCGCCGAACACATGGCCGAGTACGGCAGTACCTAACGCCCGGCTGAATTCCACATCGCCTTCGGCGCCGAGATAGGTTTTCGTCTGCTGCGTCTCCAGCAGCAGCGCTTCTGCTTGCTTCACGCTGCGCAGAACGGGCGTGCGGCCCTGCTCGTCCTGAAATACGCCCACGCCCAGATCGAGCTTGCCTGGCCGTGGATCGCCGCGAAATTGGCGAATGGTGTCGAGCAGTGGATCGGGGGCGCGTGGCTTCAGCTCTTCAAACATCTCTCCTCGCTCGCTACTCGTCGTAGCTTAGCACCACCTGCTCGGTGGCAGGCACCGACTGGCAGGTGAGCACGTAACCGTCCGCTACTTCCTGCTCCGTCAGACCATAATTCTTGGTCATGGTCACCTGCCCCTCCAGGATTTTGGCCCGGCAGGTTGTGCATACCCCTCCTTTGCAGGCGTACGGTGCAGGCATTCCGGCCGCCTGCACGCAATCCAGAATGCTGCCTCTGCCGGGATCGAAGGCAATTCGGCTTCGCCGGCCGTCCAGCGTGACCAGCAGCTCAGTGCCTGCGGCTTTTTGCTGAGCGGCTTCACGCACAGCCAACTGCTCCGCCGAAAGGGGGCCAGACGTGAACCGCTCGATAAGGATTTTCTCCGGTGGCACGCCGCGGGCAAGCAGTGCCGCTTCCGCCGCGTCCATCATGGGGCCCGGGCCGCAGACGAAAAAGGCGTCGGCCGCCTTCGAATCAGTCAAGATATCGAACACGGTTTCGCACTTCTCGCGGTCAAGGCGGCCGTTAAACAGTTCGATCTCCTCCGCTTCGTCTTCCAGGAAATGGTGAAGCTCCAGCCGCTCCATGTAGCGGTTTTTGAGTCCTGCCAGTTCCTCCAGAAACATAACCGACGCAGTGTTGCGGTTGCCGTAAAGCAGCACGAAGCGCGCAGTGGGCTGCGACTCCAGCACCGCCTTGAGGATGGAAATGACGGGCGTGATCCCGGAACCGCCAGCAAGAGCGATGTAATACGCATTTTCCAGGTCTGTGTCCGGAGCCACGAAGCGGCCCATCGGCGGCAGCACTTCGATTTCGTGACCTTCGCGCAAATTGGCATTGGCCCAGGCAGAGAAGCGTCCGGGCGTCATCTGCTTGATGGCGATGCGGAGTTCGTTTTCGCTGGGCGCAACGCAGACGGAGTAATTCCGCCGCACATCCTCGCCGTCAAGATCGGCGCGCAAGGTGAGGTGCTGACCGGCTTTGAACGCAAACGCCTGTTTCAGATCATCTGGGACTTCGAAACGGATGGAAACGGCGTCGGGGGTCTCCCGCCGAACCTCCGCAACCCTCAGCTTGTGAAACCCCGCGTTTATCGACATTCAGTGGCACTTGAATCGGTCGAACGGCTCGCGGCAATCGAGACAGCGATGGAGTGACTTGCACGGGGTGGAGCCGAAGCGGCTGATTTCTTGCGTGTGGATTGAGCCGCAGCGCGGGCATTCAACCGTGGTTTCGCGCACCGAATGTTTGCCGGCGCCTTTTGGCGGCGGCGCGATACCATAGGCGCGCAAGCGTTCGCGGCCTTCGTCGCTGATCCAGTCTGTGGTCCAGGGTGGCGAGAGCGTGGTCTCAATTCTGATGTCTGACAGCCCGCCGCGATCCAGCGCCGCTCGAATGTCCTGCTCAATGGTGATGGTCGCGGGGCAGCCGGTATAGGTGGGCGTGATGACGAGGGTTTGTCCGCGCACCTCGCGCACGATGCCAAGATCGACAACCGAGACGCAGGGAATTTCCGGATCGGGCACCTGCGAAAGAATTTCGAAGATGCGGTCCTTCAGCGAGAGCTCGGCAGCTGCGCTCACCAGGTTGCCCCCGGATAAGCGCGCTGCAGGAACTGCATCTCCGTCAGCAGATGCCCGAGATGTTCGGAATGATGACCGGCACGTCCACCCATTGCACCGCGCCGGGGCTTCGGCAGTTCGAGACCTGCTTCCGTTAATGTGCGGTTGATCCGCGCATCCCATTCGCCGCGGCGCGATGGCGCGCCGTCCATCGGATCGAACAATTCGTCCACGAAGCGCCACATCCACTCAAGACCAGCGATCATACGTGTGCGGCTCTCGGCAGTGCCGTCGCCAAGACGAACGACCCATTCACTGGCGAATTTCGCGTGATAGGCGATCTCCTTCACCGCCTTGGCCCCTATTGCCGCAAGCCGCGGCTCCGGCGCCGCAGCAATCTCGCGCATCAATAATTCCTGCCAATTTGAGAACAGGAATTGCCGCGCTATGGTTTGCGCAAAGTCGCCGTTCGGCTGCTCCACGAGCAGGCAGTTGCGGAAGTCCAGCACATCGCGATGGAAGGCGAGCGCATCCGCATCGCGCCCCTTGCCTTCGATCTCGCCGGCGAGGTTCAGGAAATGCGTGGCCTGCCCCAGCAGATCGAGCGCGATGTTGGCGAGCGCCAGATCGACCTCCAGCATCGGCGCATGCCCGCACCATTCCGATAAGCGCTGTCCCATGACCAACGCATCGTCACCCAGCCGCAGCGCGTGATCGAAGAGAACGTCGTCAGCCATCAGATGTTCTTCACGCCTTCGGGGATCGTGTAGAAGGTCGGGTGGCGGTACACCTTGTCCGCCGCCGGCTCGAACAGATCGGCCGCCTCCTTGGGATCGGAAGCGACGATGGCGCTCGACGGCACCACCCACAAGCTCACGCCTTCCATCCGCCGCGTATAAACATCCCGCGCCGCTTCGATCGCCATGCGTGCGTCTGCCGCGTGCACACTGCCCGCATGCTTATGCGAAAGCCCGTTCTTGGCCCGCACGAAGACTTCCCAGAGCGGCCAATTCGCGTTCGTCATTCAGCCGCCATTTTCAGCGCGCGTTTGGATGCATGTGCGACGGCGGCTTCGCGCACCCAGGCGCCGTCTTCCCACGCCTTCACCCGCGCCTGCGTGCGCTCTTTCGCGACGGGGCCTTCACCGCGAACCACCGCGTAGAATTCTTCCCAGTCGATGGCGCCGAAATCGTAAGAGCCGCGCTCATCATTCCACGTCAGCGCCGGATCGGGCACGCGCAAGCCGATCGCTTCCGCCTGCGGCACCGTCACGTCGACAAACCGCTGCCGCAGCTCATCGTTCGTCTCGCGCTTGATGCGCCAGCGCACCGACTGCGCCGTGTTGGGCGACTTGTCATCCGGAGGCCCGAACATCATCAGCGACGGCCACCACCAGCGGTTCAGTGCATCCTGCGCCATGCGTTTCTGCTCCGCCGTGCCGGCGGCCAGCACGCTCATGATTTCGTAGCCCTGGCGCTGGTGAAAACTTTCCTCCTTGCAGATGCGCACCATGGCGCGCGCGTAAGGCCCGTAGGACGTGCGCTGCAGCGGCACCTGATTCATGATCGCCGCACCGTCAACCAGCCAGCCGATAGCGCCGATGTCCGCCCAGGTGAGTGTCGGGTAATTGAATATTGTGGAGTATTTCGCTTTGCCGGAATGCAGAGCGTCGATCATCTCCTCGCGCGAGGTGCCAAGCGTTTCCGCGGCGGCATAGAGGTAGAGCCCGTGGCCGCCTTCGTCCTGTACCTTGGCCAGCAGGATGGCCTTGCGGCGCAGGTTCGGCGCGCGGGTGATCCAGTTGCCTTCCGGCAGCATGCCGACGATTTCGGAATGGGCGTGCTGGGAAATCTGGCGCACCAGCGTCTTGCGGTACGCCTCGGGCATCCAGTCCTTGGGCTCGATGAAATCGTCCGCCGCCACGCGCGCCTCGAAGGCGGCGAGCTTCTCCGGATCTTCATCGGCCAGCGACACAGCCGCGGCCTTTTGGTCCTTGTCCTTCAATTCGGTTGTGTACATCGGTCCTCCCGCGGTCCTCCTAATATATAGGAACGGATGCGCCGTTAAGGGACTCCGCGGACTTCCTGCGGCAGGCCGGGAAGGGGGCTTCTGGCTTTCTTCCGGCGGGGACGCTGCCACAGCACGCCGGGATACCCTTTCAAGGGCGCCAGCGGCTCGCCCCGATAGGCCCATTCCGGGGCTTCCTCGATGTGAAGATGGTAGCGCGGCTCGCGACCGGTGCGCGTTTCGAAAATGCCGCGCGGGATGTTCACCCATTTGGGCGCGCTGGCCCGCTCATAAGTGAGCGGCGTTCCGCATGCGCCGCAGAAGGTGCGCGTAGCGCCCTGCTTATCTTTATAGTGGCGGATGCCTTTCGCGCCTTTCACCACCCGAAACCGGCTTCTCCAGGTGCCGACATAAGTGGCGCAGGCGCAGCCCTGCGCCCGTCGGCTGGCCTCGGAATGGTCGTGCCACGCCCAGAACGCCGGATAGGCGATTTCCACGCGCACCGCTCCGCAAGCGCATCGCGCAGCGGCAACAGATGGCGTGGCGTTCGTGGGTTTTGCGGCGGACATGGAGTTCTCAGAGTCGCATCGAGTTTCGACCCGGAACGATGACATGGAAATGGCTGTATCGTTAAGACAGCGCCAGCACCGGCTGGTTCAGGCTGCGGGAGAGCCCCTGAAATTCCGCGATTTGCCGGCCCTCCGCGGTCGAAACCGTCACGGCGTACACGCCTGAGCGGCCGCTCAGTGCCTGTTCCCGGGCTTCGGCCACCAGCTGCTCGCCCGCCTTGGCTTGGGCCAGGAACACAATGGAGGCAGCCTGCGCCACCGTGCTCATATTGCGGGAGTTGCAGGCATACGCAAAAGCGGTATCCGCCAGCGCGAAGATCATCCCGCCATGGGCGATGGCGTGGCCGTTGAGCATGTCCGGCCGCACCGTCATCGCGATGCGGGCATACCCCTCGCGCACCTCTTCGATCTGAATGCCCCACGCCGGGCCCGTGCCTTCGCGCGACAGCAGATGCGCCGCCACGCGGCGGGCGAGTGCATCGGCTTCGGTTTGCGGAGCATCGGTCATGCGACTAGCGTAGCCGCCGGTGAAGCGGGCGCAAAGTTCCGCGGTGGAGGGACGATGGCCTATGAAACCATTCTGTTCGAGGTCGCGAACGGCGCCGCACGGCTGACGCTCAACCGGCCCGACCGCCTCAACAGCTTCACCGTCCAGATGCACGGCGAGGTCGCGGAAGCGCTGTCGCAGGTCGAGAATGATGATGGCGTGCGGGCGCTGCTGATCACCGGCGCGGGCCGCGGCTTCTGCGCCGGGCAGGATCTGGCGGACCGTGCCGTGGCCCCCGGCGGCGACGGCGTCGACCTCGGCGAGTCGCTGGAGAACCGCTACAACCCGCTGATCCGCCGGCTGGTGAACTTGCCCAAACCCGTGGTGTGCGCCGTGAACGGCGTGGCGGCGGGCGCCGGCGCCAACATCGCATTCGCCGCCGACATCGTGTTGGCGGCGAAGAGCGCGAAGTTCATCCAGTCCTTCGCCAACATCGGGCTGGTGCCGGATTCCGGCGGCACCTGGATTCTGCCGCGACTGGTGGGGCAGGCGCGCGCCATGGGGCTCGCGCTCACGGGGCAGCCGATCACAGCCGAGCAGGCGGAAGACTGGGGCCTCATCTGGCGCGCGGTGGACGATGCGAAGCTGATGGAGGAAGCGAACGCGCTGGTGGAGCAGTTCGCGCGCGGGCCGACACGCGGCTACGCCGCCATCAAGCGCGCCATCCGCGCCAGTTGGAGCGCGTCGCTCGATCAGCAGCTCAATCACGAGCGCGACAATCAGCGCGAGCTCGGCCGCTCCGCCGATTACCGCGAAGGCGTCGCCGCCTTCAGCGAAAAACGCAAACCGAATTTCACCGGCCGCTAGGATGCCGCAGCAATCTCAATCCTTGCGCTTTTAGCTGTAACAGTTACGCGCCCCCAATCTCCTTCCAGATAGTACCGGTCACCGGGCTCAAGTTCGAATACATCTATATTTCCGTAGTCAACTTCGCCCGCAGCGTCATGGACCGGCTTAAAGGTCCGGTCTGCCCAGTTGATGGCACTCACGCCCTCAAAGGTCAGTGAACCGTTCCGATAGCAGTATTGTTCGTTCGGATTGGGTGCGGAGTAGAGTGGGTGCCTCGGAGTAAGAACAAGCAGCAGTGAGAACGCGAGCCTGGAAGAGTCGCTTTCATCCACCCCGAGCACGTAGCTATCTTCAAGGTAGTATGGCTCGAATCGAGGATCGCACTCGTATTTCATTTTAAGCCATCCGGGAAACCTTTTAGCTCTTGCGCAAGGGCAGTGTAAAAGGGGCGTCGCAATTGGAGTCTGAGATGAAGCTAATCAAATTGATGAGCTATGCGGAAGGGCGTTGGCTCGAGCCAAACGGCGCGCTGAACGACATCGTTTCCGCCGTCACGGATGAACCTGTTGCGCAGGTGGGCAGCGGCGCGCGCGATTTCGCCGCGATGCTCACTTACGCGCGCAGTGTTGGTGGGCCGGCGTTGCGCACGCTCACCTTTCATCAGCGCGCGCGCATTCTGAAGGCGCTGGCGGAAGCCATCATGGCGCGCAAGGAGGAGCTGTACGAACTCTCCTACGAGACGGGCGCCACGCGCGCTGACGGCTGGATCGATATCGAAGGGGGCGCGGGCACCCTGTTCGCCTATTCCTCGAAGGGACGCCGCGAGC
>JAFAVP010000102.1 GCA_019242395.1 Alphaproteobacteria bacterium | reverse complement strand
TATCAACGCGCACTCGACCTGGGGCGGCTGTATCGAGGATCGGACCCAACCCTACGACGTTCAGAATACATCCCCGAGCGGCACGGCCACCAATTTCCCGACCGAGAATGCACAGTCCTGCCCGCCGGCCACGGTCATGGCCCTCGGGTATGATTGGAACGCGCTCAGCAGCAAGGTGGACAGTATGCAGGCGCAGGGCTCCACCAATCAGACAATCGGCCTCGACTGGGGGTGGATGGCGCAAACCCATGGACAGCCACTCAATCCGCCCACCCTCAAAAACGACACGATGCAGTTCCTGATCATTCTCAGCGACGGCCTGAACACGCAGGATCGCTGGTACGGGGACGGCTCGAACCAGAGCACCAGTGTGGATGCACGGATGTCTAAGGTATGCAACAACGCCAAGCAAAACGGGCTCGTCATCTACACGATCTTCGTCGATCTAAACGGAACGCAGGGCAACTCTGCCACTCTGCAAAACTGCGCGACTGACCCGGGCAAATATTTCGACCTCAAAAGTTCGGGCGAGATCATCACGACCCTCAATCAAATCGCAGAGGATATCATCAACCTGCGGGTGGCCAAGTAGAGCTGAATTCCGCGCCTCAACCCTTCGGGCTTCGACGGTTCCTTAACCAGAACTGGGCCAGCATCGGGTCATGACAACGACCGATGCTCCCTCCTACGCCCCGCAAGCCCAGCTGCTCCGCAAGGGCACCAAAGCGTTCGACATCCTCGCCGCCGCGCCGCTGATTCTGTGGTACGCCTTTAACTTCGGTACGCTGTTGCATCCTTTGCAGCAGGAGGTTTCGCAGCTTCTGGTGCGTCCGGATGCGCAGCTGTTCCTGGCAGTCCTCTCGAAAGGGGCCGTTCTCCTCGTCGCGTTTACCGCCATATGCATGCTGATCGCCCGGCGCCCTCCCCAGTCCGGCGCTCACGGGGTTATGCCGCGCGTGGCGGGTGTGCTCGGTACCTATCTAGGCGTCAGCTTGATCCTGCTTCCACCCGCCCAACTATCTCCTGTTTGGATGGCCGTCTCTGCCGCCATGGTGTTGGGCGGCATGGGCTTCGCCTGCTACTCGCTGCTGTGGCTCGGCCGCTCCTTCAGCCTGATGGCCGAAGCGCGCCAGCTGGTAACTGGCGGGCCCTATTCGATCGTGCGGCACCCGCTTTATCTCGGCGAAGAGATGGCGATCGTGGGCGCCGCCATTCAGTTCATCTCGCCTGCGGCCATCGCTCTCGTCTTGCTGCAGATCGGCTGCCAACTTTACCGCATGCAATGCGAGGAAGAGGTGCTCGAGCAAGCGTTTCCGGAGTATGGGCATTACAAGGCGCAGAAGGCACGCATTCTCCCGGGCATCTACTGAGCTTTACATCTGCCGATCCGACGACGGGGCCTGACCAGCGAGAAGTACTCGATCGGCTCGACCATCACCTGGCGTGGCATCCTGCGCGATCATCTGGGCTCCGCCTTACGGACACGTCCACCCCGGCGGCGGTTGTCGAGTGTGACAGCTTCTATGCCTGGGGCAGGCGGCGCAATGCCGGTGGCAGCGACAGCAGCACTTGCGCCAATATGAGCCTCACCACCCGCGGCTATACCGGCCACGAAATGCTGGGCAGCTAATGCCTGGTGCAGATGCACGCCCGCATCTAAGATCCTTCGCTTGCCCTTCTTCATGATCCCGGACTTGTGGGTGCCCGACCCTGCTCGAGGTCAAGCTGCCGGGAGCGGCGACTGCTCCGGTAACACCGCAAGCATCTGCCGTTCAGCGGCTTTCGTAACCCGCAACCGGCGCACAGTGCTATCGGCGAACGTGATCGCCAGTGCGGCAACGATGCAACCGCCTGCGATGTCGATGAGGTGATGACCGCCGTGCACGGGCGTTGCCGCTATAACCACCACGTTGAGCGCGAGTGATGGCCAGCGGACATACGGAATGTTGCGGGCGTACCAGGCGAGGATGATCGCTTGCACCGTATGGAACGAAGGGAACCCGATCAGCCCTCTCAAGTCTTTGGGAGAAATGAAGCCGGGACCGTTCTTCAGCAGTTGCGTCAGTTCATGGCCGTAATCTACGCCCTCTGCGAGGTGAAGCTTAGCGGCCACTGCGGGCGCCAGGTGGTACATGGAGTAGGCGCCGAACGAGGGGAACATTGTCCAGAAGCCCACAGCCGCGATTGCCCCGCCTGCGATCGCCAAGCATAGGCCATAAAGCTCCAGCGGCCGCTGGCACCAGCCCAACAGGACAAGCAGCAGCAAGCTCTGTGGCACGATGGATTGATAAGCCAGATTCAACCCGACTGTGACCCACGGATGATCGGCGGCAAAGGCCATAATCGCTGGCCAGCTCACGCCCAAGCTGCGGTCAATTGCAAGAAGATACACATCAATGCGCGGCCCGGCGACCGTCAGGGCAAGATAGCTGAGCAGACACATGGCGGCGGGGAAGGTCATCAGAAAGGCCGCTGCAGAGAACATCGCGCTGAGGGAAGGTTCATTCCGGAAGCGGCCGTAGTAGTACGCAGCTCCCATGCATGGCGGGATCATAAGAGCCAGCGCCAAGTACGCCGTGGCATCGATTGCAAAGCGTCCTGATCCGATCCAAACAATATCGAGCAGCACAACGGCGCCGGCAATGGCGGTCAGCATCCGGTTCAAGCTGGTTTCCATGTCCCGCAGTAGCCTCGTCTTGGACAAATGCCTGCGAGAGCGATCCCGCAGGCATCTGTACTACCACCCCACCCTTGGCTCCTCGCGAGCCAATACGAATGCTCTTGATCAGCGCCCCGCGCTTGCGGCGTGGATGCCCGCTTCCTGATGCTGAGTCATCTGTTCCGTTCCGCTGCCGAAGGAGTCCTTGCCGTCGCCCGGCACCGGTGCGGTTTCGCAGCGCGGACCAGCGCAATTGTATGTGGCCTGCTGCACGCCCCGGTGCAGGATTACAATGCTGCCGGTGTGGCCATAAACATTCACGGCGTCGTTCACGATCTGCTTGCCGTCGGAATCGAGCGCCACGACGTTGGTAGCCCCGAAGCCCTTGCCCAGCACGAAGGCGTGACGCGCATCGATCATGCTCACATCCGCTATTGTCGGATTGCCGACATAGATCGTGGAGACCGGCTGGGAGAACGCGACAACGCGGACTTCGTCCAGAGGCACCGAAATGGTAGAACCCTTGGCGAAGTGTTTGCGCACCGGCTGGTGCTTCAATGCGACTTTGCGAACCGGGGTTTTCACCGCAACCACCTTGGGCTTTGCGGCCTGGATAAGGATGGGCGCTGATGTGCGCAGCACCGCCTTTCGCGGAGCCTTCACAGTCACCATCGCTGTGCCGGTGCTGCCCGCTCGCAGTGCAGGAGCAGCAGGCTTGTTTCCTGAATTTAGCGCGACGGCGCTTGCGGCGGTCGCGATCACGCCAGCCATGATAATCAAGAGCGATTGTGAAGCACGGCGCATGAGGCGGCCCTCTTGAATTCCGGCCTGAGCTTAGGCGCGTGCCTGTAAAGGAAGGTTTAAGTTCATCCCGCACGACGCGCGATGACTCTGGATTGCACGGCGCGCGATCAGTCCGGCTACCGTCAGGATAGCAACGGCCCCAATGGGTACGGCGAACCACATAAAGGAAAGCAGCAGGCAGTTGATCGCCGCGATCCCTATCCATTCCTCTCGATCGAACGATTTGTCACGGAACAGGAAAGCGAGCGGAATGACCAGCACCGGAAGATCGTAAATGTAGAGATAGGGCGTAAGCACCAGCGCTCCGGTGGCAAGAGCTGCCGCCTTCACCGCAGGCGCTACATCACGGCTGCGCCACAACCACAGGACGCCAGCCGCGGTTACCGCGGCAACGACGGCATAGAGTGCCCACGCTGCGGCTGCGCCGGCGCCGAGGCAATGGGCCAGGCCGAGAATAGTCTGCTGCTTGTTCCATCCTGCCATGCCGTTTTCCAAGACGGCGTTCTCAGTTTGCGGCAGAAAGTGAACGAAGGCTTGGAAGGGCCCGGTTCCGAAGGCGAGGTAAGGCAGGATCAGCCCCGCGACAACTGCGGTAAGACACGCTGATGCGAGCACACGCCAACGCCGATCAGCTGCCAGTACGATGGGAAAAAGCAGCCCGAGCTGCGGCTTGTAGGTAAGCAACCCAAGAAAGATGCCGGCAAGCACCGGCTGTACATCCAGGAAAAGAAGCGTGCCGCCGATCAGCGCACCGCTCAGGAAGCCGTTCTGACCGGTGATCATGTTGGTGAGAGTCGCCGGCCATGCGAAGGCGAGCAGCGCAGCTTCTTTGCGGCCAGCGATCTTCGCCACGACGGGTGCATAGACTGCGAATGTCACCGCGAGCCACGTCCCGAACGCCGGCAGATAGGGGAGCAGGGCCAGTCCTGCTGCAGCGAAAAGAAACAACGGTGGATAATGCCAGCCGAAAAAGCCTGGAAACGGATGTCTGGCAGCAGCTACCTGTGCAAGGTGATGGGCGTGCCAGTCGTAAGGTGTGGCCGGCGTGCCGCTCAGGACGAGCTTTCCGGCCACCCACACTTCAATGAAATCGGTAGGCCGCGGATTTCCGTGGGCATCCACAAACCACAGATGGCGCAACAGGGCCACTAGAACGACGCCGCACCAGGCCACTGCGAGGGCGGCAGCAAGGGTGAGAAGGAGCTTTTGAAGCTCCCAGCGGGAAGCCACTTTCATAAGACTCGCCATGCGAGGAGTTTAGGCCGTGCCGCTTAAGCCGCGTTTAATGCGTGCAGCCACATTGAGGCATGCGCAGAGTTGGAATTCATGGGCGGTAACGCGTGTGATGGTTAAGATACGGCAAATAGTACGGCGTGTTTGTGGCGAAATACGGCAATTTCGTGCCGTCACGAAACACACTCGCTTTCCAGCCACAGCGTGGCGCTAAGCTCCCCTTAAAGTTTCACGCGTAGGCTCCTTCGCGAATCCAGGGTTGGGGCCGCGTAGAAAGACCGGTCGCTCTTTTGGATGTCCTAGGGTGTCTAACAAGGAGGCTATTATGAAGAACCTAGTTACCCGTTTCGTTCGTGACGAGTCCGGCGCGACGGCGATTGAATACGGTCTGATTGCGGCCCTGATCTCGGTTGTGATCATCACCGTCCTGACGGCGGTTGGCACGAAATTGAGCGCCAACTTCCAGTCTGTGTCGAGCGCGCTCGGCAGCTAATTCGCCGAAGCGAGTTGCGCAACGGCCGCTCCGGAAGGGGCGGCCGTTCGCGTTTTGCGGCAAGGAAGATGACGCGCTCCTTCCATTTCGCCAACGGAAGGCCTTAAGCGCGGCTTAACCGTGATCTCATAGACTCGATGAATGATCACGCACATTCTGGTTTTCGCACCGTTGGCCGTATTGCTCGTTCTCGCCGCTGGCTGGGATCTCGCCAGTTACACGATACCCAACTTCATACCGGTCGCCACGCTTGCGAGCTTCGCCGTCTTTGCGGTGACATCCGGTTATGACTTGCATTTGTACGAGGTGCACTGCCTCGCTGCGCTGATTGCGCTGATTGCCGGATTTACGCTGTTCGCCTTCGGGTACATTGGCGGAGGAGATGCAAAGCTCTTCGCCAGCGTTGCCGCATGGCTGGGACTGCACGACCTGATGCAATACGTCGTCGTTGCCTCGGTGTTTGGCGGCGCGCTTACTCTCTTTCTGCTCGCGTCCCGGCGCTGGCCGTTGCCAGCTCCCTTGGCAAGCCGGGGCTGGATCGTCCGTCTGCACGAACCCACTGCAGGTATTCCTTATGGCGTGGCGCTGGCGGCGGGCGGGTTGGCTATTCTTCCGTATACAGATGTGTTTCGCTCTGTCGCAGGCTGAGCGGGCGCCAGCGTTAAGCCTTTTCTAAAGGGTTATGTGTTCGTATCGGAACACAAAGGAGCAAAGATGCCATGAACCGGTCGCGCGTCATTATCCTGGCCCTCGCGGCATTGGCCGCCGGCGCTGCTGCACTGCTCGCCCGCGGATTTCTCGGAGGCGGCACCGAACCCGGCAAAGCGATGCCGGCCGTATCCCTGGCAACGGTGGGCGTGCTTGTCGCCTCCAGCAATATCGAGCCCGGCCGTCCAGTCACTCCGGATTTGGTGAAGTGGCAGCCCTGGCCGAAATCGACGGTCGATTCCACCTTCATCACGGAGGATGCGAATCCCCATCCAGAGCAGGTGGTGAAGGGAACGGTTTCACGGGCTCCCATTCTCGCCGGAGAGCCTCTGACCAACACCAAGATCGTTCATTCGGATGCAGCGGGCGTCATGGCCGCGATGCTGAGCCCCGGAATGCGTGCTGTGTCGATCCCGATCACGACTGAATCGGGCGCCGGCGGCTTCATCTTGCCGAACGACCGGGTGGATGTGCTTCTCACCGTTCAAGTGTCCGAGAGCCCGAAAGTGTTTGCTTCTCGCGCAATCCTGCACGACGTGCGGGTCCTGGCTGTCGACCAGACATACACCCAGGACAAGGATCAGAAGACGGTGCTGGCCAAAACGGCGACTCTCGAACTGGCGCCCCATCAGGCGGAAATGCTCGACGGCGCGGCGGCCACCGGTGCGGTGTCTCTCACGCTGCGGCCGCTTGGAGAAACAGTGACCGCCGATCTGAATTCGGACAGCAAGAAACACAAGGACACGGGTGTTGTTGCGGTCATTCGCTATGGAATGGCGCGGGCCGGCGGCTCAGTGCCTGGCAAAGGGGAGTAAGCGCGCATGCGCAAAACAGCTTATGCAGTCTGTGTTCTTGCGGTTGCCGCGCTGACGTCGCCCGCTCAGGCTCACGCGCCGATGCGCCACGAACCCGTGCCGCAAAAAGTGCTGAATGTCTCGACGCACGGAAACGGTCCGGCACACCAGCGGATCACGCTGGCCCTCGACAAGGCCGCGCTGGTGCAACTCGATACCGATGCCCGGGACGTTCTGGTTTCCAACCCGGAGATCGTGGATGCCGTCGTGCGCACGCCGCGCCGCATTTTCCTCCTGGCGATGAAAGCAGGGCAGACGAACGCCTTCTTTTTCGACTCGGCGGGCCATCAGATTCTGACGATCGACATCCGCGTCGAGCGCGACGTTACAGATCTCGGCTCGATGATGCAGAACAACTTCCCCGGCGCCAAGATTCACGTGTCGGCGATGAACGACAACGTTGTTTTGAGTGGAAACGTCCCAAGCGCGACCGTTTCATCGCGCGCGCAGGATTTGGCGACGAGCTTCGCCGGCGACCCGAAGAAGGTCGTCAATATGCTGAAGATCGAGGCCAACGATCAGGTGCTGCTGAAAGTCCGGGTGGCAGAGATGCAGCGTCAGATCGCCAAGCAATTTGGCGTCAATGTGCAAGGCGCGGCCATAGCGGCGGGCGTTCCGATCGTGGCCTCGACGGGTAATCAGTTTGGCCTTCTCGGCCGTGCGCTATCCGATGCGTCGGGCGGACAGGTCGGGTCTCTTTGCACAGCGCACTTTCTTCCGAACACGGCGCCATGCCAGAGCCCAAACAACTTACAGGGCGTTCTGCAGGCATTGGATCAGGTTGGCCTCATGCATACTTTGGCTGAGCCCAATTTGACGGCAGTCTCGGGAGAAACCGCCCGCTTTCTCGCCGGCGGCGAGTTCCCGGTTCCATCGGGTCGCGACCAGCAGGGCAACATCGCGATCGCCTTCAAGCAGTTCGGTGTTGGACTGTCATTCACTCCCGTGGTCTTGAGTGAGAACCGTATCTCGCTGCAGATCGCTACCGAAGTCAGCGAACTGACCAATACCGGTGCGTTCACCCTCAGCGGTGGCGTCACCGTCAGCCCCACCACTGGACAGCTAACAGCTGCACCGGGCCTTACCATCCCCGCGCTGAATGTACGCCGCGCGCAAACCACGGTCGAACTTCCGTCGGGGGGAAGCTTCGCAATCGCCGGATTGTTGCAACACACCAACAAGCAGGTGATCGATGAATTCCCAGGCCTGGGCAACATGCCGGTGCTGGGCGCCTTGTTCCGCAGCCGCGACTACCAGAACGACGAAACCGAGCTCGTGGTCCTGGTCAGCGCCTATCTGGTGAAGCCGACCAGCGAGAAGAAGCTGAGCGCGCCGACAGAGGGCTTCGTCCCTGCGAACGACCTCGACACCATCCTGATGGGCCGGCTGAACGCCGAACACGGCCCAGCTCCGACCGGCATCAAGTCTGCCGCCAACAGCAACAACGGCTTCATCGTTCAGTAAAGGAACGCGGTCATGACCAAAGATGTGATGCGCCTTGCAGCCCTTGCCGCCGTCCTGCTTGCGGGCAGCTGCGCTGCTCCCGGCGACAATGACGGCATCCCCACGATGGAGCCGACTGCGCTGCATCCGATAGCAGTGCACCCGGAACATCAGACGGTGAGGCTCTCCTTCTCCGGCAATAGCGCTGGCCTCGCTGCGGAGGATGAAGCAAACCTGGATAGCGTTGTGCGCGACTATCTTTCAAACGGCGATGGCTCTTTGAGCGTTTCGGTGCCCGAGGGACCGGAGTCTTCGGAGGCAATCACATATTTCGGTGAGCGCCTGGCACACATGGGCGTGCCGCGCTCGCGTATCCTCGTTGGCACGCATCCGGTCGGCGATGGCGATCGCCGTGTTGAGGTGGGGTTCATCGGCTATGTGGCGCGCGCCAAGAATTGCGGCGACTGGTCGGAGAACCTGGCCCTGAGCACCGACAATATGCCCTCTGAGAATTTCGGTTGCGCGGTCCAGAACAACATTGCGACGATGGTGGCGAATCCGCGTGATCTCGATGAGTCCCGCCGCCTGGACGACGCGCCGGATGCGGCGCGCAGGGCCGTGGTGCTCGGCCACTACGAGAAGGGCGAGCCGAGCCAGGCCGTCAAGCACACGTCGGATACGGGTAACGAGCAATCGGCACCGGGTTCGGACATCGGCAACTAGGCGGGGTGTGATGACCAAATTTCAGGCGCAAGGAGACGAACCGTTTGGCGCTGCGCCGCACGAGCGGCCAGTGCCCCGGATCTCGATCCAGGCTTTCTGCGAGTTTCCTGATACAGGGGCCGCGCTGCAACGCGCCGGCGCTGACCGGCGGCTTTCCAAAGCCAATCTGACCGTGCAACTCGGCGGAATCCAGGCGGCGGTGGATCATCATTCCGGGCACGTCACACCCAACCTCCTGATCGTCGAGACGCGCCTTCAAGGTAAGTCGGCGCTGGATGAGATCGACCGGCTTGCCCAGGTTTGCGATCCTTCCAGCAAGGTCATCGTGATCGGCCGCATCAATGACGTGGAGCTTTACCGCGAGCTCATGCGCCGCGGCGTCAGCGAATACATGGTGGCTCCGGTCAATCCTTTGCACCTGATCGAGGTGATTTCGGGCCTCTATCTCAATCCTGAAGCGCCCCCGGTGGGACGCGTAGTTACCTTTGTTGGTTGCCGCGGAGGCGCCGGCAGCTCCACGCTTGCCCACAATGTGGGCTGGTGCATCGCCGAGCGGCTGCACATCAACACAACGATCGTCGATTTGGATCTATCTTTCGGAACAGTCGGCCTCAACTTCAACGAAGAGGCAGGGCAGGGGATTGCGGAAGCGTTGTCCGCGCCCGAGCGCCTGGATGACGTTCTGCTCGACCGCCTGCTGCTGAAGACCAGCGATCATCTCTCGCTGTTCGCTGCCCCGGCCGTGATGGATCGGTTGCATGATGCCGACGCGGCCGCATTCGAGGCGGTAATCGACATCGTGCGGCAGTCCACGCCCTGCGTGATCATCGATCTGCCACATCAGTGGACCCCGTGGGTGCGCCAGACTCTTCTTGCGTCGGATGACATCGTGCTTGTTGCGCCCCCCGACCTCGCGAGCTTGCGGACTGCTAAGGCGCTCACCGATCTGGTGAAGCAGAACCGTCCGAACGATCCGCCGCCACGCCTCGTTCTCAATCAGACCGGCGTTCCGAAGCGGCCGGAAATCCCTGTGAAGGATTTCGCGGCCACGGTTGGGCTGACGCCTGCCGCGGTGCTGCCTTTCGACCCGCAACTCTACGGTTCGGCTGCGAACAACGGTCAGATGCTGATGGAGGTACAGCCCAAGTCGCAAACCGCCGAAGCGGTTCTGCGCCTGGCGCAAGTGATCACCGGCCGCGCTCCGGCGCCGGAGGCCGACAAGACAGTTCTACCGATGCTCTCTTCGCTCCTCAAAGGCCGCAAACAGGCATAATCGATGTTTGGAAAGCGTTCCGACGCCACCGCACTGCAACGCCCGGCCTCGCCGCCGGCGCGGCTTGAACCTTCGCCCGCAAAGGCGGCCAGCGCGCAGCCGGCAGCCGCGGCGTCACAGCCGGCGGCCGCTGCCGCGCCGCGGCCCCAAGCTGCTCCGATGGCACCTCCGCCGCCGCCGCCCAAGGCGACCGCACGGATCGCAGAACAGCGGGGCGACGAATACTACCAGATCAAGACCACCATCTTTAATGCGCTGATCGACACCATCGACCTCGCGCAGCTGGCGCAGCTCGATCCGGATTCGGCGCGCGAAGAAATCCGCGACATCGTCAACGAGATCATCTCGATCAAAGCCGTTGTCATGTCGATCGCGGAGCAGGAGCACCTGCTCCAGGACATCTGCAACGATGTGCTGGGCTACGGCCCGCTGGAACCGCTGCTGGCGCGCGACGATATCGCCGACATCATGGTCAACGGCGCCGGCCGCGTGTTTATCGAAGTCGGCGGCAAGGTGCAGCTCACCAGCATCCGCTTCCGCGACAACGCGCAGTTGATGAACATCTGCCAGCGCATCGTGAGCCAGGTCGGCCGCCGCGTCGACGAAAGCTCGCCGATCTGCGACGCGCGCCTGCTCGATGGCTCCCGCGTCAACGTGATCGCGCCGCCGCTTTCGCTGGATGGCCCGACGCTCACCATCCGCAAATTCCGCAAGGATAAGCTGCGGATGGACGATCTGGTGCGCTTCGGGTCGGTCAGCCCCGCCGGTGCGCGCGTGCTGGGCGTGATCGGCCGCTGCCGCTGCAACATCCTGATCTCGGGCGGCACGGGTTCCGGCAAGACGACCCTTCTCAACACGATGACCGCCTTCATCGACGCCGATGAGCGTATCATCACCTGCGAGGACGCGGCCGAACTCCAGCTGCAGCAGCCGCATGTGGTGCGCCTGGAAACGCGCCCGCCCAATCTGGAAGGGCAAGGCCAGATCACCATGCGCGACCTGGTGCGGAACTGCCTGCGTATGCGCCCTGAGCGCATCATCGTGGGCGAAGTCCGCGGCCCCGAAGCGTTTGACTTGTTGCAAGCCATGAACACCGGCCATGACGGCTCGATGGGCACGCTCCACGCCAACTCCCCGCGCGAAGCCATGACGCGTCTTGAATCCATGATCACCATGGGCGGCTTCTCGCTTCCGGTGCGCACCATCCGCGAAATGATCGTGGGTTCGCTGGACGTGATCGTGCAGGCCGAGCGCATGCGGGACGGCTCACGCCGCATCACCAAGATTACCGAGATCGTAGGCACCGAGGGCGACGTCGTCATCACGCAGGATCTGATGAACTTCGAGATCGGCGGCGAGGACGAAACCGGCCGGATGCACGGCAAGCATGTCGGCACGGGGATTGTGCGTCCCACCTTCTGGGAACGCGCGCGATATTTCGGCATGGAACGGGAGCTCGCCGAAGCACTCGACGAACTTCAGCAGTAGGAGGGCCGCATGGGCATGCTGGTCTATGCGTTCACCGGCCTCTTCCTGCTCCTCGGCATCGGGGGGCTGGCCTACAGCTTCATTGCGCCATCCGGCGAAACATCCAAGAAGCGTCTCGCGGCGGCAGCAGGCGCGTCGGCGGCTTCTGGTGGCAGAGCCGCCGCCGATGCCAGCCAGCAGAAGCGAAAGAATGTCCAGACGCTGCTGAAGGAACTCGAGAAGCAGCAGAAGGCAAAGAAGCAGCGTCCCACCTTGCGCCGCCGCATCGAGCAGGCGGGACTGGAAATCTCGGTTCAGACCTTCTGGATCATCTCTGCCGTTGCAGCCGCCATCGCCGTAGCGGCCTGTTACCTCACGCACCAAACACTGATCTCCGAGGCCGCGGCGGGCTTCAGCGTTGGATTGGGCCTGCCCCGCTGGGTGTTGGGCTTCCTGAAAAACCGCCGTCAGAAGAAATTCACGGTGGAATTCGCCAACGCGATCGACGTCATCGTCCGCAGCGTGCGGTCCGGCCTGCCGACCACCGAAGCATTGAAGATCGTGGCGAAGGAAATGCCTCCGCCGGTTTGCGGCGAGTTCGAAAAGCTGGTCGAAAGCATGCGCGTGGGCGTCACGCTGGAGCAGGCGCTCAAGCGCATGTACGACTCCATGCCGACGCCGGAAGTCAGCTTCTTCGGTATTGTGATGTCGATTCAGGCGAAGTCGGGCGGCAACCTCTCCGAAGCCCTCAGCAACCTCTCGGGCGTCTTGCGCGACCGCAAGCGGCTCTCCGGGAAGATCAAGGCCATGTCGTCGGAAGCGAAGGCGTCGGCCATGATTATCGGCTCGCTGCCTGTGGTGGTGATGGCGCTCGTCTATTTTACCACGCCGGATTACATCAAGCTTCTCTTCACCGAGCGCATGGGCAATCTGATGCTCGCTGGCTGCGGCATCTGGATGGCTGCCGGGATCACGGTGATGAAGAAGATGATCAGCTTCAAATACTGAGGGCGCGAACATGAGCACCGACGTCGGCGTTCTCAACATACTCTTCGACCGGAACTTCCTGGTCATGGCCTTCGTAGGCATTCTGGCGTTTGCCACGGTGGTCACGCTCGGCCTGCCGCTGCTCGACCGGCGCTCGCTCGGCGAGCGGATGAAATCCGTCTCCGAACGGCGCGAAGAACTGCGGCAGAAGCATCATGCGGCGCTCAACAAGCGCAACACGCTGCGCACCGAGCCCGTTTCGTTCATGAAGCAGACGCTGGAGAAACTGAACCTCTCCAAGATCCTCGAATCGGCGAACACGCGCGAGCGGCTGGTGCAGGCGGGTTATCGGGGCCAGGCGCCGCTCGTCACATTCATGTTCTTCCGCTTCGTCATGCCCTTCATCCTCTTCGCCGTGGCGCTGCTTTATGTGTTCGTGATCCTGCACCTGTCCTGGCCCGGTTGGGAAAAATTCCTCGCGGCGGTGGGTACGGCGCTGCTGGGCTACTACGTGCCTGACCTCTTCCTCTCCAACCGGATCACGCGCCGCCGCACCTCGATCATGCGCGCATTTCCGGACGCTTTGGACCTGCTGCTGATCTGCGTGGAATCGGGCATGTCGATCGAAGCCGCTTTCACCCGCGTGGCGACGGAAGTTGGGGCACAGTCGGTCGAGCTGGCGGAAGAGTTCGGATTGACGACGGCCGAACTGTCTTATCTGCCGGACCGCCGGCAGGCCTTCGACAATCTCGCCAAACGCTGCGGGCATTCCGGCGTCAAGGCGATCGCCGCGGCGCTAAATCAGGCGGAAAAGTATGGCACCCCGTTGGGTCAGGCGCTTCGCGTCTGCGCGCAGGAAAATCGCGAGCAGCGGATGGCGGACGCGGAGAAAAAGGCCGCGGCCTTGCCGGCGAAGCTGACCGTGCCGATGATCGTGTTCTTTCTCCCCTGCCTTTTCGTCGTGATCATGGGACCGGCGATCATGAAGGTGATGCACACCGTCCATTAATATTCGCCGCGATGGGCTCCTTCATCACGACATCGTAACTCAAGCAATTTGCCAGATGCGGGGCTGCCCGCGAGAACTTCCGAAAATGGGCGGTTGCGAGACGCTACGCCTCCGCAGCCTGCATGATGAAGCGTGCCGAAATCGCGGACAGCGCTGCGGTTCGGCGGCACCCATGTGCCCCGGTGGGCGCAACCCGGTTCCGCTGCTTCTGGCGTCAGGAAGACAGAATTATTCGCCTTGATCGGCGGTCCGCAGCGCTGGAGGGGCCTTTGCTGGCGTGGTTTTGGCGGCGGCTGCCTTAACCGGGGTTGCCTTTGCGGGCTTGTGTGACGCCACAGCAAGCTTCGGTTTTGCAGGATGAGAGGCCTCATGGGTATCCACCGGCACCTGCTGCATCACAATCGTCTTCGGCGCGCCTGCTTTGTCAGTGGTGGTCGCCGTGACTGTCGCAGTTGCGGCAATCGCTTTCGGAGCGCCGGCTGCTGCGGTTGCGGCAGGTTTGGCGGAAGGAGGAGCGCTCGCCTTCGCCCTCATTTGCGCCAGCATCTGGAGATTGCCCGCGATCTTGGCATTGTTGCCGCCGGCGGCTTGCGCTTGCGTTAGAAGCTTCTGCGCGCCGTCCAGATCGCCGGCCAGCATGCGCGATACCGCGTAATTGTTCAGCACGTTGGCGTCTCCGGGGTGCAAGGCCAGCGCATGCTCGTAAGCCGCCCTGGCGTTTTTCCGGTCGTCCCTTTGGTCGTAAGCGACCCCGAGCGCGGAGTAGAAGGTCCAATCATCGCGCTTGATCTCGATGGCGCGTTTCAGGAACGCCACGGCATCGTCGGGCCGGCCAAGCTGCACCAGAACCTTGCCGTACTCGCTCACCACTTGCGCGTCATCCGGTGCGGCAAGCACAAGTTGAGCGAGCACGCGCGCGGCGTCCTGCAGCCGGCCTTGCGCCCGCAGAGCCTGCGCCTGCTGGATTTGCTCCCGGATACTGGTGGGCGGCGGCAACGCCAATTGGGAGGCTGATGGCGAAGGCACCTGGGCCGTAGGAGCAGGGGGCACCGCTGCCGGGTTCGCGAACGCGAAGAGTCCCTGGTTCGACCCAGCTTGCGTGGCGGCCGCAGCTGGCCCGGCGGTGGGCGCGGCGGGCACGGCCGCCGGAGTGGTGGCCGGCGTGCTGGCGCAGCCGGCGGTGGCGCACGCCGCAAGGGCGGAAATGGCGGCGGCGCGCAAGGGCTGGCGGCGCATGGCAGGCTCCGTTAACGAAAATCGGCACCCGCAGCTTGCCGCGAGACGGTCAACAAAACCTTAAATGTGCACGCCGTGGGGGGCCAAATTCCTGACGCAAAAGGGTGTTTTCTGCCGGGGCATGACGCACTCTCTCCACCTTTCGAGAGGGATTGCCCTCGTCGTGGCCGCCATGGTTCTGCTGGCCGGCAACGCCGCCCCGGCACAGCGCATCGCCTTCGTGATCGCGACCGGTCCGACGGGTGGCACCTACTTTCCGGTCGGGGAGGCGATTGCGTCCATCGTCAGCCATCCGCCCGGTGTTTATCGCTGCGAGACGCCAGGTGTCTGCGGTCCACCGGGCTTGATCGCGTCGGTGCGCACCAGTCCCGGCGCGGTCGCCAACGTGCTCGCGGTGAATGCGCACACAGTGGATGCCGCGTTGGCCCAATCCGATGTGGTGGCCGATGCCGTCGCCGGCCGTGGCGCTTTCCGGAGTACGGGTGCACAAAAGCACGTGCGGGTGATCGCCAATCTCTTTCCGGAAGAGGTACATCTCCTGGCGCGCATGGCATCCCATGTGAGGACACCCGCCGATCTCCGCGGTAAGCGCGTCTCCGTAGGGCCGGACGCGTCGGGCACGATTGTGACCGCTGCGGCCGTATTGGCGGCGTTCCATGTCGGGCACATCCGCGCGAACAAGGAGCCCTCTGACAGCGCGGCGGAGAAGCTTGCGAAGGGCGAACTCGATGCCATGTTTTTCGTGGGCGGCGCGCCGGTCCCGATGGTGAGAGAGTTGCTGTTGAGCGGCAAGGCCGTGCTGGTTCCGATCGGCGGCGCAGGACGAGAACGCCTGCTGAAGCAGGACCGTGCACTCTCGGCCGCGGTCGTTCCAGCCGGGCTTTACCCCAAGACCGGAAAGCTGGAGACGGTTGGCGTGCACGCCATGTTCATCGCGAACGATGCCGTGCCAGACATTGCCGTGTATGCGCTCACGAAGTCGCTGTTCAATCCGGCGAATCGCGCGATGCTGGCGGGCAGCCACCGCAGCGCGCAATCCATTCGCTTGGATACGGCGGCATCCAATCTTCCCGCGCCGCTGCATCCTGGCGCCGCGCGCTTCTACAAAGAAGACGGCAAGCTGCCTAAGCCGGCGGCCAGCTCAGGCAAGACCTGACTCGACTTCCGCCTGCGCCGCCTTTTCCCACTCGCGCATTGCTGGCAACGCCCAAATGCGATCGCAATAGCTCTGCACAAGAGGAGGAACAGGCACCCCATAGGTGCGGAAGCGCGAGACAACCGGCGCGTACATGCAATCCGCAATCGAGAAGCGGCCGAAGAGGAACCCGCCATCGCCGTCATGGCGTTCCAGCATATCCGTCCACGCGCTGAGAATACGCGCGATCTGCGCTTTGGTGGTTTCGCGCAACTCCGGCAGCGGCTGCCGCCGGACGAACTCCATCGGCAATTGCTGCCGAAGGTCGGGGAAGCCCGAGTGCATCTCGGCGGCATAGGAACGCGCTTCGGCGCGGACGAATGGATCGTCCGGCCAGAGCTTTGCCTCCGGATGGCGCTCTGCCAGTGTCTCACAGATGGCGAGGCTGTCCCAGATCAGAACCGCGCGCTTGTCCTCCGCAATCTTGAGGAGCGGCACACGCCCGGAAGGCGAGCGGCTCTGCACTTCCCGCGTCGTGGAATCGTGATTGAGCCGGATCACCTCTTCCGCGAACGGCTGGCCGATCGCCTTCAGCGCCAGATACGGCCGCAAGCTCCAGCTCGACCATTCCTTCGTCCCGACGACCAGTGTGTACATGGCGGCTCCATTGCTATGCGCTCGCGCGATTTCTAGATTTGCGCGCCCGCCACGAACAGGTCCTTCCATGCATGCGAGCCTTGTGAGAAGCGCAAAAGGCGCCATTCCGCTGCACGCCGTCAAAGCCGACAACCTCAAGCGCTGGCTGCCTGCGCGAAGGCAGCGCGAAGCGGACTGGATTCGCGCCGCCAATTTCACAGCCAAGGAATACGTATTGCTGCTGGTGCCGAACGGTTCAGGCGGATTGGCGAGCGCGGTTCTGGGTTTGGGAAGCGGTCACGATCCGCTGGCTTTGGCTACGTTCTCGGAATCGCTGCCGCCGGGCATCTATGCGCTTGGCGACACGCCGGCAGAGGTGGGCGGCGCACGCGGCGCGTTGGCATGGGTGCTGGGCACCTATCGCTTCGATCGCTATCGCAAGAAAAGCGCGCGCCAGCTGCCCAAGCTCGCGCTTCCCCCAGGCATAAACGGGGACGAGATCACGCGCATCGCGGACAGTGTCTTTCTGGCTCGCGACCTGGTGAATACGCCATCGAACGACATGGGACCAGAGGAACTGGCAGGCGCGGCGCGCGCACTAGCGCGGGATTACGGCGCCAAGTTCTCACAAATTGTTGGCGACGAGTTGCTCGCGAGACAATATCCGCTGGTTCATACGGTCGGCCGCGCCTCGGTGCGGGAGCCGCGGCTGATCGATTTCACTTGGGGCGAAGCGAACGCGCCCAAGGTGACGCTCGTCGGCAAAGGCGTGGTGTTCGACTCTGGCGGCCTCGATCTCAAGCCTTCCTCCGCCATGCTCACCATGAAGAAGGACATGGGCGGCGCCGCCGTGGTGCTCGCCATCGCGCGCATGGTCATGGATGCGAAGCTGAAGTTGCGCCTGCGCGTATTGATTCCGGCGGTGGAGAATTCCGTTTCCGGCTCTGCCTATCGCCCCGGCGATGTGCTGAGGAGCCGCAAGGGCCTTACCATCGAAATCGGCAACACCGATGCAGAAGGGCGTCTCGTGCTTGCGGATGTGCTCGCCGAAGCCGATACGGAAGCGCCGGAGCTGCTGATCGATGTGGCGACATTGACAGGCGCGGCGCGCGCCGCCACTGGCCTGGAATTGCCACCGTTCTTCACCGATGACGAGAAGCTGGCCTCCGATCTCATGCGCTGTTCCACCGAGGTACACGATCCGTTGTGGCGGCTGCCGCTCTGGCGCGGCTACGAGCCCACGCTCTCGAGCAGCATCGCCGATCTCAATAACAATCCGGATTACAACCTCGCCGGCGCCACCACTGCGGCGCTGTTTCTCAACCGCTTCGTCAGCCGCGCGAAATCGTGGGTCCATTTCGACATCCCGGCGTGGGTGGATCGCCCGAAGCCCGGCCGCCGCAAAGGCGCCGAAGCAAACGCCGCGCGGGCTGTTTATGCGCTTCTGAAGGAGCGATATTCGTAACCCAATTTGTCATGGCCCGCTTTCGCGGGCCATGACAATGAGGTTAGTA
>JAFAVP010000287.1 GCA_019242395.1 Alphaproteobacteria bacterium | reverse complement strand
CGCGAATGGGTGGATGATGCAAGCGCCAGTCCGCGCGATCTAGACGCCCTGACCTTTCCGGATGAGCGAACATGGGTTTCCGAACGTCAGCGCTATCTGCGGTATCGGCCCAAAAACATACCGGCTTTTCCACTCGGCTAGCGCACTTGGAGCACGCTGCGCGTCCGGCTACACTTGTAGGCAAGGGGCTGGCGAGAGGAATCGCCGGCATGAGTGACGCGGGCAGCACAGCCCTGTCGATTGCGGAGACACGGGTCCACGAGGCGGAAAAGCACGTGGCTTATTTCCGCAATTTCGTGGCGGAGCTGAAACGAGACGGCATGTATGCCGTGCAGGCGGAAGACCTGCTGCGTCAGCTCGAAGAAGGGCTGGATGAACACCGGGAGCATCTTGCGGCACTGCGCGCGGCGGCTTTCGAGGATATACAATCCGCGCCTGCGGCGGACCACGGGCCACAGTCAGCGCCGGGACCTTAAGGCCCGTCCACCTTGTAACCGTCGCGGCGCAAGAGCGAAGGCACGCCCTTGGGGCCGGCCAGATGGCCCGCCCCTACGGTCACAAAATAGACGTGCCGCTGCTTCAGCATGGCTTCGAGTTGCGCCACCCAGGCGCGGTTGCGATCGTCGAACAGCGGCTTCTCTGCCTTGGGATTTTCCTTGAAGCCGCTGTTCATCAGGTCATTGAGCTTCCTCGTGTCGCCTTTGGCCCAGGCATTCACGAGATCGTCGACAGACAAGGTTTCGTTCAGCAGCTCCTTCAGGCCCGCATCGAACTCCTGCATCTCCAGCGATTGATCCTCAGGCATCAGCAGCTTCAGCTGCTGCTCCGGCGTTTCGAGCGCGCGGAACGTCACGTGCTGTTTCAAGGCATAGGCATAAACCTGCCGGTCCACGCCCAGGTCCGGCGAATAATGCTGCTGGGTCACCATCCCGGTTTCGAGCATCAGCAACGCGAGCCACGGCCGCATCGGCGTGAGCAGCTCCGGATTGACATGCGTAAGATTGAGGGCCGCGGCATAATCCTTCCGGATGTCGGCGGTGAGCAGTGACGGCAGCGCCACGCCGGGGGGCAGCATCCCGTTCTGCTTGATGAACTCCTGGATTTTTGTCTTCTGCGCCTCGTCCATCGGGATTTCGAAAACGAACGTGTCAGCGGCTCGAAGCGCCGCGTCGATCTCACGCGTGTGCCATTGCATGTCGGGCGGCAGCACGTGGATGGAGCCGAGCAGGTAGGCCGTCGAGCGGGGGCCATGCACCACCCAGAGCGCGGGGTGCGCTTGAACTGGAGAATGGGCGATCGCCGCTGCCGTGGCTGCCGGTTCGGCACGCAGCGTACCCGCGAAAACGACGGCGAAGGCCGCGCTTGCGAACCACACACACGCCTTACACCAGGACTTCTCTGTCATCGGTAGGCGAATGGCGGGTTCTTCTTGCCGATGTCGCGATAACGATCGCGGAGCCGTGTCTGCCGGGAAACCAGCGGAATGGCCTGTCCGCGAATGAACACGGCGGTGGGCGCGCTTGTTACGTTCAGCGGATCGCCATCCCAGATCACCACGTCCGCATCCTTCCCCGGCTCCAAGGTTCCGTATTGATCCGAAATACCCCCAACCTGTGCCGGGTTCCGGGTGATGGCGGCGAGCGCATGATCCCAGCGCATGCCGTTCGCCACAGCATTGCCGGCGATCTGCGTGATGGTGCGCGCGTAGTGCGAAGGATCGTTGCTTTGGGGCTGGAATACAACCGTCACGCCAGCCGCATCCAGGCGCCCAGCGTTGCGTAACGTGGCCCCCAGATCGGAGAAGCTGGCCGGCAAATTCGTTTCGGGATCGATCACCACCGGCACCTGCGCTTGCGCAAGATCGCGCGCCACCTCCCAGGCCTCCCCGCCGCCCACGACAACCAGCTTGATGCGATTGGCTTGCGTGAACTGCACAATCTGGCGGATGGAGGACGCACGATCGACGCGCACGATGAGCGGCTCGCTCCCCTGCACAACCGGGGCGAGCGCGTCGAGATCGATGCGGAAGGAGCGCTGATCGCGTCCGCCGCCCGGCCTGTGATAGGCCCCACGGTTCGCCTGATACTCGCGCGCGTCTTCCAAGGTTTCGCGGAATTTGGCCCAGATGTCCGGCCGGGAATTGCTCTGCTTGGTGCCGCCGGTTGGTTCGAGGTCCGCCAGAACGCCCGCTTGCCGCTTCACGATCAGATCGGGACCGAAGCCCAGATGGAGCACGGCGGCCGTCCCGCAGAACACCTCGCCGCAGGCGCTCGGAGCAGTCAGCGAACGCGTCACGCCTGCAATGCGCGCGACGGGGATCAGGGTGGAGTTGGGATTAACCGCATCGGCCACGTCGAAGGCCGCGCTGTCGAGCTTCTGGTTCGCGGTGGTGTCGTTGGTTTCCGCGACGAGATCGACTTCGTCGATGCCGATCTGCGTCCACGACGCCATGAGCCCCGGCGTCACCGGCCGCCCGCTTGCGTTGATGATCTTCGCGCCGTCGGGCGCCACGAGATTGGGTCCCACCTGCGCGATAGTGCCGCCCTGAATCAGCACGTCGGCGTTGTTCAGCGTGCCGAGCGGTCCGACGGTGTAAAGATGCCCGTGCTGAATGAGAGTGGCCGGTCCGGCAGCCGGAGGCTGGCTTCTGGTCAAAGGCTTCGGGTGAACGGAAGCAGTCGCCTGCGGGTTTTGCAAAACCCTCGGTGCCCTTCCCGATTGCGCCTCAGCCAGCGAGGCGGAAAGGCAAAGCAGCGCCAAGAAAGGGAGGAAGGGCCTCATTGTCCCGCGCCTCCGGTGTTGAAGTTCATTTCCTGGCCCACTTCGAAATCTGTACGCGGACTCATTTTCGGATTGTCGCGATCGAACAGGAGCGCGCCATCGATGAACACTTTCTCCGCATGCGCATAGACGCTGAGCGGATCGCTGTCCCACAGCACCACGTCGGCCATCTTGCCTTTCTCGATCGTGCCGGTTTGGTTGAGAATCCCGAGCGCATAGGCCGGGTTGCGCGTCATCCAGGCGATCGCATGAGCGCGTGAGATGCGATAGCCCATGCGCCGCCCCGCCGCCATCGCCTTTGCCACCTCCTGATTCAAGCGCTGGATGCCAATAGGGTCGTCGGAATGGATCATGGCGCAAGCGCCGGCATGGTCCACCATGGCAAGCCCTTCCGGCACGGCGTCGTAAGCTTCCATCTTGAAGCCCCACCAATCGGCCCACATGACGCCGCAGATATGATTCTTCTTCAGAAGGTCGGCGACTTTGTAGGCCTCTGTCGCATGGTGGAAGGCGGCGATGCGAAAGCCGAACTCGTTGGCCACATCAATCATCGTCGCCATCTGGTCGGCGCGATAGCAGTGCATTTGCACCGGGATTTTCTTGTCGAGCACGAGCGCCAGCGTTTCGAGCCCGATGTCGCGGTCCGGCCGGTCACCTTTCGTCTTCCAATACGCGCGCCACTTCTCGCGGTACTCGACGGCCTTTTGGAATGCCGCGCGATAACCGGCGACGTCCCCCATCAAGGTTTGCGGCCCGCCCTTTTCCCCGTAGACGCGCTTTGGATTTTCCCCGCATGCCATTTTGAGGTCGTACGGCGCCCCAGGAAATTTCATTCCCTGTCCCGTGACGGAGGGTACGTTCTTCACCACCACCGAGCGCCCGCCGATGAGGTTCGCGGAACCCGGGAGGATTTCCATGCTCGTCACCCCGCCGGCAAGCGCGCGGGTGAAACCCGGATCCTGGGGCCATATCGAGTTCTCGCTCCGCACCTCGGGGGTGGTGGGCTTGGTGGCCTCATTGCCGTCGCTGGTCGCCTCGTTCGAGGGCGAGGGGTAGACACCGAGATGCGAATGTATGTCGATGATGCCGGGGGTGACGAACTTGCCTCTGGCATTGATCACCACCACGCCCGGCGGTTCCGGCACTTTGAGCCCCACGGCGCTGATCTTGCCGTTCTCCATCAAAATGGAAGCGTTTGCGAGTTCCTGGTCGGTACCCGTGAGGATGGTAGCACCGCGGAGGATCGTGGCACGCGATGGCCGCGGCTTATAGGTCGAGGGGAATTGATCGTTGCGAAACTGATCGGACACCGTTGCACCGCCGCCAGCAGACGAGTGCAGGCGCGGAATGATCGCCCAAGCCAGCAGAAGCGTGACCGCCACGATTGCCGCGGCGCCCCACAGTGGCGCTTTCCCGTCCATGCTCGATTCCTTCGAACCCGCCACAGATTTGCGCGGCTGACGCTTTCCCGCAATGGGGTCGGCTAGTCCTCGCCGAATTTTGCTTCCACCAGTGCCAGCACCGCGGCGAGAGCCTCTGGGGCATCCGCTCCCTCGACCACGATTTCGATAGAGGTGCCGATGCGGGCGTTCAACATCATCAGGCCGAGGATCGAACGCGCATCCACCGTCTCCCCATCTTTCCGGACCTGAATGTGAGAGCGGAAGCGCGCCGCTGCTTCAACCAGCTTGGCAGCGGCTCGCGCATGCAGGCCCAGCTTGTTGGCGATAAGCGCATTGGCGGACAGGCGCTGAGACACATCAAAGCCCGCTGGCCAAGTCTGCGGACCCGGCGCGCATGTACTTGCGGCCCGCTTCGATTGCGTCCTTAACAGCCTGCTCCAACGGTACTTTGCCCCTAATATCGGCCAGCTTGATCAAGCTGGGCAGGTTTGCTCCAGCGAGAACTTCTATCTTGCCACGTTCAAGAAGGGTCAGTGCCAAATTGCAGGGTGTTCCGCCGTACATGTCGGTGACGAGCACCGTGCCGCTTCCTGTGTCCACGGATTTAGCGGCGGCCGCGATCTCCCGTTGCCGCCTCTCCACGTCGTCTTCCGGGCCGATGGAGATGGCCCGCAGCTGCGATTGCGGTCCCACCATATGCTCCATGGCGGCGATGATTTCGTGGCCCAGGCGGCCGTGCGTAACGAGCACAATTCCGATCATCCGGTTTTCCTGAAACATGGGACGGGGGTCACCACCAGCTCCGCGGGGGGGTGTTCTGGCGTGCGGCCATCCCTGAGACTTGAGAGTGTGTACGCCCCAGCAGCGGCAATGAGTTTCGCCGTCGCAGCGTGCGCGAAGGGATCGAGCCGCAGAAGGGGGATCCGCATTTTGCAACTGGAGGCCAGCACCTGCGGCGGCTGGTACCACTCCGGCTCGGGCAGGCGCGGTGGCGGGTCGTCGCGCCGAAGCACCACGGCAAGCGCGAGCTTCGCCGGGGCGCGGTGGCCAATCGACAGGACTCCGACGCCGCGAACCTCCAGCAATCCGCGGATGTTGAGCGGAGGCTGTGCATGAAGCAAGCCATCGTGCAGGAACAGTTCGGTGCGATCGTCGGACACCAGATGCGCGCCCCGTTCAATCAGCCGCAGGGCGAGATCGGATTTGCCGGAGCCGCTCTCGCCCAACAACAGCACTCCGCACTCGGGCGATGTACCGAATGGCAAACCGGCGCCGCCAATCATGATGCAGGTTGCGTGGATATTCGCCAGCATCAGGCTTCTCTCGCGCGCGGCAGCTCAAGTAGGAAGCGGGCACCGGTTCCAGTCTTCCGGTTCTCCGCGTGGATGCGGCCTCCCAAGCCATTTACGATCTGCCGCGCAATCGAAAGCCCGAGCCCGGAGTTTTTGCCGAAGCCATGCTCTTCCGGGCGTTCTGTATAGAAGCGGCGGAATATCGCCTCAAGATTGTCAGGCGGAATGCCGGGCCCTTCGTCCTCGACAACGATACAAACGGAGCCTTCTTCAATGGCGCAATAAAGCGTAACCATCCCCCCGTCGGGGCTGAAAGAGACTGCGTTGTCGAGCAGGTTTCTCAGCACCTGGCCGAGGCGCTCGTCACGGCCCATTACGATGGTTCCGGCTGGACAGTCGAGGTGAAGCGCGAGTTGCACGCCGCGCGGCAATCCCAACATGCGGTAAATCTCTACGATCGTGGTGAGGAGCCGGTGCACGTCGACCGGCTCCGCTTTCTCCCGGCTCAGTTCGGCGTCCAAACGGGAGGCGTCCGAGATGTCTGTGATGAGCCGGTCGATCCGGCGCAGATCGTTGCGAACGACCTGCATCAGCCTGTCGCGATTCGAAGTGTCGGGAGCGCGGCTTAACATGTCGACCGCGCTCCTCAGCGAGGTCAGCGGATTCTTCAGCTCATGGGCCACGTCAGCGGCGAAACGCTCGATAGCATCGATACGGTCGTAGAGCGCCTGGGTCATCTCGGAGAGACTGGCAGCCAGAGCGCCGATCTCATCGTCGCGGTCCGGCATCGGTGGCATCGTTTCGCGCCCAAGGCGCCCACGGCGCACGCGATCGGCCGCTTGCGCCAGTTTCCGGATCGGTTCGGCAATCATGCCCGACAGATAAAGGGAGGAGATCAGCATCACCACGAGCGCGACAAGGAAAACCTCGAGAAGCGTAGAGCGCTCCACGCGCAGGATTGCATCGATATCCCCGCCTTCGGTGGACACCATGAGAACGGCATAAATCGCCTTGAACCGCTGCACCGGCACAGCCACTGACAAAACCAGCCGGTTGTTCTCGTCCACCCTTTCTCCAGTGCCGATTTCCCCGCTGAGGGCTGAGTTCACCTCGGAATAAACCCGCCCGTCCGTGCCGGCTTCGAAATAGCGAGGGAGCCGCGCGAATGGCCTCACACCCATGATGCCGTCATAGACCCGATACCATGAGGAGCGGACGCGGCTCCAGAAGTCGAGTGGCGGCAGGTCGCTGATTTCCACAACATTGCGGGAAAGCAGATTGCGCGTGTCTATCTCTAGGCGCCCATCCACTCCATACAAACGGGCGCGCAGCTGCGTCGGGGCAACCAGCTGCCGCAGCAACGGCTCGGCCTCGTCCAGGTTAATCGCATGCCGCTCCTCATTGCTCGTGTATTCAGCGAGAGTGGAGGCCACGATGCGTGCTTGCTGTGCGATCCCGGAGAGACGTTCATCCACCAGCCCCACGCGATGGGATTCGACGATCAGCACGCCCCCAATAAGAAACACAAGCGCAAACGCGTTGAAGAAGATGATCCGCCTTGTTAGCGCCGAGCGCTGCCTCCCTTCGCCCAGCGGGATCGTTCGCCAGAGATTTTCCCACGGGCGCGAGGCGGAGCGTGAGACAAGCTCGGTCACAGCGAACGGCACCCGTGCAGCCTAGCTCTCGCGGTAGCGATAGCCCACACCATAGAGCGTCTCGATGGCGTCGAAATTGTCATCCACAGCCTTGAACTTCTTTCGCAAGCGCTTGATGTGGCTGTCGATGGTGCGGTCGTCGACATAGATCTGATCGTCGTAGGCAGCATCCATCAGATTGTCCCGGCTCTTCACGAAACCTGGGCGCTGCGCCAGTGCTTGCAGAATGAGAAACTCTGTCACAGTCAGGCGGACCGGCTTGCCCTCCCAGGTGCATTCATGCCGCTGCGGATCGAGAACAAGGCCACCTCGAACCATCACTTCGCGCTTCTGCTCCCCGATGCCGGAGGTTGGCTCTTTCCTGGGCTCCCGGCGCCGCAGGACCGCCTTGACGCGCTCCAACAGTAGGCGATGCGAAAAGGGTTTGCGGATGTAGTCGTCCGCGCCCGCATTCAGGCCCATCAGCTCGTCGATTTCCTCGTCCTTGGATGTCAGGAAGATGACGGGGAGATCGCTGTCCTGGCGCAAGCGGCGAAGCAGCTCCAGACCATCCATTCGGGGCATCTTGATATCGAGAATAGCCATGTCCGGAGGCGTGGCCGACAGCCCCGAGAGGGCGGACATGCCATCCGGGTAGGTGCGCACCTGGTAACCCTCCTGTTCTAGCAGCATGCTTACGGAAGTCAGGATGTTCTTGTCGTCGTCGACAAGCACTATGAGGGCCATGGCGATTCCCGCCCGGTTGCCTGCAGAATATAGTCGTTTGCACTTGGCAGGGCAAAGCAGCGCGTCCCGCCGGTTGAAGAACGCGTCCGTGGAATTACGTGGAGACCTGCGGGACTTCGCGCCCGGCCATCTTTTGGCTAGATGGGACCCACAGACCGCAGGGAGAATGGATAGACGATGCGGCACATATCATTCGAATCGTACCTGGAAGCCGGTCTTTTCAAATCCCGGTGGCTCCTCGCGCCGTTTTACGTAGGCCTCGTGGTCGCGCTTGCAACCCTTCTTGTGGTGTTCATCCGCGAGCTCATCGCGGCGGTACCTGAGATGCTGTCCCTCGATGCCGAGCAGATTATTCTATCCGTGCTCACGCTGATCGATTTGTCGCTGGCCGGCAATCTTGTCCTGATCGTCATCTTCTCCGGCTACGAGAATTTTGTTTCCAAGATCAACACCGGGAACAGCGAGGATCGGCCCTCATGGATGGGGATGCTGGACTTCTCCGGCCTGAAGATGAAGCTGATCGGCTCGATGGTGGCAATTTCCGCGATTTCGCTGCTGCGCAGCTTCGTCAGCCTTACCGAGCCCGGGACCGTGCTCGACGAGCGGAAACTCTTCTGGCTCGTGGCGCTGCACGTCACGTTCCTGTTCTCGGGAATGATGTTCGCGTTGATGGACTGGCTGGCGGGCCTGACCGAGGAACGCCGGATCGCGGAGATGGCGCACGCCAAGGTTCCGGCGTCAGCTACCGAAACTCCACCTTGAGGATTTCGTAGGACCGGGCTCCGCCCGGCGCTGCGACCTCAACGGTGTCCCCTTTGCTCCTACCGATCAACGCACGCGCGATCGGCGACGAGATCGAGATGCGCCCCTTTTTGGCATTCGCCTCCAGATCTCCAACGAGCTGATATTTCACCTTGGCCTCGGTGTCCTCATCGACCAGGGTCACCGTTGCGCCGAACTTCACAGTTGTTCCGGAAAGCTTGGACACGTCTATGATGTCAGCACGGGACAGCTTGTCCTCGAGTTCGACGACGCGGCCTTCAATAAACGCCTGCCGCTCCTTGGCCGCGTGATACTCGGCATTCTCGGAAAGGTCGCCGTGCGCGCGCGCTTCTTCGATCATGCGGATGACTGTCGGCCGCTCCACGGTCTTCAGGTGATTAATCTCCTCCTCGAGGGCCCTGTAGCCGTCGCCGGTCATCGGTATGCGTTCCATAGTCCTGTCCTATCCGCGGCAAAAGCACTCCGTCCGGCTGCTGCCAGCCGGCGCCGAAGCTTGCGCGTGCCAAAATTCCTCTTTCGCCCCGGGCTCTCTTCCGCCCGGTCGTCCAGCGATACCGGAAGACTTTAAGAGGGCCTATAGGCGACTTCAAGAGACGCGAAATGGGCAGAAAAGTTCCCAGCTAGCCGTAGGCCTGAAGTGGCCGGACGTCGAGACTCCCTTTCCGGAGAGCCGCTATGGCTTGGGCGGCCGCCACTGCCCCGGCTATCGTCGTATAGTACGGCACTTTCTGCTGCAGCGCGGTGCGCCGGATGGAAAAGGAGTCCGCCAGAGACTGAGCGCCTTCGGTGGTATTGAAGACGAGTTGAACCTCGCCGTTTTTGAGCGCGTCCACGACATGCGGCCGGCCCTCCAAGACCTTGTTGATGCTGCGCACGGGGACTCCGGCCGCTTCCAGATATTTGGCTGTCCCGCGGGTGGCGACGATTTCGAAACCCATTTCAGACATCTGGCGCGAAGGCGCCACGCAGGCTGGTTTGTCAGCCTCTTTGACCGAAACGAAGACAGTACCGGACAATGGGAGTTTCAGGCCGGCACCTACCTGGCTTTTGGCGAAGGCCAAACCGAAATTTTCATCCAAGCCCATGACTTCCCCCGTCGAGCGCATCTCAGGGCCAAGAATCGGGTCGACCCCCGGAAATCGATTGAAGGGCATCACGGCTTCTTTCACCGCGATATAGCGCCGCTCCGCCCGGTGCAAGTTGAATGTCGCGAGCCTCTCGCCTGCCATAACCCGAGCCGCGATCGCGGCAATCGGCACTCCGATGGCCTTGGCCACAAAGGGCACGGTGCGGCTCGCGCGGGGATTGACCTCCAGAACATAGATGTCCCCGTTCTGCACGGCGTACTGCACATTCATCAGCCCCCGGACTTCCAATGCCCTTGCAAGTGCAATGGTTTGACGCTCGATTTCGGTGATTGTTTTCTTACTCAGCGAATGCGGTGGGATGGCACAAGCGGAATCCCCGGAATGCACGCCAGCCTCCTCGATGTGCTCCATTATACCGGCGATGAACACATCTCCCCCGTTATCGCAGATCGCATCGACATCGACTTCGATGGCGTTGTTGAGGAAAGCATCGATCAGCACTGGGTTATCGCCCGAGATTCGGAAGATGTCGCCCGATCTAACGGCCGCCTTCAACGCCGTTTCATCCGGTATGACGGCCATTCCTCTTCCACCCAGCACGTAGGAGGGGCGTAAGATAACCGGGAAGCCGATTTCCTGCGCCGCGCCTAGGGTCTCCTCAGCGGTCATAGCCGTGGCGTTGCGGGGCTGCTTGAGATTTAATGTCTGAAGCAAGCGCTGGAAGCGCTTGCGGTCTTCCGCGAGATCGATGGCGTCAGCCGAGGTACCGAGCAGCGGTACACCCTCCTCGACCAGCCTGTTGGCCAGCTTGAGCGGCGTCTGCCCTCCGAACTGCACAATGACTCCCGCCAGCGTGCCGGCGGACTGTTCCTTGCGAATAATCTCGAGGACATCTTCGGCAGTCAGCGGCTCAAAATAGAGCCGGTCGGAAGTGTCATAGTCCGTCGAAACCGTTTCGGGATTGCAGTTGACCATGATGGTCTCGAAGCCTTGAGCCGAAAGGGTGAAGGCAGCATGGCAGCAGCAGTAGTCGAATTCGATGCCTTGGCCGATCCGGTTGGGACCGCCGCCGAGGATAATGATCTTCCTCCTCTCGGTTGGCCTGCTTTCGCATTCAGGCGCCCCGCCGAATGGTGCTTCATAGGTGGAGTACATGTACGGGGTGAGTGCGGCGAACTCGGCAGCGCAAGTGTCTATCCGCTTGAAGCAAGGGTGAATGCCTGCGTGCTCGCGAAGCGCTCGAACTTGCGTTTCCGTTTTCCCAGCCAATTTCGCCAACCGCGCGTCGGAAAAGCCAAGCGCCTTCAGCCGCCGCAAGCCTTCCGCGTCCTCAGGCAATCCGTTTGCAGCAGTGTCGCGCTCGACGTGCAGAATGGCTTCTATCTCCCTCAGAAGCCACGGGTCGTATTTCGTGATGGCTGCGATTTCCTCCATCGGGAATCCACCGCGCATCGCCTGGGCAACCACACGCAACCGATCGGGCGAGGTTTTCGCCAGCGCTGCGCGGATTCCATTGGGGTCTTCAGGCAGCGCGATCTCATCGAAGCCGGTAAGCCCCGTTTCCAGCGAACGCAATGCCTTCTGCACCGACTCCGCAAATGTGCGCCCGATAGCCATCGCTTCGCCGACAGATTTCATGGAAGTCGTGAGGGTGGACTCCGCGCCCGGGAATTTCTCGAAAGCGAAACGAGGAATTTTCGTCACCACATAATCGATCGCAGGTTCGAAACTGGCGGGAGTAACCTTGGTAATGTCGTTTTGCAGTTCGTCCAGGGTGTATCCCACGGCGAGCTTTGCGGCGATCTTCGCAATCGGAAACCCGGTCGCTTTCGAAGCAAGCGCGGAGGAGCGCGACACGCGCGGGTTCATCTCGATTACGACCATGCGGCCGTCGGTGGGGTTCACTGCGAACTGCACGTTCGATCCACCCGTCTCCACGCCAATTTCTCGCAACACGGCGATGCTCGCCGTGCGCATGCGCTGGTATTCCTTGTCGGTGAGCGTCAGCGCAGGCGCCACTGTGATGGAATCGCCCGTATGCACGCCCATGGGATCCACGTTCTCGATGGAGCAAACAATGATCGCATTGTCGGCGCGGTCCCGGACGACCTCCATCTCGAACTCTTTCCAGCCAAGTACCGATTCTTCGATCAGCACCTCATTGGTAGGTGAGACATCCAGCCCATGTTCGACGATGTCGAAAAACTCTTCACGGTTGTAAGAAATGCCGCCGCCGCTGCCGCCGAGTGTGAAGGAGGGCCGGATCACCGCCGGCAGCCCGACCTCCTCCAACGCCTGCAAAGCATGCGCGAACGCTTCCGGCGAGAGCTCCATCAGTGGATTGTTCTCGCTGTCATACAGGAAGTTGCCGCGGTCGTCCTTTTTGTGGCGCAGATAACCCTTCAGCGTTTGCCCCCGCGGCACCTCGAGGCCAATCTTCATCATCGCGAGCCGAAACAGCTCGCGGTCCTCCGCTTTATCGATTGCTTCGGCGGAGGCGCCGATTAGCTCCACATTGTACTTGTCAAGCACGCCGCGTTTCCGCAGGGATAGTGCCGTATTCAGCGCCGTCTGACCTCCCATGGTGGGCAATAGCGCGAACACCCGGCCCGCCGGCACATTCGGTTTCTCGCGCGCGATGATCTTTTCCACGAATTCCGGTGTGATCGGTTCAATGTAGGTGGCATCCGCAAGCTGCGGGTCGGTCATGATGGTGGCGGGATTCGAGTTCACCAGCACCACACGGTAGCCCTCCGCCCTGAGTGCCTTGCACGCCTGCGCGCCGGAGTAGTCGAACTCACAGGCCTGGCCGATAACAATGGGGCCGGCGCCGATGATAAGGACCGTATGAATGTCGCTGCGCTTTGGCATTGTTTTCTCGCGCGCAAGAGGCCGCACGCGGGCACGCGTGCCGAATCGAAGCCGGATTGCAGGTTAAGGGGATCGTTTAGCGGTGAGTTAGTTCGGTAGCAACCAGTCTTGCCAAGTGGGAACAGGAATATTACGTGCGCGCGACCGGCAGCGGCCGGCCGGCATGGAGGCAGGCGCATGAAAGCCTTGGTGAAGTCGAAAGCAGAACCTGGCCTCTGGCTTCAGGATGTGCCGGAGCCCAGCTACGGCATTGACGATGTGCTTATCAAGGTGCTGAAGACCGGCATCTGCGGCACGGACGTCCACATCTATAACTGGGACAGCTGGGCCCATAAGACCATCCAGCTCGGCACGGTCATCGGCCACGAATTCGTGGGCAAGATTGCCGCCGTGGGCTCGAACGTTCAGGGCCTAAGTGTAGGCGATCTCGTCAGCGTGGAGGGCCACATCGTCTGCGGCCGCTGCCGCAATTGCCTGGCCGGCCGCCGCCACCTTTGCGCCAACACCCTCGGCGTGGGCGTGAACCGCAACGGCGCCTTCGCGGATTATGTCGCGGTGCCGGCGCTGAACGTCTGGCACTGCGATCCGCACGTACCGCTTGAGCTCTATGCCATCTTCGATCCTTTGGGGAACGCCGCACACACCGCGCTCTCCTACGACCTCGTGGGGGAAGACGTTCTCATCACGGGCGCGGGCCCCATTGGCATCGCCGCCGTACCGATGGCGCTTAAAGCCGGCGCCCGCTTCGTGGTCATCACCGATGTCAACGAGTATCGCCTGGGCCTGGCCGACAAACTGGGCGCCACGGCAATCGTGAATGTTGCCAAACAAGATCTGCGGGAGGTGACGAAAAGCCTGGGCATGCAGGAGGGCTTCGACATAGGGCTCGAAATGTCCGGCAACTCCGCAGGCCTGCGGCAGATGATCGACACCATGGCCCATGGCGGCAAAATCGCGCTGCTGGGCATTCAGTCCGGCGAAACTGCGATCGATTGGGACGCGGTGGTGTTCAAGGGCCTCAACATCCGCGGCATCTACGGCCGCATGTTCGGCGAAACCTGGTACAAGCTTACCCAGATGATCCGCAGTGGCATGGATATCGAGAAGGTCATCACCCACCGCTTCTCCTACGCTGATTTCCAGCAGGGCTTCGACGTCATGCGGTCCGGCAATTCCGGCAAGGTCATCCTGGACTGGAGCGAGCTGTGAGCGCCGCGCTGGACCAAAGCCTGGGGGCTGACCTGGAGGCGATGCGCGCCAAAGGCACACTGAAATCCTTCCGGCACATCACCGGGCCGATGGATACGCAGGTGACGATGGCGGAGAAATCCGGCCCCGTGCTGGTGCTGTCGTCCAACAATTATCTGGGCCTGTCCGACCACCCGGAAGTGATCGCCGCCGGCAAACAGGCGCTGGACGAGTTCGGCGCGGGCACCGCAAGCGTGCGCTTCATCTGCGGCACCTTCTCGATTCACGATGAGATCGAAAGGAAGCTGGCGCGATTGTCGCACACGGAAGCCGCGCTCACCTATGTGTCGTGCTGGGCGGCGAATACAGGGCTTATTCCGTCCGTCGCCGGCGAGCAGGACGCTCTGGTGTCGGACGAGCTGAACCATGCTTCCTTGATAGATGGCTGCCGCGGCTCGAAAGCGAAGCGGCTCGTCTACAAGCACGCCGACATCGCCGATCTCGAGAGCAAGCTCGCGCAGGTGAAGGGCGCGCGGCGCATCTTTATCGTGACCGACGGCGTCTTCAGCATGGAAGGCGATCTCGCGCCGCTTCCTGAAATCGTCCAGATCGCGAAGCAGCACAACGCGGCCATCATCCTGGACGACTCGCATGCCACCGGGGTGATGGGAAAGCACGGCCGCGGCACCGCCGAGCACTTCGGGGTGGAAGGCCAGATCGACATTATCACTGGCACCCTCGGCAAGGCGCTGGGCGGCGCCGCAGGCGGCTATGTGGCGGGGTCGAAGGCGCTGATCGAATTCCTGAGCCAGGTGTCGCGTCCGCAGCTGTTCTCGAATGCGCTGCCTGCCACCATCGCGGCAAGCGCCGGCAAGGCCATCGACATACTGGAGCGCGAGCCCGAGCGCGTGGCCCGACTGCACGAGATCACGCGCAAGCTGCGGGACGGATTGAAGGCCCTGGGGTTCAAGCCGCTGGAAGGCGACAGCGCCATCGTGCCCATCATCGTAGGCGATACGGCGTTCGCTATCAGAATGAGCCAAATGTTGCTGGAAGAAGGTATCTTCATCACCGGCTTCGGCTACCCCGTGGTGCCGGAGGGTACAGCGCGGCTGCGCATCCAGGCGTGCGCCGCGCTGAGCGATGAGCAGATCGCGTTTGCGCTCCGCACTTTCGAAATGGTTGGCAGGCAGGCCGGCGTCGTCTAGTCCGCGCGCCATTCTTGAACGCCTCCCATCGGCTGCTTACCTCTTTCCGAGGAGGAGGCTTCGGTGATGTTCCATCTGCTGGCGCTGCCGTTCGTCTTGATTGGGCTTCTGATCTCCGGCGCATTCGCGGCCGTGGGCGTGGCGCTCTTTTCCGTTTTCCTCATTCCGTTCATCCTGTTGGCTGTCTTCTTCCGGGTCAGCTTCTTCTTTATTAAGATCGGTGTGGCGGTCGCATTGTTGGCCCTCCTCGTCTCGTGCATCTAACCCGCATCTGCTCACATGGACGCGAGATGTGAGGCGGCGCTGGCAGGGCTGGCCCGCCGCCTGTATAGCCGCAGGCATGCGAATCCTGCTCGCGATTCTGGCGCTGCTGGGCTGCGCGGCTTCCGCCTCGGCCCAGATCGACTCCGCGCCCAAGGTGCAGGCGCGGCTGATCGCCGAATCCGGCGAGATCCCGCCCGGGGGCACGGTGGCGGTGGCGCTCGAGCAGAATATTCGTCCCGGCTGGCACACCTACTGGACCAATCCTGGCGAAGCGGGGTTGCCCACCGAGGTCAAATGGTCCCTGCCGCCCGGCTGGCGCGCCGGTCCAATCGAATGGCCGTACCCCAAACGCCTGCCGGTCGGCCCCCTGATGAACTACGGCTACGAAGGCAAGGTGTGGCTGCTGACCAAGATCACGGCACCGCGCGGCGCGAAGTCCGGCTCGCCGGTTACGCTGAAGGCAACCGGCAGCTGGCTGGTCTGCAAGGAAGTCTGCATTCCAGAAGACCAGCCGCTTTTGCTGCAGCTGACCGTAAGCGCTTCGCCTGCGCAATCTTACGCCACCATCGAAGAGCAATTCAGGGATGCCAGCGCAAAAATCCCAACCCGGTCCCCCTGGCCTATCACCTTCCACTTAGGGAACTCGCTCGATCTCTTCGTGGCCTCACCGGCGCTTGCACAAACGCCCCTTAAGGGCGCCGTGTTCTTTCCTTTCAGCAGCGGAGCCATCGTGGATTATGCACCGCAGGCATTCGCGCCTGCTGACGGCGGTCTCGTACTGCGGTTGCAACACGCAAAGAAGCCGAAAATCGGAGCGGCGCTGTCCGGTGTTGTTGTTCTTACATCCGCCGATGGAGCTGCCCAGGCACTCAGAGTGGCGGCGAAGCCGGGCGCCGTTCCCGAAGCAAGGTTTGGTGCAGCGCATGAGGCGGGACCGGGCTTGGGTCTGGCTGTGCTGTTTGCATTTCTCGGGGGCCTCATTCTCAACGTCATGCCATGTGTGCTGCCCATCCTGGCCATGAAAGCGCTGGCGGTTGCAGAAACGGTGCATGGGGATCGCCCTGCCGCCAGGCGCCACGCGCTCGCCTACGGCGGTGGCACCGTTGTCAGCTTTCTCGCCTTTGCCATTTCTATCTCCGGCTTGCGCGCAGGCGGTGAGGCGATCGGTTGGGGGTTTCAATTGCAAAATTCGGCCGTTGTGTCCGGCTTTGCCCTGCTCATCTTCGCCGTTGGTCTTAATCTTTCGGGCGTCTTCGACGTGCCTGGAATGGGAGCCGGCGAAACACTCACCCGGCGCGGCGGCGCTACTGGCTCATTCTTTACCGGCGTGCTGGCTGTTGCCGTCGCCGCGCCCTGCACCGCTCCCTTCATGGCGGCGGCACTGGGCTACGCCTTGACCCAACGTCTTGTGACGTCCTTGCTGGTCTTCCTTGCGCTCGGCATCGGCTTCGCTACGCCCTTCGTGCTGATCGGCCTTGCGCCCGCCATCGGCCGCTGGTTGCCCAAGCCTGGTCCCTGGATGGTGCGCTTTCGTCAGCTGCTGGCGTTCCCCATGTATGCGACAGCCTTGTGGCTTGCCTGGGTGCTGAGTTTCGAGACGGATGTCTCGCATCTGCTGCTGTTGTTCGCTTCGGCGCTGATCCTCGCCTTCGGTCTTTGGATGTTCGGCAGCACCCAAGGCCGCTCTGCTGGCTGGCGCGCTGCCGGATGGGTTATCCTTGCGCTCAGCACTCTGACGGCACCGATGCTGCTCGCAGATATCCAGCACGGCACGCGCGTGCCCACTTCGGTGGCGCCAATGGGGGATTTTCCGGCGCAGCCCTACAGCCGCGCCCGTCTGGATAGGTTGCGGGCGCAGCATCGTTCGGTCTTCATCAATGCCACAGCTGCCTGGTGCATTACCTGCCTGGTGAATGAAAAAACCGCCTTCTCAAGCCCGAATGTGCAGACTGCTTTCACGCGCAGGCACATTGCGTACCTTGTGGCGGACTGGACCAATCGCAATCCGGAGATCACTTCCTTGCTCGAAGAGCACGGCCGCTCCGGTGTGCCGCTATACCTCTATTATCCGTCCGACACGGAAGAACCGATCGTCCTGCCTCAGGTGCTGACCCCAACCGAAGTGCTGAAGGCGGTCGGCTCCTGAATTTTTTGTTGCCTAATGTCACGTTTGGGAGCCGCCTTGTATCCGCAGCGCGCGAGAAAAGGCAACGCAATTGCGCGCGCAACGGCGTATGGTCCGGCGCAACACAAGAAGCCGATTACCACGGGGAGCCCCTTTCATGAGCGTTTTTACCGCTGCGGATTTCCATGAGCACGAAGCGGTTGCCTTTTTTCATGACAAGGCAAGCGGCCTGAAATCGATTATCGCGGTTCATTCGACCGCGCTTGGAAATTCGTGCGGCGGCGTGCGAATGTACCCATACGCCAGTGACGATGAGGCGGTCGCCGACGTCCTGCGTCTTTCGCGCGGCATGAGCTACAAGAGTGCGATTGCGGGGCTGCCGCTCGGGGGCGGCAAGGCGGTCATCATCGGCGATCCTGCCACTGAAAAGACGGAGTCGCGCCTGCTCGCCTTTGCCGATGCCGTCAATGCACTCGGCGGCCGTTACATTACCGCCATGGATGTCGGGGTGACTCAGAAGGACATGCCGGTGATTGCGGGCCGCACCGAATATGTGGCCGGCTACGACCAGCCAGGGAAGACAGGGGGAGATTCAGGACCGTGGACCGCTTTGGGCGTATTCTTGGGCCTGAAAGCGGCGGTGAAGCAGAGGCTGGAGCGAGACAGTACGAGGGGATTGAAGGTCGCCATCCAGGGGTTGGGCAAGGTGGGAATGGCGGTCGCACGGCAGCTTCATGAGGAAGGTGCGAACCTCCTCGTGGCAGATGTAAATACCGAAGCCGTCCAGCGCGCCTCATCCGCGTTCGGCGCGCAGCCGCTACCGGTCGACGAGATCGTCACGGCCGAGTGCGATGTGCTGTCTCCGAATGCATTGGGCGCGATCCTGGACGACGTTTCGGTCCCGAAGGTGAAAGCCAAGGTGATTGCCGGTGGCGCGAACAATCAATTGGCGCGGCAGGATCACGGCGAGGCTTTGCGCGGCCGTGGCATCTTGTACGCGCCGGATTACGTCATCAATGGCGGCGGAATTATCGCAGTGGCAGGCCAGATGTTCGATTGGAGCGACGCGGAAATCGAACGCCGCGTCCGGTCGATTGCGGAGACATTGAGTCAGATATTCCGGCGGGCGTCAAGCGAGGGCGCGCCTACCAGCCTTATCGCGGATTGCATTGCCGAAGAGCGTATGGCTGCCGGCAAAAACCTGCGCGCGCAAGCCGCCGAGTGATCAGTGAATGAGGCGGCTGCCGAATATGTGCGGCCACAAGCCTACCAGTCCGATGAAGATGAGATAGATGGCGACCAAGTAGTTGAGCAGCCGCGGGAGCAACAGGATCAATATCCCGAAAATGAGTGCCACCAAGGGCTGAATCACAAGCACATCGATTGTCGTCATCGAATCTTTCTCCATTCCGGTGCACCGCCCCGTAATGGGCTTCATGTGGCGGGGCACCGATCACTTTTGCGCTTCACATCTCCAGGTTTGGGCTTAGGCCGTTTCTCCGGTAAGCCGACCGTACGATTGTCTCCCATGAAGGCTCGCGGATCGCTGGGCGAAATGTCTCTTCAAGCTCCTCATCGTTCTTCCGTTCAGCGTAGGGTTGCTCCCTTGGATTCAGATTTGGCGCCGCAGATCACCATGTACCTAGCAGATCACAATGTACGGCTCGGTTCAGATATTAAGGAACGATCGCATTCTGCGCCAGTTCCGGGCGTACAATCCTCGGGGGGCCCGACAGCCTCCATGTAGCTCCCCTACTGATGTTGAAGCTCTACTCGCATCAAGGGTTTTTGCCTCCCCCCGTGAAAGTTGCAATCCTTCCATTTGGCGGGCCATGGCAAGCTCCGGTCGTGCCGGGCTCAGCTGTTGGCTGCAGTTATGGGGCTGAATTTGAGTGTTTCTGGTGACCGCATTTTCGCGCCTGGAAATCCGCGGGCCTTGTGCGCTTGCACACCGATGGAAGGCTAGTGATCTTTCCGCTGCGGCGTGGCCCGACACCCCTGCGAAGCCGTTCCGCCATGAGGCTGCGGCGTGCACATACCCCGTGAGCCCGCCGCAGATTATCTGCTAGAGCTTGATGTGCTCTCACCAGCAGAGCTCAACCTAAAACTGGGCCCGTATCACGGCACTGATCAGAGAGATCAGGGATAGCGGGACTATAGGCACAGGCGCTTGGGTTTGAGAACCGCGGCCGTTCAGCCTCTCATCGCAACCACTGTAGAGGTTCTTTGCCGTTCCCCCACGTTCAGGCGCCCAAGTTGATCCAGCAGTACTCGCGAGATCGCAGAGGCACTGTAGTGCTTGTCCATATATGCCGTCGCCTGAACGCAGCGTTGGCGCACGTCGGGCGGGGATCCTGCAACGTGCTGCATCAGCCGGGCGAGGTGATCGATATCCACTTCCGCCCACAGCTGGCCTTCCCAGCCAGGATAGTCTCCAGGGTTCAGGTCCACCAATTGAAAATCGGCGACAAACGCGTTCTCCGGCCGCACAAAATCGACGCTGCCAGAGTATCCGGTGGCGATGACCGGCAGCCCCAATCGCATGGCCTCTGCGGGCCCCCGTCCAAAACCTTCGGATCGATGCGGAGAGATATAGCAGTCCGCAAGGGTGAGCAGCGACGACAGCTCTCGGGGAGAGTACTCGCAATTTCGAAGAATGATTCGTGGATCCCCCCCGATAACGCCTTCCAGTCGCTTGAGCTCGTCAGCCCGGGACTCCGCTCCGAGCGTCTTGAGCATCAATGCCACTGGCTCAGTGCCCTGCGGGAAAGCGCGACGGAAGGCGGCAATGGCTGCTTCGGGGTTCTTCCGCGTAATGAACGACCGGAAATCGAAGGAGTAAAAGAAGAGAAAGACATGATCCGGTAGCCGGAAACTCTTGCGCGTAAGCGTGGTATCGGGCAACGGAGGCTCTACCGCCATGGGAACGAGATAGACCGGTCTCAGTCCTTCGCTGGCAAACGCCCCGCGCGCAAATTCCGTCGAGGCCCATATCTCATCATAATAGGAGAATGAGACTCGTTGGTCTTTGGGCATCCGTGCCAGTTCCCAGGCCCAATATCCCACGCTGTAAGCATCCGAAAGGCCAGCGCGTCGGAGCACCACGTGATTGGAGTGGGCAGTGTCCGCGTTCAAATGGACGATATTCAAACGGATGTCCTGAGTGGCGACCTCCGCTTTTTCTCCGTTCTTTTGAAGGAAGGTTCTGCTGCCGTAGTCGAAGATCACATAGTCTATTTCGGTTTGGTTCAAGGCGGCGGCGGTCATGCGGACGTCCTCTCCGCGGCCGGATGCGCTGCTCCAAAGCCCTGTCAGGCAAACGCTCGCAGTTTGCAGGAGAGGGACCGCGGTCCGGAATTTGCGTTGCGTGAGCAACGGTTCCCATAGCGCCAAGACCGCATCAGTATCGCTGTGATTGCGCATCCACCTTCGAAAGCTTGCGATCCCCTGATCGTGTTCAAGCGGAAAGGCCTGCTGAAGATCGCTCCGGCTGATCCAACACAGAGCTTCGAACACCTTGAGGAACGGGTGCAATTTCGACGGTGAGCGCAAAAAGGCGATCATTGTCTCAGGAAGCAAATCCCTAGGAATCCCGTACTCAAAGATGCCGTTGTTGACGAACCACGAAATAAAGGAGCCCGCATCCTCCTGCATCTCCAAACGGAACAATTTCTGAACGTCGGGCCGGAGGCTATAAATCCCCGCCAACGCATTATTGGATTCGAATGAATCTTGGCCGGGAGGTGCGGCACCCAACCATTCCACGATGGACGCGACAAAGGCCACTGGCCAGCGGTAACGACCGCGGGCAACACCGCCCAGCCAAAGTGCCATGGCGACTTTGGCTGCCGGTTCTTCCCACTGCTGTTGGACTAGATCAATGTGCGGGCCGCGGTAATGACCGCGCGCAAGCCGCATCAGCCGGGTCTGCGGAGGTATGCTTTCTGAGCCGAGCTCTTCTACAGCATCCAAATAGGCTGCCAGCTCGGGCCTGAAAACATCCGGCTCAATGTTCTCTTGTTCCACCCCGTCGGTAAGACACCAAGCCATGAAAGCATCGAGGTCCGCCTCGGTCGCCATGGAAAAGTGCCGCCTTAGATCGGCGCGCGCCTCCCATGTCAACAAGAAGGCGCGAGGCACCAATATTGCCGGTTGGGCGTCGGCGAGAGTGACCGGAATGCCTTCCGCAAGCCAATCCGCGCGGGGCACATCGGCCGGGCACGCGCTGGTGATTTGGCTCGGCCACGGTGGGACGCGGTCAGTGGGCTCGTCCTGGGGCACGGCAATTGGTGCAGCCAGCAGTGTAGCATCAGAGTCCAGAGCGCGTTTCGCAGCTGACAGCGAATGGGCATCCACCTTCTCTTCGGAAGCCGCACTGCTCAAAAACCAGTGGAGGTAGTCTACCCGGCCGCCAGGGGTCAAAAGATCAAACGTCTTTCGAAGGTCGGTCCTCATATCCCAAACTTCGAACGCCACCCTTGGGATCGAGGGGCTACCAAGATGCGCAAGCGAGGGCTCGGGCTCATCGAACAAACGCCCGTCGCCCTCGAGTGGGTTACCACCCGCCGCCATCTGCTGATCCTCATGTCTGCGGTAGCTCCGGCGCATTGCACGGTGAACGGAGCGCCCCCCGGAGAAGAAATTATAGGCGTAAGGAATAGTCGAACTTTCTCCCCAGCCATTCGAATGAAGCGCAGCGATGTAGGCGTCGAAGAGCGGCCTTAAGTCGCCGATTGTCTCCGGCGTGAAGCGGTCCTGATGCTTCGAAAAGATGGCTGTGTTGCTCGGGACCACGCCCGAAAAGTGGACGAAGTGCACATGCCGTCCGCAAGTGGTGTATCGGCCCTCTTTCCGCTCCACCGGCCGCTGGCTCAGATTCCAGTATGCGAGATTGTATCCGGGATGCCTCAAGATGAAACTGCGGCGGACGAAAGCAGGAGCCAGATCCATCCAGCGCTGATCGGTGAATTTGTGATTGGGGATGTCGACAATCGCATCCCGGCGGCAGCGCTCGGACCACCATTGCATAAGGTTGCGAGTATCTTCGCTGTCCGCCACGGCGAGGAAACCTAGATTGTAGATGCCGGACTTCATAATCGTGAGGTCGCTTGGCTCACGGCCATCTTGCAGTGGCTGCGTCATGTGGGGTGTCAGCACAAGCGGCAGTCCGCACCTTAGCGCCGCTGAAACGTGGCTGAGCGGCCGCAAGACCAGAATATCGGGATCCAGGTACAGAACCGCCCGCGCCCCCTGGCCGCATAAGAAGTGCTGGAACACAAAGGGTTTAATGGCCGTTGAAAATTCCATAACATCGTAGATCATCGACATCTGCTCGAAGTCCGGGATGCCTAGATCTCTGGCGCGGATGACGCTTGCCGGTATTGCCTCGTAATCGATGCGGCTGTTGAATTCGTCGCATAATACGACCACGCGCGTCGAATGGGGATGATGCACGCTCACCGAGCGCATCAGCGTTGATGCATATGCGAAATAGTTGTTGGCCACGATCGTGAAGATCACGAGATCGGGGGCTTCATCGCTCGCGCTCGCGCTCCGTTCGAAACGTGCCTGATCAGCGGTCATGGAGAGGCGTGCTTTTTCCGTGGGCGGCATCTATGAGGGCCAGGCGGTGACGGTGCGAAGAAGGAACGCGTGGTCAAACGTAGTTCCAACGCTTCAGGTAAGGTTCGGTGCGTGTGACGATCTCTGCAATCTGAGCGGGGGATAGAGTTTCTGAATAGGTGTCGGTTCCGAGCCTTTCGACAGGAGTTGTCGGTGACCTATACGGGGTTCGCGTCTTCATCTCTTTCTGCAGAAACAATGCAGGAGCCTTGGCATGGCGAAGCGCAAGGAATTCTTCCACCTTGCAGAATATCTCCGGCCCCCCTTCTGCGCGAAATTCTTCGTGCTTGACGGTAAGCTGCTGGGTTTGTGGCAGAGTTGCAAAGAACCGTTCTGCCTCCTTGGCATGGGACAACCACATTTCGATGCAGCCGTTCAAATCCCGTTTGTAGACGGAGCTAAGTTTCAGGTAGGAGGCGATTGACGATCTCGGATCTCTAACCACATGCACAAATTTCGCGTGCGGAAAAAGATCGAGGATGAAATCCAGGCAACCTGGCTCCTTCGTTCCATCGGAGTAGCCCGGATTTTTATCGCCCCAGACCGCGATTTTCCGGTTGAACTGATGTTCAGACAAAAACGGAGTCCCGAGATTCGTCTTATCAAGCACGTCCCGGTAAAATTCGATAACCATTTGGCGAAAGTGACTTCGCAAAATCTCCAGGAAGGCCAACCGTGCGGGATGAGGGGGCAGAAGCGGGCCGGGGGTCTTCGTTGTCCGATGTATGTTGTGGAGGAACGACAATATCCGTGTTTCATTCGTTACGAAGACTTGGGGGTGCCGGTTGAGCGTAACGGTGAAGAATGTTGTCCCCGAGCGGGGAGCACCCGTAACAAACAGCGGGATCGCGCTTTCAATCATGTCCGCCTGCAAGGTTGTTAGGTCCGGGCCGTTCCATGCTTAGACGGCTGGACACATTCGACTGTACTTCTTATGACATCGCAGCCAGCGCGCCAATCGATCGCGGCGGCATATAGCCCAATCCGTCCAGATGGCAAGAATGGACAGCTAGCCGCGGGCGGCGCGCTCAACTTAGATGCACGCCAAAAGGCGATGAAAGACCCGGGGGCGGTTCAGGTTAGGTGCTTTCGCCGGACGGGCGCGGTACGGCCAACCTTGGCGTCATCTTGTGCACGAGGTTCAGTGCCGGCCGAGCTTGTGCGGCGATAGGTACGGCACCCCTGCTCGCTTGCAGGTATTTTTCCGCGGCTTGTGCACATGGCTGTTGTGGCTCCAGTCGCACATGGGCCCGTGCCGCTCGCCCTCCGCACCCCAAAAAGTGGATTCGGTAGAGCGGTCTCTCCGCCCGCCCCGGATTCAATCGTGACTTGCGCCGCTGCTCGCTCCGTCCCTGATCCTTCCTGACCGAACGCCCCAGTTCCTGGCTCGGCGGCATTTGGCCTTGGTCCAGAGCCGTGAGCGGTCACTCGGCTGATACGGTGCGTCTATCCGTTTCGAGACGATGCCTTCGAGCTTCATCTTGCACGCCGCTTCGTGCATCGCCTTGCCGTCGCCCTGATGATGATAGAGGTATACGACCCGCCCCCGGTCGGCCCGCTTCAGTTTATTGAGTGGCTTCTTTGAGCACACTCTTCCGCTTCGGCAGCGGGTACGCCATCAGGTTTCCGGTTTCTGCCGCTATCAGATCGAACACGTAGTAGACTAGCCCACTGGTCCGCTTGGTGGACAGCCGTCGGGTGGGTGCTCGTCAGGTTGCTCGCTGCCGGGCGGAATTGCTGGTGGCATTCTGCTGAAACGCTTCGTGGTGCCTTTTGTTTACATTGCTGGAACACGGGAAAGGAGCGTCCGATGGCCGACGACAAACGGAAGAAGGGTCCCCGCGACCGGCGCGCCGTGGCAAGAGGCGAAGGCTACGAAGTCAGCTATCTCGCACGCAAGCATGGGCTTACGTCCACCGAAGCGGGGGGCTTGATCGACCGGGTAGGTAACGATCGCGCGAAGCTCAACGCAGCCGCTGACAAGCTGAGAAGGAAAAAGCCTTAAGCATGAGTGTTGCATTTCTGCTGCACGGATGGCACTGGAGGCGAAGGGGATAGCTATGAACGGGCAAACGATACGGGATGTGGCGGTTGAGGAGAGCGAGGTAGACCAGAGCTACCCAGAAACTGTTCCAGTGTTCATGGAGGCCGATTATTTGGCGGCCCATCCTGATGTTGCTGAAAAGGTAGCGAAGGGCGAAATCGCCAGCGGCCAGGTCCACTATGAACAATTCGGTAAGAAGGAGGGCCGCCGTCTACACGCCATCTCGGAACGCGCGAATATTGATGCGCTTCTCTGCAGCCCCTCTGGTTCGCTCTTTGTGATCGGATGGGCCGAGGAATCTGCTTCCCCCCTCAGGCTTATTCGCGTCGCCACGTCTCAAGCGACTCTTGAAATTCCCGCAGGCGGCCTGGTCAGGTTCCGCCGGCCTGATGTCGAAAATGTACTCTCCTTCAACGGTGCCGCTCATTTCGGCTTGTGCGGCTTGGCGCAGGTCAAGCTCAGCCGGCGGGTGCCGTTCAAACCATCTGCCGTTACCTTGGAGTATGAGAACGGTTCGTCCGTGGTGTTTTGCCCGTCCTTTAGAACAGTCGAGGATCCGCAGCTCCTGGAAATCGTTCTTGGCTATTTATCCAATAGCGCATTTTGCGGCAATCCTCAGGTCGAGTTGATGTTTGCGCTCGACGGTGG
>JAFAVP010000035.1 GCA_019242395.1 Alphaproteobacteria bacterium | reverse complement strand
GCAGGCGCTGGGGCGGCTGATGGTGGTGAGCGAGCGCTATCCGGATTTGAAATCGAACCAGAATTTCCTGGCGCTGCAATCGCAGCTGGAGGGTACGGAGAACCGCATCGCCGTGGCGCGCAAGGACTACATCGACTCGGTGCAGACCTATAACACCACCCTGCGCACCATCCCGCAGCGCTGGATTGCCGGCATCTTCTATCCCGACGCCAAGCCGAAGCAGACCTTCACCGCCGCGGAGCCCGCGCAGACCGCGCCGCGCGTTTCATTCTAATGGCGGCGAGCCTGCGCGTACGTTCGCGCGTTCTTGGGCCGCTGATGCTGCTGCTCGCGCTGCTGTGCGCGGGCGCAGCAGGGTACGCGACGCTCACCTTTCCGCCGCTCACCGGGCGCGTGGTGGATGAGGCGAACGTGCTTTCGGATGACACCAAGGCGCGGCTCACGGCCATGCTCGCGCAACTGGAGCAGAAGACCGGCGATCAGGTGGTGGTCGCCACGTTGAAGTCGCTGCAGGGGCAAGACATCGCGGCCTACGGCTATCAGCTCGGCCGCGCCTGGGGCATCGGGCAGAAGAAAACGAACAACGGCGCCATCCTCATCGTCGCGCCGAACGAGCACAAGGTCCGCATCGAGGTGGGCTACGGCCTCGAAGGCACGCTTACCGACGCGCTTTCCCGCATCATCATCGAGAACGCGATCCTGCCGCAGTTCCGCGCTGGCAATGTCGATGCGGGCGTCGAGCAGGGCACGGTGGAGATCGTGCGGCTGCTCGGCGGCGGCCGCGTGGATCTCAGCAAAGAGCCGGAGGCGCCGCAGCCGCAGCACGAAGATCACGGCGGGATTCCGTGGGTGGTGATCGCCTTCATTCTGGTATGGATTATCTTCGGCCGCGGCTTCTGGCCGCTGTTCTTCCTCGGCGGCCTCGGGCGGCGCAGCGGCTGGGGCGGCGGTGGTGGTTGGAGTGGCGGCGGCTGGAGCGGCGGGGGAGGCGGCGGCTTCTCCGGCGGCGGCGGATCGTTCGGCGGGGGAGGCGCCTCGGGCAGTTGGTGATGCAGCTCTTAGCCGATGATCGCGCGCGGGTGCAGGCGGCACAGGCCGCCGCGCAGGCGCGCACGCAGGCCCGCTTCGCCACCATGATCGTGCCGGTGAGCGACCGCTACGAGATGTACGCGCTCGCTTTTGCCGGCGCGGCGGCGATGGCGGTCGGCGGCGCGCTCGCTTTCTTCTGGCAGGAGATCGGCTTGCGGCTCGGCTTCCTCGTTGAAGCGGCCGCGTTCGGCGTGACGGCGGTGGCGTTCGACTGGCGGCCGCTCAAGCTCACGCTGGTGCCGAAGCTCATGCAGCAGGCGCGCGCGCGCGCCATGGCGCATCGCGAATTCGCTGCCGGCATTCTCGCCGCCAAGGATCACGGCGAGGGGCTGTTGTTCTTCGCCTCGCTGGGAGAGCGCTATGTGGAGATCGTCGCCTCGCGCGAGGTGCATGCGCGCATCGGCGAAGCGGCGTGGTCGCGCATCGTCAGCGAGTTCTCCACGCGCGCGAAAACCGATCTGCCCGGCGCGTTTGTCGAAGCAATCCAATCTTGCGCCGATCTGCTGGCCACGCATTTCCCCAGAGCGGCATGAAGCGCAGCGCAGGTATTCTTCTCTGGCGGCGCAAGCGGAAGGAGTTCGAGTTCTTCCTTGTGCATCCCGGCGGGCCGTTCTGGAGGAACCGCGACGCGGCGGCCTGGACGATCCCGAAAGGCGCCATCGAGCCGGAGGAAGAGCCGCTTGCCGCCGCGCGCCGCGAATTCGCCGAAGAGACCGGCTTCGCCGTGGATGGCGACTTCCTCGAACTCGGCGACTTCAAGCAGCCGGGCGGCAAGCACGTGCTGGTGTGGGCGCTGGAAGGGGACTGCGACGCCGCCAGGCTCGTGAGCCTCGAATTCGAGATGGAGTGGCCGCCGCGCTCGGGCAAGCGCGCGCGCTTTCCGGAAGTGGATCGCGGCGGCTGGTTCGGCGTTGCCGAAGCACGCGGCAAACTCCTCGTGGGCCAGCGCCCAATGCTGGACACCTTCCTCAAGCGCATGAGCAAAGCATGACGGCCGAAATTCTCGACAAGAACACCGTGCACGAAGGCTGGGCGAAATACTCGGTGCTGACGGTGCGCCTGGCCGACGGCACCACCGCCAAGCGCGAGCTGGAGGAGCACGGCCCCGCGGTGACGGTTCTGCCGTACGATCCCGAGCGCAAGGTGGCCACCTTGGTGCGCCAGTTCCGCGCGCCGGTGCTGGCCGCGGCGGGCGAGGCCACATCTACGGAGGCGATCGCCGGGCTGACGGACGGCGAAGATCCGCAGGAGGCCGCGCGTCGCGAGGCGCTGGAGGAAACGGGCCTCAAGCTCAGCGCGCTGGAGCCCGTGGGATTTTTGTGGACGATGCCCGGGCTTTCGACCGAACGCATGTATCTTTATCTCGCGCCCTATGCGGAAACCGGCAAGGTGGGCAAAGGCGGCGGCGCGAAAGGCGAGCACGAGAACATCACGGTGCTGGAGCTTTCCTTACGGGAGCTTGCGGCCATGGCGGACGATGGCCGCCTCGCCGACATGAAAACCTTCGCGCTCCTGCAAACCTTACGACTGCGAAAGCCGGAGTTGTTTGTGTAGTTCCCGAGCGAGCCGACACCCCAACGATGTCATGGGCCGGCTTGTCCGGGCCACCCCGCGCCGGCTGGTCTCCGACTCTCTTCGCGCGCGGACGCGCGCTACTGTGTGGTCCGCTTCGTGGACCATGACAATTTGGATTTCAGCGTATTGAGCTAAACGGCAGCATCAAGCCGCGCGGCTTCCGCTCCGATCTCAGCGCGCCAGCGTGCGGCCTCTTCGGCATCGGGCAGTGCGGCGTAGAGCTGCGGCGGAACAATGTCGCGGTAGAGCTGGAGCACGGCGCCTTGCCACGGCCAATGCTCCGCTTCACGCATTTCCTGCAAAAGCCCGCGCAGCCGATTGCGCACGGCATTCGGATTGGGCACGTAAGCCTTGGGCTTTGGTCCCATCTCCTCTTCGGCAAACAAAGCCGATTGCACGGCGCTCAAGGCTGCTCTCGCGAATCACTCAGTCGCTATCAAGTTTGGAGCAAGCGGACGTGACGGGCGAGCGGGCCGCCGACTTATCCACCGGCGACTGTTTCCCCCTTTCGTCATGGCCGCCCTCCGAGGCGGCCATCCATCCGGCGCGTCTGCGCGCGGGAAAGAGTCCATCGCTACCGGACGCTCCCTCGAGAGATGGCCGGTCAAGCCCGGCCATGACGGGAAGGGGCTAAGCGGCTACCCTGTCCTTCTCGACCATGGCGATCTCGGCTTTGGTGAGGCCATAGAGGCGATACAGAACCGTGTTCATTGTGGCTTCTTCGGCGGCAATGGACGCTTCGGTTTTTGCAAGCTCCGCCTGCAAGGCGATGACCTGCTGGCGCAAGGCGGGATTGCCGGTGTCGATCAGCTTGCGAAGGGCGGTGCAGAGCTTCTCGCCGGCCTTCTCTTCCGGAACCGTGAAGGTGCTGGCCACCACCTTCCATTGTGCGGCGATGAATTCTCCGTCCGTCTCGGAGAGGAAGATGCGGTCGACGACAGCCATGCCGTCGGCGAGGAATTTCAGCTCGCCTTGCGCGAAGGTGGCGTCGAGCGCGGAGCCGGGCCGTAGCCCCTCGCCGATGGCGTCGTAGCGCGCCTGCAAGGCTTCTTGATAGCGCTTCTTCGTCCAGGCCCGCTGTTCTTCGGAATCCAGATCTTTCGGCGCCGATTCCAGCAGCGCCTTGGCGGACGCAAGATCGGGAAACAGGAACGACTCCGGCCGGCGCTTTGCCGGCGCGGCGCTCAAACGACGGGCGATGTTGCCCAGCGTATCGCGCCGTTTGGTGTGAAACTCTTGCAGGCGTTCGGCGCGTGCTGAAACCTCAGACTTTTCCTGTTCCGTGGCATACGGGATCGGAAGTGGTGCAATGAACTGCTTGTTGGCTTCGAACCAGCCTCCGTCTTTCGGCTTGGCGATCCGTCGAAAGACGAAATCCGCTACCGGCCCATTCAAGACGGCGAGCAGAAACCACGCCGTTTCCTCGTCAGGGGCGGAGATGCCATTCACCCGCACGTTGTTGAGATATTGTGTGCCGTTTGCATCGTAGCAGACGCGCAGCGAGGGCACGGTCTGCGCGACAATCAGCTTGTCGATTTCCTGTTTGTCCAGACCCTGATGGCGGCCAAAGCGATACCATCCATCGTCATCGAACGGTGCCTTAACAATTTCATCCGCTTCGTCGCGCTTGAACTCGCCATCTGACGTCAGCTCGGCTTCGCGGCGGCGCAGCACCTTTTCGTATGAGCAGAGATACTTCCACGCCCTGGGACAGTCCTCTTCAAAAGACTCCTTGGCTATCAGATGAGCGCCATCGTGATCCACAGTGTATGGAAACAGCAGGTAGGTTTCAGACTTGGGTTCGACGTATCGCTTGGCGTCCGCGCCGGACACGAGAGGCTTCATCAGCGCGTCTTCCAATTCCACCTCATACGGCGGCGGCGCGTGCTCCCCTTTAGGGGTGCAGACGTATCGTCCCGCACCCAGCCTTCTAAGATGATAGATATGGTCCGCGCTTGTCTGAATCCCGACGAAAATGCTCTTTGTATTCTCGGCGTCATCCAGCCGTGTGCAGGTCTCGTACAACTTGTCGATGAGCGCGCGTTCCTTGCCGGTCAGCAGCAGCCAGCGCTCGCCGAAGGCGAGCTTCTCGTAAGGCAGCGCGCAATCGGGATCGGCCCACGGCCGTTCCGGCGGCGGCCCTTCCGGCGAGAAGGCCACCTTCACCGTTTCGTTCGCGTCTTTGGTGTAGAATTGGAGTGCCGTGTAGGTCGTGGCTTCCTCGAACACCTGATAGGACCGGAAATCCAGCCAGCGCTCCAGCTGGCGCGTTTCCTCAAGCAGATTGCGCAGGCCTGCGCCGTATTCGTTCACCGTCCACAGGCTCGGTGCGATGTAGCCCAGCCGGCCATTCTCCTTGAGCAACTGCAAGCCCTTTTCGATGAACGGCAGATAGAGATCAAAATTGCCGGTCTGCGCGCTGGCATAGCCGGGAATGTGCAGGTCCGGCCGGCCGTCGCGAATGAACTCCGCCATATCGGCATGCACGCGGCGGAAGTTCTGCAGCTTCACATAAGGCGGATTGCCGACCACGACATCGAACCTGCCGCCGGTTTCGGGAAAACGGTCTTCCCAATCGAAGGTGTGAATGCGCTCGCGCTGTTCGGCATTGTAGAAAGCCAGATTGGCGATGCCCTTGTAGAAGTCGCTGCCGATCAGGCTGTTGCCGTCACAAATGGTGTGATCCAGCGAGGACAGCGGCCTGTCGCTGCGCGCCGTGTGCAGCCATAGCGCCAGCTGCGCGATCTCGACGGCAGCGGGATTGATGTCCACGCCATAGATATTCGCGCGCAGGATTTCGCGCACCAAAGCATCGTCATCCCGCGACGTTTTTTCCTTCGTCAGCTGATAGCGCACGGCCTGGAGCTCATGCCACTCGCGCAGCAAGTGCCGCAGCGACGCAATCAGAAACGCGCCGGAGCCGCAGGCCGGATCGACAACCGTGATGGTCTGCAGCCTCTCCTGAAATGCCTGTAGCACAGCTTTGGACGGAAGGTCGTTTTCCGGCCAGCCGCATTCCCGCTTCAGTTCCGCAATGCGCGCGCCAAGCGTTTCCTCGACAATGCGCTCCACCACCCATTCCGGCGTGTAGTACACGCCGTCGCGCTTGCGCTTGGCGAGCTTGTTGACCGATTCGCGGTTCTCAGCCTCCGCCTCCAGAATTTCCAGTTCGGTGATCGATTGCTCGAAAATGCGGCCGAGCGTGTAGAGCCCGAGGCTCTTGTGATCGCGGTCAGGCGCGTCGTGCGAGGACGCACGCGTAAGCGCGTCATCCCAGCCGGGGGCGTAGTTATAGTAGGCTGAGAGATAGAGCAGCGTTTCCTTGTAGGCGTAGAGTGTGCCTTCGTTCTCGCCCTGCTTGGGCTGGCAGAAGATGCTGTTGGGAACGAACAGCTTCTCCAGATCGGGATCGGGTGCGAACAACCCACCGTTGAATTGGTTGAGCTTTTCGCCTCCAAAAGAAGTGCCATCATTCATGGCATGGAACAGCTTGATCATCTGGTGCCAAATCGTGCCGTCCTTGGGGTCGAAATACTGGCTCTTGCTTTGCTCCTTGAGAAATTCGCGTAACAGCTGCGGTGGAAATTTGAGCGCGCGGCCCATGTCCTCGCAGTAGAAAATGAAGATGCAGCGGTCGAGAATTTTCTGCGCCAGCCGCACCAGGCGGCCTTTGGTGTGCGGGAATTTCGGATTGGACTCCACCAGCGCGCGATAGAGGCGCTCGCGGAAGCGGCGATATTCGCTGTAAAATTCGTTTTCTAGCGCGCGCTGGTGCACCCATTGCTGCGAAATCAGCTTCACGAGCAGCGGCTTGCCGCCGGTGGTGAGCAGCGTGTCCTTGTGAAACAACTTCTTGAAAACGAAACGGTCGAAGCGCGCTTCTTCCGTGTCGGCGAGCAGGCCGGCGCCCTGAAACAACTGCTGCGGGCGGATAACAAAGCTAAGGTATTGCTGCGGCATCCGCTCGAACCAGTACAGCCGGAACTCGTTCATGTCGGTGACGAGGCCCCAGACGGGCAGCACCGCTTCGTTGCCGAAGAATCCGCGGCGGCTCGCGCTCAGGTAATCGAGGCACTGCTGCCGCGGCGAACGCGCATTTCCCTTCCGTTTCTGCGGCGCATCGAGATCGGATTTGATATCCTTGAACTCGCACAGCACCTGCGGCGTGGCGGGCAGATTCGGATTGTCGAACCAGCCGATGGCAAGATCGGCTTCCCCGGTGCCGCCTTTCTCGCCTGCTGTTTTCACCGGATATTTCGGATGCAAGGTGAAGCCGAGCGCCTTCTCCTGCTGGCCGGCCTGCGTGTAACCCCACAACTCGACAAAGAAGGTTTGTAGAAACGCGGCTTCCGCCGACGTTTCCTTCAGATCTTTCCGCTCGGACCACAGCCGCAGCGTTTCGCGAAGGTACGCTTCTTCCGGCGAGCCCTTGAAGGTCTCGTACTCCGCGCCCCAGACGGAGCGCAGAAACGAGCGGCTGACGAAGGAGTTGTGGGATTCTGCCATACCTCGCTCAGGCTACTGGGCCCCACGACGCGTGCAAGCGATGTAGTTCTTGACATGTTCGTTGTATTTGTGCAACATGACACTGCATTGAGCCGGAGCTTGGAATGTCGGTTGGCCTAAACAGCTGGCCCGAGGGGAACCACCCCCGCTTTGCAAAACGATTGCCGGTTGGCTAGCCCGGCGAAACCTGGTGGGCGCTCGGAGGGGGTGCCTCCCAAAGTCTGGAGGTTCGAATGGGAACTTTGGAATTCTGTCGCTTGGGGGAGGGGGTAACGAACTTCCGTTAAAACAAAGATCAAGATCAGGTGGGTTTTGGAGGGGAGGGTACTACTGCTAGAGGAGGAGGATCGGCCGAGAGCTGGACGGCCGATGTGACAGTAGTATGAAGTTCCCCTTAGTACGAAGTGGCGGAATTTCAAGGTTTATTCCATGCCCCCGCCGCATGGCAGCGCCGGTCCG
>JAFAVP010000014.1 GCA_019242395.1 Alphaproteobacteria bacterium | reverse complement strand
CGGAGAGCGACTTCTTCGATTGGGTGGTGGCGCACCCGGATGGTGAAGCGCTGGTACGCCGCATCCTGGCGCATGTGCGCCGCTTTCGCCTCGATCAGGTGGAAAGCGACGTGCTGAAGATCCTGTACGAGTCGCTGATCGACCGCGATGAGCGCCATGGGCTTGGCGAATACTACACGCCGGACTGGCTGGCGGCGAAAATCGTGCGGCATGCGGTGGGCCAATCCGATAGAGCAGAAGATTCTCGATCCCGCCTGCGGCTCCGGCACCTTCCTGTTCCACGCCGTGCGCAACGTGCTGGCCGCAGCAGAAGAAGCCGGCCTTTCTTTGGAATACCGCGCCGCCGAGGTGACCAAGCTGGTGAACGGGCTCGATATCCACCCGGTGGCCGTCATCATCGCCCGCGTCACCTACTTGCTGGCGCTTCAGCCGGTGCTCATCAACCGGCGGGGTGCGATTTCCATTCCGGTCTATCTCGGCGATGCCATGCAGCTCTCGGTCACCGCGGTCCTGGATGCGCAGGAGTTGCGGGTGAAGGTGCCGCCAGCGCCAGGCGGCAACGGCGAAACCACGCTCGATTTCCCGGAAGTGTTCTGCCGGGATTCCATGCTGTTCGACAAAGCCATCGAAGTGATCCGCAACGCTTCGGAAGCAGGGTGGACGCGCCGGCAGGTGGAAGCGCAACTCGGGCAGACGATGCACGAGCACTTCATCCGCACGGCGGGCCTGGAACGCCCCAAGCAGATCGGCCCGCTGGAGGAGAAGGGCATCGCCGAACTGGGCGCAACCTATCTGACCTATGACAAACTGCGGCGCGAGGGTCGCAACTCCATCTGGAGCTATGTGGCGCGCAATCTCTCGCGTCCGCTCGCCTATACCCATGCCGGTTCGCCCTGGGCGAATGTGGTGGTCGGCAATCCGCCCTGGGTGGCCTACCGGCACATGAGCGCGGATTTGCAGAAACGCTTTCGAGAAATCTCGCGCGGGGAGAATGTCCATGTCGGCGGCAAGTTCGGAACGCAGAGCGATCTGTCGGCGCTGTTCGCGGTGCGCTGCGCCGGTTTCTATTTGCGGGCGGGTGGGCGTATCGCTTTCGTGCTGCCGTTCGCGGCGCTGACGCGCGGGCAGTTCGAGAAGCTGCGCAACGGCTCTTTCTTCTCCGCCAAGATCGCGTGGGAAGAAGTGTGGACGATGGATGACAGCGTGCAGCCGCTGTTCCCTGTGCCATCGTGTGTCGTGTTCGGCAGACGGCAGGCCCGGGCGAAGGCGATGCCAGACAAGGTGCGCGCCTATTCCGGTACGCTACCCTATCGCGATGCGCATGAGGAGATCGCGGACAAACACCTGAAGGTTCAGAAGGATGCGCCCCGGCCGGCGGAGGGCAAATTCACCGGCGGCTCTGCGTATCGCGAAGCGTTCCGGCAAGGCGCGACGTTGGTTCCGCGGATGTTGTGCTTGGTCGAGCGCAAGAGCGCTGGACGGTTGGGTACCGATCAGGCGGCGCCCTTCGTTGTCAGCCGCCGCTCATCGCAAGAGAAGAAGCCTGGAAACTGCTCGAAGGCGTGGAACATCGCGTCGAAGCGGAGTTTCTTCGTCCCGTGCTGCTGGGCGAGAGTATCTTGCCGTTTCGGGTCTTCCGTCCGTTCGAGGGCGTCGTGCCCGTCACGGATAAAGGTGACGTGCTCGACGCGAAGGCTGCTGCCAATCGCGGCAAACCGGGCCTCAACGGCTGGATGGCGGCGGCGGAGCGAATTTGGAATGATGATCGTCCTTCGGAAATAACCCTTATTGAGCAGTTCGACTATTACGGGAAACTCAGCACCCAATTTCCGCTCCCGCCGCTGCGGATTGTCTATGCCGCGTCAGGGACGCTCCCGGCTGCAGCGATCGTGCTAGACGGAGCGATCATTGAACACGCGGTCTACTGGGCGGAGATTTCAACCGACAAGGAAGCTAATTATCTCGCTGCCATTCTCAACAGCGAGACGGCGCGAAAGCGTGTCGAGTCGATGCAGGCACGGGGGCAATGGGGCGCGCGGCATTTCGACAAGGTGATGTTCAACCTGCCCATCCCGCGCTTCAACGAAAAGCAGACACTGCACCGCGATCTCGCGTCCGCCGCCGCCGAAGCAGAGAAAGCCGCTGCCGCCGTGGCGCTGCCGGAGAACATGAAATTCCAGCGCGCCCGCAAGCTCATCCGCGACGCGCTGGCCGCCGCCGGCATCTCTCAGCGCATCGACAATCTCGTCGCCCAACTGCTGGACGGAGCGAAAACCAATAAAAATTAGGTGCCGGGCCGGTTAGGCGCTGAACTGAGCTCGAAGAACTTCCGGGCGAGCGCTACATTTCCGGAAGCAAAATCGCGCTCGTGGGGTGGACGGTTGAGGGTGGACGGTTGAGGCTCCTGTTGCAGTCAGGGTCAGAAGGATCACGCCTTCTTGGCGGCAGTTCTCGCGCGAGGCCGCCCCGTACCCCCGCGCCGCGAAGCGGCCGTCCGGGAGTTTGGTTCTGGAATCGGCGCCAGTGAGATTTCGCCTCGGGCAAAGATGTCCCGGTGTCCGCAGGTGGCGCACCTCAAGATGAACGTCTGCGGCTTGTTGGTGGCCAGATTGGGCGGGAGCAGTATCCGCGCCTCGCACGCCCGACAGCCAACGTTCGCGACGGGTGCCGCCACGGCCATGCACGCCCCCAATGATTCCTTCGACCGTATCAGCTTATGCGCATGATCAACCAAAATCGAGGGAACAGGGGGAGAACTTTTCAAATGCGA
>JAFAVP010000037.1 GCA_019242395.1 Alphaproteobacteria bacterium | reverse complement strand
ATTCCCCACTGCTGCCTCCCGTAGGAGTCTGGGCCGTGTCTCAGTCCCAGTGTGGCTGGTCGTTCTCTCAAACCAGCTACCGATCGGTGCCTTGGTGAGCCTTTACCTCACCAACTAGCTAATCGGACGCGGGCTGATCTTTCGGCGATAAATCTTTCCCCGTAAGGGCGTATCCGGAATTAGCACGAGTTTCCCCGAGTTGTTCCGAACCGAAAGGCACATTCCCACGTGTTACTCACCCGTCCGCCACTGACGTATTGCTACGCCCGTTCGACTTGCATGTGTTAAGCCTGCCGCCAGCGTTCGTTCTGAGCCAGGATCAAACTCTCATGTTTGATCGAAGAGCAGACAAACGCTCGACGTTGTTCGCAAATACCTGACATGACGGAGTTGATCGCTCTTTCCGGTCCTTACGAACCGGCAGACACGATCAGTTTCATGTCTTTCTTTGCTGAAGAACGCGAGCGTTCGGAATGCTCGATTGGTTTGCCCAAAGCTTTTGGCTTTGAGCTGCGACCGAGCCGCCGCCCACGTTCCCCTTCCTCGAATCACAATGTCAAACAGCCCCGCCCAAGGGCGAACTTCCATTCTTCCAGAAGCGGGAGCCAACCGCAAGACCATCCGGTCATCGGCCGGCGAGGCGCGGTATATAGGGACCTCTAATTCCGCTGTCAAACAGTAAACGTGCTGATTTTGCGGAATTATTTTGGATAGCTCACAGCGCGTTCCGGCTGCTTTCCATCCGGAGTGATCCTAAGACCGGCCGAAGAGAAATAAGCAGATGCTGCCCCCATTCAAGGGGCAGGACCACGCACAATCAAAGGCTTAAGGGCACCCCGCACCTGGGGTCCCATTTAGGGTGCCGGCCCCTGTCGAACAGGCGGTGCCTGCCGGTGCTGTAACTAAAGGGGTAGTAGCCAAGGCGCCGGGACTGGCCTGGTACGTCGGCTGAGTTGAGCGATAGCCGGGCGTGGGAGAGACTACGGGCGGGTACGACGAATACGATGTTCCTGAACCTTGTTGATAGGGCTTGGTAGTGGCGGACGGTGTGCTCGGGAAGGTTGCACCGGTCGGCCCCGAAGTGCCACTGACACCGGTTGCCCCTGTCGTGCTCATTTGTGCAGAACAGAGGTTCGAAAGACCGACGCTTGTCAGGACCAGGGCGCAGGCGGCCACGGTAAGCTTCGAGGTCATGCTGATCTCCGTGAATCCACTGTGTTGGGAACGTGAGGGCATGGCCGCCGTTCCGGGCGCACAACCGATCCGTCTGTCGAGCTAGATGATCAACCCGCAAGCCTACAGGGCCGCACCGCTTTCAACCGTGGCTCCGGGCATCTGCCACAGGTCTTCACGCGTAAGATCCGTGAAAAGCACATGATCTTCCGGATCGAAGCGGAACCGGTCGGGTGACACCCAGACGGACACAACTCGATTGAGTGCTACCTCAATGCGCCGCGGCCGCCCGTCCGGCGCTGTCTCAACATTCCGAACTCGCCCGACGAAGCGGCCCGAGGGTGCTTCGACAGGAGCCTTCGCGAGTTGGTGAGTTGGGTCTGCCAACAGATAGAGCCGGCGAAGGTCCGGCCCCTCATACCGATACACATAAACTGGGGGGTAATCCGTCCATTCATACCGAGTGACATCGTATTGCCGCACACTCGGCACCTGCTCTTGGGTCATTGCTGGCGTACTCGCCAAGACGACGAAAGAAGCGGCGGTAAGCAACAAGGCTCTTGCTGTCATGAAGACCTCCCTAAGGCGACTATCCGCAGTGCCTTAACGGTAGAAATTGAATCCGGAGCCTCCGGTTCCGGCCGACAGGACCGCCCTGAAACGGCCGAGGCCGGACAGCAGCCCGGCCTCGCGCTTTGTTCGATCGAGGAGAAGTCAGTGCGGGGTTGTTCCGCCCTGCGGCGTGGTACCGTTGTTGGTGCCAGTGGTGCTGCTGCCGGTGCTCATGGAGCCGGTCGAGTCCATCGAGCCGCTGGCGCCCGTCCCGGCCCCCGCCGCAGACTTGGAGGCTGTGTGATGCACTGTATGGTGCGTGCGATGATGCACGACGTGATGGTGGTGAACGGTGTGATGTGCCGTGCCGGAGCTCATGCCGCCACTCATTCCACTTGAGCTCATTGATCCGCCGGATGACCCCATCGAGCCGCCTGAACCGCTCATCGATCCGGAGCCACCCATTGAACCATTGGTGGTGCCGCCCATGCCGCCGCCGTTCGAACCCGGCGAAGTGCCAGGCGGATTTACCGCGGGCGCGGTCGTCTGGTTCGAGTCCATGGTTGAGGTTGTCGGGCCGGAACCGCTACTGCCCGGCTGCATGGGCTGACTCTGGCTGTTGTTGGTCTGCGCCAACGCGACGCCGCTCGCGAGAGCCAATGCTGCTCCGCAGAGTAACAAGCCTTTGATAGACATGTGTTTTCTCCCTTGTCTCCTGGCTAAACCCCCGCTCCAGGACGGGCGAGGACGCGTTAAGGTTAAACAAATGAACGCTTAACGGAAGTGCCAAGTTCCGGAACCTCACGCGCGGGCACTGCCCGGAGCCCTTGGCTCACCCCGCTTAGGTGGTGGTCACATGCGGTCCACGAAGGCCTTCGCCGTGATCAAATCAGCGAGGAAGCGGCCATACTCGGTTCGCTTGTCCCGTTCTTCTCGCAGACGCAGCAGATAGGAAGGATGGATCGTGACAAGCGCGTTGCCGCCGTCCCGCACGGGCACTACGCAGCCGCGCATCTTATGGATGGTGATGACGCGCTCGAAGACACTGCGGGCCGCGGTGGCACCCAGCGCAACCATCAGCTTCGGTTTCACCAGCTCGCGCTCGATGTGCTGCCACCAACGGCAGGCGTCGATCTCCCCCGGATCCGGGCGCTTGTGGAGCCGCCGCTTGCCGCGCATCTCGTGCTTGAAGTGCTTCACCGCGTTGGTAACGAACACCTGCTTGCGATCGATGCCGGCCTCCTGCAGTGCCTTGTCGAGCACTCGCCCCGCCGGCCCGACGAACGGATGTCCATCGAGATCTTCATCGTTGCCCGGCTGCTCGCCAATGAGCATCAGCGAGGCATCCCTCGGCCCTTCCCCTGGTACGGCCTGCGTCGCGAACCTGTAGAGATTGCAGCGGCGGCAGGCATTCTCCGCTTCGCGCAGCGCCTTCAGCGAGCGCGGCGTCTCCTGCCGAAGCTGCTGTTCCAGCAGAGTCATGCGGCGGCCTTAGCTTTCCTTCTCCAGTAAACGCTCCAGGGCGGAAAGTTCGTCGGCTTCGCGGGCGGGCTTGTCCCAGCGAATACGGTTGATGCGTGGAAACCTCATCGCGACACCGGATTTGTGGCGGGTTGAGCGCTGCAATCCCTCGAAGGCGACTTCCAGCACCAGGCCAAAATCCCTGTCCGCCTTCACCGCGCGGACCGGACCGAAGCGGTCCACCGTATGATCCCGCACGAACTTGTCGAGTTGCTTCAGCTCCTCGTCAGTGAAGCCGAAATAGGCTTTTCCCACCGGCGTCAGCGTGCGATCGCCATTCGCACCCTCCTTCCAAACACCGAAGGTATAGTCAGAATAATAGCCGGAGCGCTTGCCGTGACCGCGCTGCGCGTACATCAGCACGGCGTCAACCAGATGTGGATCGCGCTTCCACTTGAACCAAGGCCCTTTCGGGCGGCCCGCTTCGTAGATGGAGTCCCAGCGCTTGAGCATCAATCCTTCCGCGATTTGCGGATCGCCCTCCGGTGGGTGAGAGCGCAAACCGGAAAGTTCCGCCCAACTTGAGAATGCCTGCAATGGAGACAGGTCGACGCGCGGAGAATTCGCGTGCCTAACGAAGGCTTCGAGCCGCTTGCGCCGCGCGGCAAACGGCAGTTGGCGAGCATCCGCTTCGCCATCGAGCAGAATGTCGTAGGCGCGAATGCCGACGGGAAACTTGGCGAGCAATGCGAGATCAATGCTCTTGCGGTTGAGGCGCTGCTGCAATTCGTTGAAGGAGCATACACGGCCATCGCGCATCACCAGCAACTCGCCGTCGATAACGCCTTCGAAATTCAGCGCTTCAATCAGATCTGGGAAGCTGCCGGAGATGTCATCAGAGGTGCGGCTGTAGAGTCGCCGTTGCCCTCGCTCGCTCACCGCCTGAACGCGGATGCCATCCCATTTCCATTCCGCCGCGTAATCTTTTGCGTCGTATCGCGCGAAATCTGCATCCTCGATGGCATGCGCCAACATGACCGGCCGGAAACGACCGGGATTGTTGGTCGATGGTTTGGCGGAGCGTTTCTCAAGCCAGGCAAACAGGTCCTCATAAGGCGCATGCTGACTGTGCCAGACTTCCTCAATTTCAGCGACCTCCACGCCCCCCATCGCGGCGAGCGCGTGCTTCGCCAGCCGCGCAGAAACGCCGACACGCAGGCCGCCCGTCAGCAACTTCAGCAGCGCCCAGCGGCCATCCGGATCGAGGGCATCGAGCCAGCCTTCCAGCAAGCGCTGCACTTCGGCGCGGCTCGCGTGAGTGAGCGTGTCCACAACTTCAGACAACTCCGGCTCGCGGTTCGCGCCGTGCTTGGCCGGCCACACCAGCGCCACGGTTTCCGCAAGGTCGCCGACGTAATCGTGCGCGTACCAGACCAGCTCCGGGTCCATCCGCGCCTCCACCGCCTTGCGGATGAAGGACGGCTTGGCGGCTTCGAAACCCAGCACGCCCGTAAGCGCCGCGAGAGCCCAGCCGCGCTCCGGGTCCGGCGCTTCGCGAAAGTAATCGCGCAGCAACGTCAGCTTGCCGTTGCGCGCCGGCGTGAACGCCAGCCGGTCGAGCAGATTGGCAAACGCGCGCACCCGATCAACCCCGGCTCAAACAATTGAAATAGATGCAAGAATGCTTGCTCCTAATTACACCTGCAGACACTCCAAGTTTTACAAATATGGATCCAAAGTTGTTTCTCGTCGTCTTCTGCCCTACAGAAAGGCTTCCGCAGCTAGCGGACAAGGAAGGGACAGTGAAGCAGATTCTTGCCTTTGCCATCTCGACAGCACTCACGGTGGGTGCTGCGAATGCTTCCGACGTGGGGAACCTTAAGGCGTTCTGCGCGATCCACAAAAATCGCTCCGGAGAGGGGCTAGGAGAACTTGACAGCATTCCGGCCGAGGTGGGAGCCGCGGGTGCAACGAACTGGCGCTGCATGAATGGCAAAGTACTTGTCTGCAATGGGGGTGCTAGTGGAAGGGCTTGCATGAAGTCCGAAAAGGTTGATGCCCGGCGACGGGCAGCATTTTCGGATTTTTGCCGGCAAAATCCAAACGCAGATATTCCAGATGCACTGACCACAGGACTCTCATCAGAGTGGAAATGCGTGGGAACGAGGCCCACTCAGGTCGGACGTGAACCGATTGACAGACTCGGTTTTCTCAAAGGTAGTTGGCGTCCGCTTCCATGACTCTCAGTCGCCGCCCCGGCTCCCGCCAGTCGGCGGTGCTAACGTTTTATCGTGATCGATGCCACGGCATATGTGATCCTGACGAGGTTTAGCCGAAAGTTTTCCGAGATGAACCTGTCCCAAATCCCGGAGGAAGAATTCCACGACGGTCTGAAAGATCAGCGTCGGCGGCGTTGGGCCGAGGAGAACAGGGCATTCATCGAATCATACAACGCGTACATCGAGCGCAATGGAGTGTTCGGAGAAGATCTGTTGGACCTCGATGATCCGCCGGTTTGATGGTTTGAGGAAGCAGCAGCAAATCGTCGATGCCGCCATCTCATTCGTCATGGCCAGGCTTGACCCGGCCATCCATCGCGCGAGCGTCCGCGAGCGCAAATGACTCTTCTTGGCGCGCAGACGCGCGCCGGATGGATGGTCGCCACACGGGCGGCCATGGCGAGTAGGGGTACGACAAGGATCGTTCAGCAACTAATCCTCGCCTTCGTCTTCGTCATAGCCGACGAGGCGGAGCGCGCGAGCGGACTGGTTGTTAAGCGCGCACCAGCGCAGCAGCGCGTCCTCATTGCCGTGCGTGATCCAAACTTCGCCAGGCGTCAGCTCCCGGATGGTATCCGTCAGCTCCTGCCAATCCGCATGGTCGGAGATCACCAGCGGCAACTCGACATGCCGCTGCCGCGCGCGGGCGCGAACGCGCATCCAGCCGCTCGCGAACGCCGGCAGCGGATCGGCGAAGCGCCGGGTCCAACGATCCTCCAGCGCCGACGGCGGCGCAATGACGATGGCCCCAGCGAAATCCGCCTTCTTGGCGTTCTCGACCGTGGCCGGTTCAAGCGGCCCCATATCGATGCCGAACCGTTCATACAGCGTGTTCATGCCGGCCAGCGCGCCATGAATGTAGAGTGGCTTGTCGTACCCCGCTTCGCGGCTCAGCCGGATGACGCGTTGCGTTTTGCCGAGGGCGTAGGCGCCGACCAGATGTGTGCGGTCCGGGAACTGCGCTACGGATTTCAGCAACTTCTCGATCTCGTGGCTCGGCTCCGGAAAACAGAAAACCGGCAGCCCGAAGGTGGCTTCGGTGACGAAGAGATCGCAGCGCACAGGCTCGAATGGGGGACAGGTGGGATCGCGGCGGCGCTTGTAATCGCCGGAAACGACGATCGTCAGACCCTTGCTGCGGATGACGGCCTGCGCCGAACCCAAGACGTGTCCCGCCGGGACTAGCGTCACCTCTACGCCGTCGCGCTCGGTCGTCTGTCCATAGCGAACGGATTCCGCGCTGCCAGCAAAGTCGTCGCCGTAGCGCGCGCGCATGATGGCGAGCGTTTCGGCGGTCGCGAGCACGGATGCGTGGCCGCCGCGCGCGTGATCCGAATGACCGTGCGTGATGACCGCGCGCGCGACCGGGCGCGTCGGGTCAATGTAGAAGTCGCCGGGCGGGCAATAGAGCCCCTGCGGCGATGGACACAGGATGGATTCCGGCTTGATCAATGTGCGGCGTGTCTAATCCGGATACGGATCGAGCGCCAGCAGCGCGAAACTTGCGAGCCAGTGTTCGCCCATGTAGTCGCCGACAACGTGCGGCAGCGCGCTATCGATGTGCCGATCAATCACCGATCGCATGTTCAGCAGGCTGCCTTGCGGTAGAGCCTGCAAGATCAGCATCCAGCACCAGGCACGCGACAGATTGAGACCGTCCAAATGCGCGATCTTGCCGTCGCTGCGGTCGCTCACAGTTGCCGGCACAAAGAGAAAGACAGGCTGCTCATGCTCCGCGTGCGGCAAGAACATTTGGAACCATGTGAGAAAGGTGTTCGCGTCGAGTGCGCGGCTCATGCAGGCCGCTTCCATCAGCGACGGCGAGAGAAAATCGTCCTGCGACGGCTCAAAGCCCTTGTAATTCGAATCGCTACCGTACCAGGCGCGCGCCTTCTGCTGCAGCAGCGATGCAAGTTCGGTGTCGCTAGTAACGCGCGCGTAGTCGAGCGCCAATGCCGTCGCAAATGCGGAGTTGCCATGCGTGCCTGCGCGGGTCGGATAGGTCGCGAGCGGCAGGAAGTCGCGAAAGCGCGTGACGAAGGCACCGGCAAGCGGCTGCATTGCTTGGGACCAGCGCTTGCTATCCGCATTGCGATGCAGCAGCAGCTCGGCTTGCAGTTTCAATGCCCAGGCCCAGCCGTAAGGCCGCTCGAAGCCGCGCGCCGAAGGCCTGGCCAGATAGGCCACTTCGCCCGCCACTTTCTCCGGCGTGAACTGTTCGTCGAACAGTGCGCGAATGTCCCCGGCCTGCGGCAGATCGGAATAGCGGCGCAGGCATCGCGCCAAGGTCCAATAGCCATGCACGCAGGAGTGCCAGTCGAAGCTGCCGTAGAAGATCGGGTGCAGCGCGCGCGGGCCCTTCACATCCTCTGGCCCGGTCAGCACATGATCGAGCTTGTTGGGATACTCACGCGTGACATGAGAAAGCGCTGTGCGCGCGAAATGGGAGGCGAGTTCTTTCGTCAGGCCAATGGGCACGGCATCCTCAGAAGCGGAACACGAGACAATACATCAGCAGCGTGTTGGCAATCAGCATCAGGGCGGCCGTGGGCAGTTGCGCCTTGATGACGCCGTTGCGGTCTGGCAGTTCCAGCAGGGCTGCAGGTACGATGTTGAAGTTTGCCGCCATGGGCGTGGTGAGCGTGCCGCAGAAACCGGATAGCATTCCAATGGCCGCCATGATCGCCGGATTGCCGTGGAACTGATGCACGATCAGCGGTAGGCCAATGGCCGCCGTCATCACTGGAAATGCCGCGAACGCATTGCCCATGACCACGGTAAACGCCGCCATCCCAACGCAATACACCGCCACGGCTTCCAGCGGTTTGTCGAGAGGCAGATAGCGCGTGGCGATCTCGCCCACCGCCTTGCCTACCCCGGAAAGCGCGAAGATGACCCCGAGTGACGCTAGCAGCTGCGGCAGGACGATCGCCCAGCCCACCATGTCCGCCAGCCTGCGGCCTTCCTGCAGCGGCGCCGCTCGTTTCGGCCTGAGCCACAGCATCGCCACCACGAGCGCGACGACGATGCCCAGCACCAACGAAATAACGGTGGTGTTCTTTGCATCCATGAGCGCGTTGCCGCCGATCTGTGCCTGCTTCAGGAACAGTGTGCCGAGCAGCGCGGCCGCGGGAACCAGCAGCGCCGGCGCGAACAGCCAATTGCCCCGCCGCCGCGCGCTCGCGCGCCGCTCATCCGCGGTGGCGTTTGCAGGTTTGCCTTGTCCCAGCACCCCGCACCCGCCGAGGAGAATGAGCGCGACCACCAGCGTCCCGTTTTCCCAATCTTTCAGGTGCGACCCGAAAAGAAAGCTGGCGGCGAACAAGCCCCAGAATGCCGCGTTGCCAAAACGCTTCTTGTTGGTGTGATCGAACGCGCTCAGCACCGCATAGCTGCCGAAGGCAAAGCCCGCCACGAGATAGCAGAATTGCAGCGTGATCATTCGGACGTTCGCGCCGCTTCGCGCTTCAGTTTTCGGTCAAGCAGCAGCACGCGCGCGCCATGAATGAGAAGTGCCAGAACCGCGGTGGGTATCGCCCACATCGAGAGCTCGAAAGGCTGCACGAGCACACCGCTCTGCTGCAGGAAGCCCTTGATCAGCAGGATCGAACTGATGGCGATGAAGATGTCCTCTCCGAAGAACAGCGCGATATTGTCGACCGCGGCCGCATGGGCGCGTACGCGATAGCGCTGCTCATCCGAAAGGGAGCCAAGCTCCTTCTCCGCCGCGGCTTCCGCCATTGGCGCGATCAGCGGGCGCACCATCTGCGCATGGCCGCCGAGGGCCGTGAGCCCCAGGCTCGCCGTGATCTGGCGGATGATGAAGTAGAGGAGCAGCAGGCGCCCCACGGTGATCGCGCGAAGGCGCCCGATCAGCATCCGCGCCCGCTCCTGCAGGCCGTAGCGCTCCAGCAGGCCGATTAGCGGCAGGATCAGCCAAACCAGCGAGACGTAGCGGTTGTCGTTGAAAGCTTTGCCGAAGGCCGCGAGGATCGCCAGCGGATCGAGCCCGCCAGAAAGGCCCGTCACCAGCGCGGCCGCCCCAATCACCAGCAATGGATTGAGCCGGATGACGAAGCCCGCCACGAGAACCGCCACGCCCAGCAATGTCAGCATGCCGCCTCCTTGGCCTGCCCATTAAGCCTGATCGGCGGGCTCATCAAAGCAGCTTGTGGGGGGAGAGGTTCTCAGGCATGAGGTACCATACCGGAGCGGTGGCCGAGAGGCTGAAGGCGGCGGTTTGCTAAACCGAAAGATGCTGTCCCGCTCTGTTTTTTCCTGTGCTGCGGCATGCGTGATATACCGGGAAATAGCGGGAAATATCGGGAATTGATGCCGCTCCGTCCCGACTGATACTCTGCCGTCCGGTGGCAATTCGGGTGGCAAAAGCAAATTGCCGGCAATCAGTCGCACGCTAGGACCCTTTCACTTCGAAGACTTGGAGCCCCACCGCTTCGAGGACCTCGTTAGAGCGCTGCTTTACGAGTTCCGAACATGGCTGAAGTTGGAGAGCACTGGCCGCCTCGGCAGCGATGACAGCTTCGATATACGAGGATGGGAAGGAGCAGCCGGAGCGGCCGCTCCCGAAGAAGACGCCGATGCTCCTGCTGATTTTCTGGCAGATGCTCGGCTTTGGCTAGTCCAGTGCAAGCGGGAGAAGAGGATCGGCCCGACTCAGTTACGGCGATACCTCAACGACATACCTATTGAGGAGCGTTCCAAACTGGATGCTGTGATGCTGGTGGCACCGTGCGATTTCTCGAAAAAGGCTCGCGATGCTCTTCGCGAATGGTGCATCGAAGCAAACGTGTCAGAGTATCATCTGTGGGGTAAGGCTGATTTAGAAGATGCGCTCCTGCAGCCTAAGAACGACCATCTATTGTTCGCCTTTTTCGGCATCTCGCTCGCTCTTCGGAAAAGGTCTCTGAAGACCGAACTCCGGGCGAACCTAGCGACCAAACGGAAGTTGCTCAAAATCTTGCGCGACGATCCCGTCAACTGCCACGAGCCGGTTCTTTTCAGGGATCCTGCGAAAGACGGTTATCCCGAAGCAGCAAATCCGAAAGGCCTCTATGAACACGAGCCAGGAAACTTCGAATCCGGCTGGTTCTTCCGACGGCTCATCAGATGCACGCACGAAGGAATTTGGGTCTGCTGGGGCGAGAGGTTGGCGATCCTCGACGAGGACAACTCACGATGGGATGCAACCGAGGTCGGAGATCACGCCATTCCCCACTGGACGGAGTTGCGGCTGCATGGCGGAAGATTCGACCAACAGCGTGAACGGGAACAAACTGAGGCGCGTGCGAGACATTTTTGGAACAACTTGCCTCTCCAGAGAAGGGCCACGCATGTCATCAGAGCTTTCTTGCCATTCGAGAGTATTCTGGCAATCGACGAAACTGGGGATGCAAATTCCGAGCTACCTACGATCTTTGCGACTTTTGATAAGGCCCATGGCGCTCCATTCAGCAGGGGCTTCGGTTACGTCGTGACGACGGACGGCACTCGGCAAGCGGACGCTGACCCAAAGCATAGAACGACATTCTTCCCGGCGGAATTCCCTGACATTGAGGAGGATGAGTCTACGCCGTTTTACGCGCGAAGAGACTGATGCCTGGCCTATCCCCGCAGCAGCCGCGCCTCTACTGCCCGCTCCACTCCAAGCGTGGTGAGCCAGTTAACAGTGTGACCGTTCTTGGCGCATGAAAACGTGCCGAGCTTCACGTGCTCATCCGCATAGAGCATCGGGCTTCTATCCGGGGCGAGGTGGAATGTTGGACGCTGGCAAATGCGGCAGGGTCAGCGCACATAGTCAGAAGCGATGAAAGCAGCATCGTGGTACGCGGTAGCACGAGTGGGCGGGGGCGTTAGCAGTCGCAACCTAAGATCATCTGCTAATGCGCCACTACCTTGAGCCTGCAGTTGCGCCCATCGGGACTGCAAATCGGGAACGATGAGTAACCACCGGCCGACGGGGAACTCTCAGTCAGCGGAGTGGCAACACCACGTATTGTCACTTTCCAGGTCGGCCGAACATTTCGCGCTGGCGGGAGAAAGGGAATAGGAGGCAACAATCTGGAAGAACCGATAAAAGCCGATGTAAAGGGAACAGCGCGCGGCGTGGCGATTGTTAATTGATCAAGCAGCTGGTTGTCCGCCCAGTCCAATCCGTGCACCACATAAGTGTAATTGTAGCGAGCGTTGGGAAACGCGGTGAAAAACTGTGGGAAAAAGTACAAGCATTGCGGCGCAGATTGTGGTGCGACCGGATTTCCATTCGCATCAGCGATCCTAAGATTTTTCATGTCTTTCAGTCCAAAATCGTACCTTGGACTATCGCCAGAATTCTCAGAAAACTCGATCATGGGATTGCTTGTGCCTGGAGCAAGGCTTCGGGTTTGGTCCAGCACGGCATTAGGATGCGCGGGGGTTTTGGCGC
>JAFAVP010000017.1 GCA_019242395.1 Alphaproteobacteria bacterium | reverse complement strand
GCCGCTCGATCTGAGCGGCTGCAACGCGCTCAAGGGTGATCGCTCGATTCCACCCAGAGTTCGGCGAGTGTTTCGAGGCCCGAGCGGTCTTCATCGTTGAACCGGTTGAGCTTCGGGCTGTCGAGATCCAGCACGCCGAGCAGGCGTCCGCTTTTCAGCAGCGGGACCACGACCTCCGACCGGGATGCCGCATCGCAAGCGATGTGGCCAGGGAATTTCTGCACGTCCGGCACCGTCACGGCCTCGCGCCGCTGAGCCGCCGTGCCGCACACGCCCTTTCCCACGGGAATGCGCACGCAGGCGGGCTGGCCTTGGAACGGCCCCAGCACCAGGTCTGCACCTTTCAGGAAGTAGAAGCCGGCCCAGTTCACGTCGCCTAAGCCGTTGTAAAGCAGAGCCGCGAGATTGGCGGCATTGCATATCGGATCGCGCTCGCTCTCGAACAGCCCGCGCGCTTGCAGGCACAATTCACGGTAGATTTCCCGCTTGCTGCCGGACGGCTGCGCCACCGCCGCGAACATCAGCCTTCCTTCGGCTGAAATTTCAGAGCGGCGCCATTCATGCAGTAGCGTTGACCGGTTGGCGCCGGGCCGTCATTGAACACGTGACCGAGATGCCCGCCGCATTGCGCGCAGTGCACTTCTGTGCGGGTCATCAAGAGGCTGCGATCGGTCGTGGTGCCCACGGCCGCTTCTTTGGGACGATAGAAACTCGGCCACCCGGAGCCGCTTTCGTACTTGGTCTTGGAATCGAACAGCGGCTGCCCGCAGCCTGCGCAGAGGAAGGCCCCCTCGCGCTTCTCATGGTTCAGCGGGCTCGTGCCGGCCGGTTCGGTTCCGTGCTTGCGCAAGACCCGGTAGGCATCGGGCGAAAGCTCCCGGCGCCACTCCTCGTCCGGCTTGTCGACGGGAAACTGCGCCATGCTGCCATTCTCCTTCTACCAGCGGCAGAAAGATAGGTGGCGCTCAGCGCGCCTTCAATTCGTCGCGGATTTCGCGCAGCAGCAGCACTTCCTCCGGCGGCGGCGGTGGCGCGGCGGCCGCAGCTTCCGCCGGCGTTTCGGGAGTGGTCATCCGGTTGATCGCGCGGATCAGGAGGAACAGCGCAATCGCCACCACGATGAAATTGATGATGGCGTTAATGAAGACGCCATAGTTGAGGGTAACGGCACCTGCCTTCTGCGCATCGGCAAGCGTGGCCAGATGCGGCCCCTTTAGGGCCACATAGAAGTTCGAGAAATCGATGCCGCCCATCGCCAGGCCAACCGGCGGCATGATGATGTCTTTAACCAGCGAATTGACGATGCCGGTGAATGCGGCGCCGATCACCACGCCCACCGCCAGATCCAGCACGTTGCCGCGCATCGCGAATTTCTTGAACTCACCGTACATCGACATCGGAACATCTCCCCTTCAGTGTTTTTCCTTTTTCGCCAGCGAACGCACCGCGCGGACCGTTTGCCAGGCGGCTATCACCCCGGCACACACCCCCGCGGCGTTGGCGGCCTGGTCACCCCATTCCGCATCGCGGCCGACGAAACTTTGCACGATTTCGAGGATTCCGCCAAATAGAGCCAATCCCGCCGCAGCCTTGATCGCCAGGCGCCTCTCTCCGAGCGCAACCGTGGCTATCCCCGCCAGCCCGAAATAGGCGGTAAAGTGGAAAACCTTGTCCAGCCCGTTTTCGGGACCGTGGGCGCTGGGCTTGAGCTCGCCCCAGACAACCACGGCAAGGGCAGGAAAAAAGATGAACCGTGCAAAGCGCCGGTATGCGCCTGGGAGATCGAGCATGGTCCCACCATAACGGCCATCACCGGTTTGCGGCTTGAATTCGTGACAATGTTCCGTATAACCGCCGCTCTTTCGGGCCGCCCGGCGTAAGGGCATGCCGTGGCGACCCTGAAACGCGACCGGACCTCTGCGTCCCAAGGAGAAGCAAAATGCCCAAGATGAAGACCAAATCGGGCGCGAAAAAGCGCTTCCGGTTCTCCGCCAATGGCAAGATCAAGACCGGGCAGGCGTACAAGCGCCACCGCCTGATCAGCAAGTCCAAGCGCACCCGCAAGGAGCTGAAAGGCACCCTGTCCCACTCGGAAACCCAGCGCGTCGAGCGCTGGATGCCCTACGCGTAAGGAGAGCTGAGCCATGTCACGTGCGCCACGCGCCGTCCCCTCGCGCGCCCGCCGCAAGCGGGTTCTGGAACAGGCCAAGGGCTTCCGCGGCCGCCGCAAAAACAACATCACCACGGCCAACGCTGCGGTGGATCGCTCGCTGCAGCACAACTACATCGGCCGCAAGCTGAAGAAGCGGAATTTCCGCGCCCTCTGGATTCAGCGCATCAACGCCGCGGTGCGCGAGCACGGCCTCACCTACAGCCGATTTATCAGCGGGCTCGCCAAAGCGGGAATCGAGATCGACCGCAAGGTGCTCTCCGACCTCGCCATTCACGAGCCGGCGGCCTTCAAGGCGCTGGTGGACCAGGCGAGCGCTTGACTCTTCACCTCCCCTTGTGGGGAGGTCGATTTGCGATGCGAAGCGGAGCAAATCGGGTGGGGGGCTAAGTGCGTGCTCTTCTGCTATTCCTCTTTCATTCACCCCCACCCGGCGCGCCTTTGGCTCGCCGACCTCCCCACAAAGGGGAGGTGAATCGGAGTGGCGATGACGGACATTCAAAGCCTCGAGCGCGATATTGAAAGCGCCATTACCGCTGCGGCTGATGAAGGCGCATTGGAACAAGTGCGCGTATCGGCACTCGGCAAGAAGGGCTCGATCAGCGAACTTCTGAAGACGCTCGGCGGCATGTCGCCGGAGGAGCGCAAGGAGAAAGGCCCGCAATTCAACACGCTGCGCGACCGGATTAGCGCAGCGATCACGGCCCGCAAGACGGAACTGCAGGAGCAGGCGCTGAACGCGCGGCTAGCGTCGGAACGTATCGATGTCACCTTGCCTGCGCGGCCGGAGCCGCAAGGCACGGTCCATCCAGTGAGCCAGGTGCTCGATGAGATCACCGCGATCTTTGCCGATCTCGGCTTCGCGGTGGCGGAAGGACCGGATGTCGAATACGACGACTACAATTTTACCAGGTTGAACATCCCGCCGGATCATCCGGCGCGGCAGATGCACGACACCTTCTACGTGTCGCCGCAAAGAGATGGTTCAAGACACGTGCTGCGCACGCACACCTCGCCGGTGCAGGTGCGCACCATGCTGTCGCAGAATCCGCCGATCCGGATCATCTCGCCGGGCCGCGCCTATCGCGTCGATTCCGACGCCACACACTCCCCCATGTTCCACCAGTTCGAGGGGCTGGTGATCGACGAGGTCACGAACCTCGGCCATCTGAAATGGACGCTGGAGGAACTCTGCAAAGCCTTCTTCGAAGTGGAGAAGGTGGAGCTGCGCGCGCGCCCGTCGTTCTTCCCCTTCACCGAACCGAGCGTGGAATGGGATCTCCGCTGCGACCGCTCGACGCCCGGCAAGATCACCTTCGGGCAGGGCAACGATTGGCTGGAACTGGCCGGCTCCGGCATGGTGCATCCCAAGGTGCTGGCGATGTGCGGCATCGATCCTGAAAAGTACCAAGGTTACGCCTTCGGCGGCGGCATCGATCGCCTGGCCATGCTGAAATACGGCATTCCAGATATTCGCAGCTTCTTCGAGTCCGACATTCGCTGGCTTAAGCATTTCGGCTTCGCACCGCTCGACATCCCGACTTTGGATGGAGGGCTGTCGCGATGAAGTTCACGCTCTCCTGGCTCAAGGATCATCTGGAAACGGAAGCCGATGCGCAGGCGGTGTCGGAGAAGCTCACGTCCATCGGACTTGAAGTGGAGTCGATCGAAGATGCGGGCGCCCGGCTGAAGGATTTCACTGTCGCGCATGTGATCTCCGCTGAGAAGCATCCAAATGCCGACAAGCTGAAGCTCTGCATGGTGGACACGGGCGCAGGTGAACCCATCCAGGTGGTGTGCGGCGCGCCGAACGCGCACACCGGTATGAAAGCCGTGTTAGCGAAACCCGGGGTGGTTATCCCGGCGAGCGGGGATGTGCTGAAGGTCGGCACCATCCGCGGCGTGGAATCACGCGGCATGCTGTGCTCGGCGCGCGAACTGATGCTCGGCGACGATCACGACGGCATCATTGAATTGCCGGCTGATGCGAAGGTGGGCGAGCTTGCGTCGCGAGCGCTGGGTCTGAACGATCCGGTTATCGACGTGGCGATCACGCCCAATCGCGGCGACGCCACAAGCGTTTACGGCGTCGCCCGCGATCTGGCGGCAGCCGATTTAGGCGCGCTGAAAGATGGTTCGGTGAGGCCGGTGCCAGGCGCGTTTCCCTGCCCGAAGAAAATCGCGCTGAACTTCACGCCGGAAACGGCCAGTGCTTGCCCCATTTTCGCCGGCCGTCTCATCCGCAACGTGAAGAATGGCCCTTCGCCCAAATGGGTGCAGGATCGCCTCAAGGCGGTGGGCTTGCGCCCGATTTCCGCGCTGGTGGATGTCACCAATCTCCTGTCGCTGGACCGCGGGCGGCCGTTGCATGTCTTCGACGCGGACAAACTCGTCGGCGACATGCAAGCGCGGCTCGCGCAGGACGGCGAACAAATCCTCGCGCTCGACGGCAAGACCTACACACTCGATTCCGCAATGTGCGTGATCGCGGATGAAAAGGCCGCGCGCGGTATTGCCGGCGTGATGGGCGGCGACGATACGGCGTGCACAGAATCCACCACCAACGTGTTCGTCGAGTCCGCGTATTTCGATCCCGTGCGCATTGCGCAGACCGGGCGCAAGCTCGGGATTGTTTCGGACGCGCGCTACCGCTTCGAGCGCGGGATCGATCCGGAATTCGTGGTGCCGGGGCTGGAACTCGCTACGAAACTCATCCTTGAGTTCTGCGGCGGCGAGCCGTCCGAGGTCGTTGCTGCCGGTGCCGTCCCGGAATGGAAGCGCACCATTGCGTTCTCACCAGGCGCCGTGCAGCGGCTGGCTGGTGTGAATGTGTCCGAGCCGGACATCGTCCGTATCCTGACGCAACTTGGCTTTGCGGTGACGGGCGAGGGTCCACTGTCGGTGCAGCCGCCGTCGTGGCGCAGCGATGTGGAAGGCACAGCCGATCTCGTGGAAGAGATCGTGCGTATCTATGGCCTCG